>JARXKM010000193.1 GCA_030272785.1 Pseudomonadota bacterium
TTTCTGGGGTCAGGTCTGACATTCGGACATTTTTCGCGCGATTTACGCTGTCTCGTCCGGTTCACGATCGACGATGTTGCATTCGATTACTACATCAGCGCTCAGCAGTGGCCAGAATGTCCGATTGTCAGACCTGACCCCGCCAAGTTGTCCGAATGTCAGACCTGACCCCAGCAAAATGTCCGATTGTCAGACCTGACCCCAGCGGGTAATTAGCCGTGGCGCAATTGCGGCCGGTGCGGCACCGGCTCGGCCAGCTTGAACACGGCCAGCGCGTGGCCGAGCTGGGTGGTCTGCTCGGACAGCGATTCGGCCGCCGCCGAAGCCTGCTCGACCAGCGCCGAATTTTGCTGCGTCATCTCGTCCATGCTGACGATCGCCCGCCCGATGTCTTCGATGCCGGCACTCTGCTCCTGGCTGGCGGCGCTGATCTCGATCATGATGTCGGCCACCTTGCGCACCGATTCGACGATCTGCCCCATCGTCACGCCGGCCTGGTCGACCAGCGCCGTGCCGGTGTTGACCTTCGATACCGAATCGCCGATCAACTGCTTGATCTCCTTGGCCGCGCTGGCGCTGCGCTGCGCCAGGTTGCGCACTTCGGCCGCCACCACCGCAAAACCGCGCCCCTGCTCGCCGGCGCGCGCCGCTTCCACCGCCGCATTGAGCGCCAAAATATTGGTCTGGAAGGCGATGCCGTCGATCACCGAGATGATGTCGACGATCTTCTTTGCCGAACTGTTGATGTCGCCCATCGTCACCACCACCCCTTGCACTACCTGCCCGCCGCGCGTGGCGATGCTGGACGCGTCGATCACCAGCTGGTTGGCCAGGCTGGCGTTGCCGGCGTTTTGGCGAACCGTGCCGGTCAGCGCTTCCATCGCGCGCGAGGTCTGGTCCAGGCTGCCCGCCTGCGATTCGGTCCGGCTGGCCAGGTCGGCATTGCCGCTGGCGATTTCCGCGCTGGCGGTCTGGATCGTTTCGGCCGATCCCTTGATCTCGGCGACCATCGTGCCCAGTTTGGCGCGCATCTCCTTGAGCGCCGCCAGCAGGCTGGTGCTGTCGCTCGGCTCGGTGGCGATCTCCATCGACAGGTCGCCGTCGGCCACCGCGCGCGCAATCTGGCGCGCATATTCGGGCTCGCCGCCGAGCTGGTGCCAGATCGCCCGCACCACGAAGAACGACACCAGCACCAGGCTGGCAACGACGATCAGCGCCGTCACCACCATCGCGCTGACCACCTTGCGCACGCTCGCTTCGCTGGTGGCGATGCCCGCCTTGAACTGCAGCTGCGCCGCTTCATTGGTCTTGGCCAGATCCTTGTTGAGCGTGGCCAGGGTGCCTTGCATGCGCGCCACGGTGGCCTGGGCATCGCCTTTTTCCATCTCCAGCATGATCTTCGCGGCCGACAGCGCCGGCGCATAGTAGGCGTCGAATTCCTGCGCCAGCCGCGCGCCGTTGGCGCCCTGGCCATCGATGGCGCCGAACTTGGCCAGCTTGGCGCGCAGCTTGCCGGCCTGCTCGCCGACCTGGGTGATGCGCGACTTGTCGCCCTCGCTGACGGCGTCGCGCAGCGCATCGGCAACCGCGCCGACGTCGAGCGTGATCCCCTTGGCGGCGTCGAGCAGCGGATAGTCGACCTGTTCGGTGGTGCGGATCGAACTGAGCGCCCCGGTCGCGATGGCCGCGCTGGCAGCCACGCCGAGGCCGAAGATGATGGTCGAGATGACCGGCAATGCCCAAATCCTGTGCTTGATGTTCATCGTGCTTCCTGATGGTGGACGGGCCCGCCGCGCCGCAACGCGGCAAGGCAGGCCCGATACTGCACTTGGCGCGCGCGGCGCCGCTCGCTTACGGCGCCGTCAGCACCACTTTGACGGTGGCGTCGACCGCGCTCTTTTCGATGTAGCCGATGGCTTTCGGATCGGCCGCCACCGCCTTCTTGACCTCGGCGCTGCCGGCCACTTCCTTGGGCAGCGTCGCCTTGCCGGTAAACACCAGCTTGGACCACAGCGCCTTCGCCTGCGACGCTTCCTTGTCGGCCACTTTCTTGTAGAACTCGTTGCGCACGGGGGAGCCGTCGGGCTGGTCGATCGGCGTCATCGAGGTCGATTTGCCGAGGAAAAATTGGGCGACCTGGTCGTTCGTCATGGTCGCCGCCGGACTCTTGGCGCCCACCACGGCGACCACTTCGGCGCCCGCCGGCAGCGCTGCGGTGACCAGGCCGGTCGCGAGGCCGGCGACGAGGATGCCTTTGATGCCTTTGAGTAGCGTGTTCATCGTCGCTCCTTAGAATACGAAGTCGAGCGCAACGGCGCCGACGGTGACGGGGCCGGTGAAGCCGGGCGCGGCGTGCAGCAGCTGGCCGGCGCTGCCGCTCGGACGCACCCGGTCGATCTGCACTTTCAGCGCCAGCGAGCGGTAGAAGTCCCAGCGCACGCCGATCGTGTCGGTGCTCTGGGTGACGCCGGCGTTGAGCGCGTTCACGCCGGCCGACAGCGCCTGCAAGGTCGGCGTGCAGGCGGCCGGGTAGCCAGCCGGGCAGGCCGCCGGCACGGTGTTGGCCACGTGACCGACCGATTTGGTCTCGGCATGGTTATAGTAGGGCAGCAACTTGTCGATCCGGTAGCCGGCCATCACGTACCAGGAATCGGTGGCGTTGACGTAGCTGTCGGTCTTGCGCCGGGCATATTCGGATTGCACCACCAGGTTCTTCCAGTCCAGCCCCAGCCCGACAGCGGTAAATGACGCCTTCTTCTTGTCGACCGACAGCGCGTTCGCCAGCGGCGCCAGTTGCGTGATACCGTAGCCGGCGCCGGTGGCGCGCAGCGCGCTCAGCAGTGAATTGAGCTGGCTCGAGTCGTTCACCGTCAGGGTGGTGTCGGCGCGCCCGAAACGCACCGTCAGCGGACCGTGTTCGGCCACCAGGTTCAGCGCCGTCGTGCCGCGCGTGTCGAGGTGCAGCACGCCGGTGCCGCTGGCGATGCCGTTGCGGCTGCCGCCAAACGCCAGCTGGGCCGAGATCGTCGTGTCGCCGATGTTTTCCTGCCAGGTCGCGTCAATGCCGTCCAGGCTGTTCATGGCCACCTGCGCATACATCTCGCCCGGCGGCCGCAGCATGGTGTTGGCGTAGCCGACGTTGCGGTAGTCGGAAATCATGAATACCGGCAGGCCGATCCGCCCGACCCGGATCGACAGCTTCTCCGACACCTTGGCCTTGGCGAACGCCCACGCCAGTTCGGCGCCGAAATCATCCTCGGCATCCTTGCGCACCAGGCCCTGGGCGGTGAACGACAGCCAGGCGTTGACGCCGATGTTGGCCTGCACGCCGAAATTGGAATCGACACCCGGGCGCGCCGTCTTGCCGACGCCGCTGGCCTGGTTCGGCCGGGCGAATTCCGCCTTGTCGGTATCGCTCATGGTCATGGCCGCGGTGCCGAAACCGCTGATGGCCACGGTCGGCGCGCTGCTGGTTTCTTGAGCGTAGGCGCAGGACAGCGCCAGCGGCAACGTCAAAAGGGAAACAATGAAACGAGTATGCATGGGGAGGCCTTGGCGGCGGCGCCGCTTAGTGAAGAGGGGTGAATTCGGGAAGGACGCCGGGCTTGGTTTGGGCCGGCGGAGGTGATGAATTTATTGTAGATAGCGACCGATAGTTTCCGCAAGCAAATTGTTAGAATTGGTGACTTTCCGATAAAGTTGTGAGCGGATTTCGTTGTTAATCGGAAACGCGGCGGCCAATATGGCCGGTTTGTTACGCCGCCGGCTAGCCGTTCCACCAGTGCGACGCGGCGCCGGCCGCCGGCAGCCTGGCCTGCACCACCTGGTCGATGATGCCGGCCGCCAGCGCCTGGTCGGCATCGAACAGCCGCGCATGGCCCAGCAGGTGGGCGCGGATGTCGCCCGCTGCCGCACCGGCGCGGGTGGCCTCGTCGAAGATGCGCGCGTAACGCTCGGCATCGAAGTCGAGGCATTCGCGCCACTCGGTCACGCGCGCGTGGTCGGCCGCCACCAGGTTGCCGAAGCCCCAGTGCAGCGGATGGACCAGGAAGCGCGTGCCGGGGCAGGCGTAGCGCTGTTGCCCGGCCAGGAAGATCACCACCCCGACCGATTCGATACTGCCGATATTATGGGTAGTCAACGGCAGCGGCAGCGATTTCAGGAAGAAATACAGGGCAAAACCGGCGGTCATGTTGCCGCCCTCGGTCGACATGTGCAGGGCGATTTCGGTGGCGCCGCTTTGCAGCGCCTGCAGGCACAGGTTGCGCACCGTGCACGCCGAACTGTGATTGATCGGGCCGATGAAGTGAACGATGTGCAAGGCCATGCGCGCTCCCATGCTGGGTAGGTCGATGATACCAACAATTACAAGCAGGCGGCGCTGCGCTGCACTGCCGTTTTAGCTGCCCCGGTAGGTCGAGTACGACCACGGCGTCACCACCAGCGGCACATGGTAATTCTGCTGCGGGTCGGCGATGCCGAAGGCGATCGTGACCTGGTCGACGAAACGCGGCGTCGGCAGCGCCACGCCCTGCGCGGCAAAATAGTCGCCGGCGCCAAACACCAGCTCGTACGTGCCCGGCTTCATCGCCTCGCCTTCGAGCAGCGCCGCGCCGCAGCGCCCGTCGGCGTTGGTGGTGTCGCTCTTGAGCAGGGTGCGGCCGGCGTCGCTCACGGCGTACAGGTCGATGCGCACGCCGGCGCCCGGCTTGCCCTGAGTGGTGTCGAGCACGTGCGTACTAAGTTTTCCCATCGGGTTTCCTCATCGGGTTTGCTATATGTGGTCGGTGATGATGCGTATCGTCCAGATCATACGCCGCTGGCGTTGCGAACATCATATGATGGAGGATATACCTTCCATCCCGAATGTGAGCCGATGAGCACCTGCGACAGCACCGACGTCAACTATCCGCGCGACCTGATCGGCTACGGCCCGACCCCGCCCCATCCGGCTTGGCCCGGCCAGGCCCGCATCGCCCTGCAGTTCGTCCTCAACTACGAAGAGGGCGGCGAAAACAACGTGCTGCACGGCGACCCGGCGTCGGAAACCTTCCTCTCCGAAATCATCGGCGCGGCCGCCTTCCCGATGCGCCACATGAGCATGGAGTCGCTCTACGAATACGGCTCGCGCGCCGGCCTGTGGCGCGTGCTGCGTCTGTTCGAGGAGCGCCGCCTGCCGCTCACCGTGTTCGGCGTGGCGATGGCGCTCCAGCGCAATCCGGAGGCGGTCGCCGCCTTCGGCCAGCTCGGCCACGAGATCGCCTGCCACGGCCTGAAATGGATCTCGTACCAGAACATCGATGAAGCCACCGAGCGCGCCCACATGGCCGAAGCGGTGCAGATCATGCGCGCGCTGACCGGCGCGGCGCCGCTCGGCTGGTACACCGGGCGCGATTCGCCCAACACGCGTCGCCTGCTCGTCGAACACGGCGGCTTCGCCTACGACGCCGACAATTACGGCGACGACCTGCCGTTCTGGCAGCAGGTTGCCCACGACGGCGTGGTCACGCCGCACCTGGTCGTTCCGTACACGCTCGACACCAACGACATGCGTTTCGCCGCCATGCAGGGTTTCAACTCGGGCACCCAGTTCTTTGACTACCTCAAGGATGCCTTCGACGTGCTGTACGCCGAGGGCGACCCGGACGGCCTGAACGCGCCGAAGATGCTGTCGGTCGGCCTGCATTGCCGCATCGTCGGCCGGCCCGGGCGGGCCGCCGCGCTGGCGCGCTTCCTCGACTACGTGCAGGCGCACGACCGGGTCTGGATCGCGCGCCGCATCGACATCGCCGACCACTGGCGCGCCACGCATCCGTTTATCATGCAAAAATGAATATAACGGACATCAGCAATTTAATATAATCTTGGGTGTTCGCGGTGTTAACCTTGGAAGCTGGGAGAAAACCGAGGCAAGCATGTCAGAACCGATTCGTTTCTATTATCAGGGCCAGCTGCGCGAACTGCGCGACGTGGCGCCAACCCGCACCGTGCTGCAGCACCTGCGCGAGGATTTGCACTGCACCGGCACCAAGGAAGGCTGCGCCGAGGGCGACTGCGGCGCCTGCACCGTCGTCATCGGCTCGCTCGAGAACGGCGCGCTGGCGCTCAAGGCGGTCAACTCTTGCATCCAGTTCGCCGCCACCCTCGACGGCAAGGCGCTGTTCTCGGTGGAGGACCTGCAGCAGGCCGACGGCGCGCTGCACCCGGTGCAACAGGCAATGGTCGAATGCCACGGCTCGCAGTGCGGCTTCTGCACGCCCGGCTTTGTCATGTCCTTGTGGGGCATGTACCTGAAACAGGACGGCAGGCAGCCGAGCCGCTGCCAGATCGACGACGCGCTGTCGGGCAACCTGTGCCGCTGTACCGGCTACCGCCCGATCATCGACGCCGCCCGCCGCATGGGCGAACTGCCGCGCGTCGAATTCGACCGCGCCGCGCTGGCCGCCCAGCTGCTCGCGCTGCGGCGCGACAGCCTGGCCACCTACAGTGCCGGCGGCCAGCACTTCCACGCCCCGCGCACGCTCGATGAACTGGTCCAGCTGCGCGCCGCCCATCCCGCCGCGCTGCTGCTGGCCGGCTCCACCGACATCGGCCTGTGGGTCACCAAGCAGCTGCGCGACATCGGCGACATCATCTATCTCGGCCACGTCGATGCGCTCAAGGCCATCACCGAAACGGACGGCATGATCGAGGTCGGCGCCGGCGCCACCCTCGACGACGCCTACCAGGTCATCTGCAAGCACTATCCCGACCAGCTCTCCGAGATGTGGCAGCGCTTCGCCTCGCTGCCGATCCGCAATGCCGGCACCCTCGGCGGCAACGTCGCCAACGGCTCGCCGATCGGCGACTCGATGCCGTGGCTGATCGCGCTCGGCGCCGAACTGGTGCTGCGCGGGCCGGCCGGCGTGCGCGCGATGCCGCTCGAGGACTTCTACCTCGGCTACCAGAAAAAAGACCTGCGACCGGGCGAATTCGTCCAGGCGGTGCGCGTGCCGATGCCGCGCGCCGGCGTGCAGTTTCGCACCTACAAGCTGGCCAAGCGCTTCGACCAGGATATCTCGGCGGTGTGCGCCGCGTTCGCGTTCCGCCTCGGCGGCGACGTCGTGCTGGAAGCCCGCATCGCGTTCGGCGGCATGGCGGCGACCCCGCAACGCGCCGCCCGCACCGAAGCACTGCTGGCCGGACGCCGCTGGAGCGAAGCGACCCTGCGCGAGGCGATGACGATGCTGGCCGAAGACTACGCGCCGCTGTCGGACATGCGCGCCTCCAGCGCCTACCGCATGAAGACGGCGCAAAACCTGCTGCGCCGTTTCTGGTTCGAGACACGAGCCGAACAGCCGCTCGGCACCGGCGCGGTCAACGCCTTCGCCGCCCGCGCCGAAGGAGAATCAGCATGAACGACGCCGGCGTCCCGGTCCTGCAAGCTGCCGCGTGGAGCGCCGTCGGCGTGCCGCGCGCGCATGAATCGGCCACCCTGCACGTGCTCGGCCAGGCTACTTATACCGACGACATTGCGGAAGTGCAGGGCACCTTGCACGCCGCGCTCGGCCTGTCGTCGAAACCGCACGCGCGCATCGTCACCGCCGATTTGTCGAACGTGCGCGCCGCGCCTGGCGTGCGCGCCGTCTACAGCGTCGCCGACATCCCCGGCCTGAACGATTGCGGCCCGATCATCCACGACGATCCGATCTTTGCCGACGGCGTCGTGATGTACGTCGGCCAGCCGATCTTCATCGTCGTCGCCGACACCCACGACCAGGCCCGCCGCGCCGCCCGCCTGGCCGCCGTCGTCTACGAGGACCTGCCGGCCATCCTGACCCCGCAGGCGGCCAGGGCGGCGCAGTCGTACGTGCTGCCGCCGATGCGCCTGGCGCGCGGCGACTACCAGCAGGCCTTCGAGCGCGCGCCCCATTTCGTCAAGGGCCAGCTGTACGTCGGCGGCCAGGAGCAGTTCTACCTGGAAGGCCAGATCGCCTATGCCGTGCCGAAGGAAGACCACGGCATGCTGGTGCTGTGCTCGACCCAGCACCCGAGCGAGATGCAGCACGTCGTCGCCCACGCGCTCGGCGTCCACTCGCACAACATCGTCGTCGAATGCCGGCGCATGGGCGGCGGCTTCGGCGGCAAGGAATCGCAGTCGGCGCTGTGGTGCGCCGCTGCCGCCATCGCCGCGGCCAAACTGAAACGCCCGGTCAAGCTGCGCGCCGACCGCGACGACGACATGCTCGTCACCGGCAAGCGCCACTGCTTCCATTACGACTACGAAGTCGGCTACGACCTCGATGGCCGCATCCTCGCCGCCAAGGTCGACATGGTCACCCGCGCCGGCTATTCGGCCGACCTGTCCGGCCCCGTCGCCACCCGCGCGGTCTGCCACTTCGACAATGCCTACTACCTGTCCGACGTCGACATCCGCGCCGCCTGCGGCAAGACCAACACCCAGTCGAACACCGCCTTCCGCGGCTTCGGCGGGCCGCAGGGCGCCATCGCCATCGAATACGTGATCGACGAAATCGCCCGCAACCTCGGCCGCGATCCGCTCGATATCCGGCGCCTCAATTTCTACGGCGCCGAAGGGCGCAACGTCACCCCTTACGGCCAGGTCGTGATCGACAACGTCATCGATGCCCTGGTGGCCGAACTCGAACAAAGCAGCGACTACCGCGCCCGCCGCGCCGCCGTCGCCGCCTTCAACCTGGCCAGTCCGGTGCTCAAGAAAGGCCTGGCGCTCACGCCGCTCAAGTTCGGCATCGCCTTCAACGTCACCCACCTGAACCAGGCCGGCGCGCTGGTGCACGTGTATGTCGACGGCTCGATCCTGGTCAACCACGGCGGCACCGAGATGGGGCAGGGCATCAACACCAAGGTGATGCAGGTCGTCGCGCACGAACTGGGCGTCGACATGGCGCACCTGCGCGCCACCGCCACCGACACCAGCAAGGTCGCCAATACCTCGGCCACCGCGGCCTCCACCGGCGCTGACCTGAACGGCAAGGCGGCCCAACATGCGGCGCGCCAGATCCGCGAACGATTGGCCGCCTACGCTGTCAAACTGTATGGAGGCGATGTCGAAGCGGTGCGCTTCGCCGCCGACAC
>JARXKM010000194.1 GCA_030272785.1 Pseudomonadota bacterium
TGATGGTCTGGGTCGAATTGCCGACCGCGACGGTGATGATATCGGTGCCGCGCAGGCAGCCGTTGTTGGTGTAGGTGGCCACTTGCACACCGTTGGCGAGGCTGCCCGACACCAAGGTGGCCAGGCCGTCGCCGACGCACAGCGAAGACATGGTCAGGCCGACCACGTTGCCGACCGGCTGGCCGCCACTGGTGACCGGAATATTGAGCGACAAGGTGGAAAACGCCGGCAGGCTGCCGACCGGGGCCGGCACGAATGACAGCGTGCCGACCGTCAGCGGCGCTGCGCCCACGGCGATGTTGACCGAGGCGGTGGCGGTCTTGCTGTCGACCACCGAATCGGCCTTGATGGCCAGCGCGCCCGAGGCGGTGAAGCTGGCCGGCTTGACGGTGATCACGGCGACGCCGGCAGCATCGGTGAGCGCCGAGCCGGAGACCGGGGTGAAATCGACCAGCGAGGTGTCGCTGGCGGTAAACTTGACGATGGCGCCGACCGCCGGCTTGCCGGCCGCGTTCAGCACGGTCGCCTTGACGGT
The DNA here is from genome assembly GCA_030272785.1 of Pseudomonadota bacterium. Classification (GTDB taxonomy): domain Bacteria; phylum Pseudomonadota; class Gammaproteobacteria; order Burkholderiales; family Burkholderiaceae_D; genus JAFCUW01. The sequence goes on from JARXKM010000194.1 coordinate 536, forward strand.
GCCGCTCTGGCCGCCCGACAAGGTGCTGATCGCGTTGCCGCTGCCGTCGGCGATGGCCACCTTGAGCGTCGGATCGGTCACCGTGGTGCCGGTGCCGGTGCCCGTGCCGGTACCGGTACCGGTGCCCGTGCCGGTGCCGGTGCCGGTGGTGGTACCCGGATTGCCGCCGCCGCCGCCGCAGGCCGACAGCGCCGCGGTGAGCAGGCCGAGCGCGGCGTAGCGCGCCAGGGAACGAGGGGAACGATGGTTAAACAATGGCAGCATGGCGGGTCCAGTCGATATTCTTGCGTAAAAGGTAGAAGCGGGTCGCCGCGGGTAGCATCAGGTAGCAGCGGGTGTGGCCGTATCAGCGGTTCGGCACGCTGTCGGCGACGATCTTCGGTGTCAGGAATACCAGCAGCTCGGTCTTCGAGGTTTCGCGCCCGGTGGTCTTGAACAGGTAGCCGACCACCGGCAGGTCGCCCAGCAGCGGCACCTTGGTGTCGCTGGTGCGCTCGGACTGCTGGTAGATGCCGCCGAGCACCACGGTGCCGCCGTTCTCGACCCGCACCTTGGTCTTGACGTGCTGCGAATTGATGGCGAAGCCGGCCGGCGTGACGTCGCCCTTGGAGTCCTTGTTCACTTCCACTTCCAGCACCACGTTGCCGTCGGGCGTGATCTGCGGCGTCACTTCGAGGCGCAGGTTGGCTTTCTTGAACGTGATCGAGGTCGCGCCGCTGCTGGTGGCGACCTGGTACGGCAGTTCGATGCCCTGCTCGATCACGGCGACCATCTTGTCCTCGGTCAGGATGCGCGGGCTGGAAATGATCTTGCCCTTGCCGTCCGCCTCGAGCGCCGACAGCTCCAGGTTGAGGAAGCGGTTGGCCGCCGCCGAGAACAGGCTGAAGGCGAGCGTGGCCGGCGGAATGGTGCCGATGGCCGCCGCCGGCAGGTTGAGGAACTGGGTGTTGTTGAACGAATCGCTGGCGCTGGTGACCTGGCCGGTGGTCTGGCCGACCCCGGTGAGGTTGCCGCCGACGGCGACCCGGTTGTTGCCGCTGACCTGGTAGCCGGAGTCGCCGCCGCGCTGGGTGCGCAGGTCCGCAAAGCCGAGCTTGGCGCCGAGGTTGCGGCTGAAGCTGTCGCTCGCCTCGACCAGCCGGGCTTCGATCAGCACCTGCTTGGAGGCGACGTCGGTCTTTTGAATCAGCTTGCGGATGTCCTCGATCTTGGCCGCGATGTCGGTGACGAACAGCTGGTTGGTGCGGGCGTCGATGATGGCGCTGCCGCGCTTGGAGAGCACGCGGTTCTTGCTGTCGCCGCCGCTACCGCTGCCGCCACCGCCGGCGTCGAGCCCGAACACGGCGCGAAACGCGTCCGCCTTCTGGTAATTGAGCTGGAAGATTTCCGAGCGTAGCGGCTCGAGGTCGGCGATCTGGGCGCGCTGCTCGAGTTCGAGCTTTTCCTTGGTCAGCAGTTCATCCTTGGGCGCGATCCACAGCACCGTGCCGTTCTTGCGCATGTCGAGGCCCTTGGCCTGCAGCACCACGTCGAGCGCCTGGTCCCACGGCACTTCCTTCAGGCGCAACGTCAGGTTGCCCGACACCGAATCGCTGGTGATGATGTTCAGGCCCGAGATGTCGGCGATCGCCTGCAGCACCGCGCGCACTTCGACGTTCTGGAAATTGAACGACAGCTTCTCGCCGCGGTAGCCCTGGGTGCCCTGGGTGAGCCGGTTCGGGTCTTCCTTGATCGGGCGCACGTCGATCACCAACTGGGTGTCGCTCTGGTAGACGGTCTGTTCCCACAGGCCGCGCGCCTCGATCGTCATGTGCACGTTCTCGCCCTGCGGCACCGTGGTGATCAGCGCCACCGGCGTGCCGAAGTCGGTCACGTCGAGGCGCCGGCGCAGGCTCGGCGGCAGGCCGGTCTTCATGAAGTCGACCAGGATGTTGGTGCCGACCTGGCGCACGTCGACCGCCACCTGGCTGTTCGGCAGGTCGACGACGATGCGCCCTTCGCCGTTGGCGCCGCGCTTGAAATCCATGTCGCGCAGCAGCTGGCGCGGCGCCGGCGCCGCGCCCCTGGCGGCGGCGACCGGCAAGCCGGCGCTGTTGACCGCCTGCGCCACCCCGCCCGATCCTTCGACCGTGACGATCACCGCCTTGCCGTCGATGGTGGTGGCGTAGTTCAGCGCGCGCTTGAGGTTGAACACCAGGCGCGTGCGTTCGCCCGCCTGCACCACGTTGATCGCGCGCACGTCGCCGAGGTTGATGTCCTGCGAATTCTTGCCGGTGGCGTTGACGGTGGCGCCGAAGTCGAGCGCGATGCGCGCCGGGTTGGTGATCGAGAAGCCGATCGGCGCGCGCGTCGGCGCGTGCTGCATGGCGATCTTGACCACCACGTTCGAGCCCTGCTGGCTGGCGGTGATCGATTCGATCGCATTGTCCTGTGCCAGGGCGGCGCTGGCGGCCAGCGCCAGCAACAGCATCGCGCCGCAGCGCACCAGGGCGGCCGGGCCGTTCATTTTGCATGCGATCATTTCTTGGTCTCCTTGCTTTCTTGCAATTCCAGCTTCGACTCGCGCTCAACCCACTCGCCGCCCGCATCCTGGACCACTTCCTTGATGGTGATGGCGCTCTCGCTCACCCTGGTGACCAGGCCGTAGTTCTGGCCGATCCGCTGTCCTGCCTTGACCTGGTGCACCGCCCGGTCGTTCTGCAACAGCGCGTAGTTCACGCCGGTCTTCTGGATCACGCCGACCATCACGAAGGTGTCGAGCGGATAGCTCTCGAGCGGCTCCTTGCGGCGCCCCATGTCCGGTTTGAACTTGCTGTCGTCCTTCTGCGCCGCCTTGGCCAGTTCGGCCAGCAGCTTGTTCGGGCTGAACGGGTCGATCTGCTCGCGCGCCGTGTAGGCGAACGGAATGAACGTCTTCGGCTCGCTGATCGGCACCACCGACACGCGCGTATCCTTCTTGACCTGCGCCATCCAGTCCTGCACTTCCTTGACGTCGCTGGCGCTGCAGCCGGCCAGCAGCAACGCCGCCAGCAGCGCCAGCGATGCCCGCACCCGCGCGCCGCGGTCGATGATCGTCATTTGGCCGCTCCCTTGGCCAGCTTGGCCTTGTCGGCGCGCGCCTTGCGCTGCGCCATCGCTTCGTCCGGATCGAGATAGCGGAACGTCTTGGCGACGGCATCGAGCATCAGCACGCCGTCCTTGCCGGCCGTCAGCGACATGTTGTTGAGCGTGACGATGCGCTGCAGGTTGGCCATGTCGGCGGCGAACGCGCCGATGTCGTGGTAGCTGCCGCTGACGCGGATGTCGATGGCCTGCTCGGCGTAGTAGTCGCGCACCACGACGTTGCCCGGCTTGAACAGCTCGAACTGCAGGCCACGGCCGAGGCCGGCCTGGTTGATGTCGGTCAGCAGCGCGGCCATCTCGGCCTTGCTGGGCAGCTGTTTCTGCAGCCGCTCGACGTACTGGTCGACCTGCGCGCGCTGCGCCTGCAGGGCCTCGAGGTTGATCGCCTGCGACATCTTGCTCTTGTACGATTCGCGCAAGGTCAATTCCTGCTGCGCCAGCCGTTCCTGGTCGTCGAACTGGCTGCTCCAGTAGCCGAAGTAGCCGAGCACGACGACGGCGCTCATCACGCCGGCCGCGCACAGCAGGCGCGGCGCCAGCGGCCACAGGCCCGGATGGCGTCCGGCCAGCCCCTGGAACTGGCCCGCCAGCGATGCGCCGATTTCTTTCAGATTGATATCCATGGTTGTCCGTTCGGCGCTACTGTGGAGGCACGCCGGCCGTGCCGGCCGCGGCCACGCCCGGCTTCGGCCCGGCCTTGGCGTCGTCCTTTTCGCGCGGGCGCTTGATGCCGACCGCCAGGGTGAATTCGACCACCTTCTTGCCGGTCTTGCTCTGCGCCAGCGGCACCGCCCGCACCTCGGTCAGGTCGGGCCGTTCCAGCCATGGCGAGGCGCCGGCCAGGTTGCGCAGCAGTTCTGCCACCCGTTCCTGCGACTGCGCCACGCCGTTCAGGGTGACGCGCTGGCCGTCCTGCTTGAACGCCTTCAGGTAGACCCCGGTCGGGGTCTGCTTGACCAGTTCGTCGAGCAGGTAGACCGGCTGGTTGCGGTCGCCCTGCAAGTCTTCGACCGCCTGCTGGCGCGCCTTGAGCGCCTCGATCTCCTGCTTGAGGGTGGCGATGGCGGCGATCTTCTTGTCCAGTTCGGCGTTGGCGCGCGTGAGTACCAGGTTGCGTTCGTTCTGGATCGAGATGCGCGAGGCGTTGTAGCCGCCCACCGCCAGCACCACCGCCACGCCGAGGATGCCGCCGAGCGCCATCAGGGCGACGAAGGCGGCCTTCTTCTGCTTGCGTTTCGCTTCCCGATGCGGAAGCAGGTTAATTCTGATCATCAGCCGAACCTCCGCAGCGCCAGGCCGCAGGCGACCAGGTAGGCCGGCGCCTCGGCGCGCAGGGCCGACTCGCGCACGCCCGGCGCCAGTTGCATGCCCTTGAACGGCGACACCACCGCGCTGGAGATCTTGGTGCGGCTGGCCACCAGGTCGAGCAGGCCGGGGATCAGCGCGCAGCCGCCGGCCAGGTAGAGCTGGTCGATGCGGGTGTATGGCGTCGAGGTGTAGAAGAACTGCACCGCGCGGGTGATTTCGAGCGCGGCGCTTTCGAGGAAGGGCGCGAGCAGGTCGGCCTGGTAGTTGTCCGGCAGGTCGCCCGATTTCTTGCGCGCGTCGGCCTCCTCGAACGACAGGCCGTAGCTGCGCACGATGTCCTGGGTCAGCTGGTTGCCGCCGAACGGCTGCTCGCGTTCGTAGATGGTGTCGCCGCCTTCCATCACCGAAATGTGGGTGACCTGGGCGCCGATCTGGAACAGCGCGATGATCTGGTCGGCGGCGCCGGCCAGGGTGTCGGTGACGCGTTCGAGCGCGGCGCGCGCGGCGTACGACTCGATGTCCATCACCACCGCGGTGAGGCCGGCCGCTTCGGCGATCGCCACGCGGTCTTCGACCTTTTCCTTGCGCGCCGCCGCCAGCATGACGTCGATGTCGTCGGGCGAATTGGCGGCCATGCCGAGCACGTCGAAGTCGAGGCTGACCTCGTCGAGCGCGAACGGGATGTACTGGCTCGCCTCGGATTCGACCTGCACCTCGAGCTGGTCGTCCGCCAGCCCGGCCGGCAGCACGATCTTCTTGGTGATCACGGAAGCGGGCGGCATGCCCAGCGCCACCAGGCGCACCCGCGTGCCGCTCTTCTTCCAGACCCGGCGCACCGCTTCGGACACTTGTTCGATGTTTTCGATGTTGCCGTCGACCACGGCGCCGCGCGGCAGCGGCTCGGAGGCGTAGCGTTCGAGGCGCAGCTCGTTCTTGCCGGTGTCGGCCAGCTCGACCAGGCGCACGCCGGAGGTGCTGATGTCCAGCCCCACCAGCGGCGGACTGGACGGTCCGAACAGGGATCCTAGATTGATCATACCGAGCGTGCTCCTCACCGACCTGCCGTGTTGCTGACGCTGCAAACGCTTGCTTGCAGAACGAATAGTGAAACGTCCGCCGATGCGGAATTTGTTATAAAACCGCCATTTAGATGGGACATATGAGGCAACACATTAAATCGTAGCAACAAGCATCGGGCCATGTAAAGGTATTTCTGCACTGGAACTTTATTGAGGTGGGCGCGGATGCGACACTCTATGAACGCGCTGACATCTTAGTTGTCGGCGGGCTCACACCGATCTTGAGCGGCGCGCGCAAGGCGGCCGGTCGCGCGCGTCATGGCGTGCTTTATAATGAGCCGCATCAATATAGCGAAAGATGCGATCGCATGAAATCTTCGACGACGGACGGCAAGCAATCCCCTTCCCAGCCTGGCGGACGGCGCGCCACGCCCAAGCGGATCCTGCTGATCGCGCTCGGCGTGCTGACCGGCACCGCGCTGGCGGCCCTGCTGGTGGTGGTGTTCGCGCTGGCGATGGCCTACCCGAACCTGCCGGCGCTCGACACCTTGACCGACTACCGGCCCAAGATGCCGCTGCGGATCTTCTCCTCGGACGGCGTGCTGATCGGCGAATTCGGCGAGGAGCGGCGCAACCTGGTGCGCATCAAGGACATCCCCGACGTCATGAAGAAGGCCGTGCTGGCGATCGAGGACGACCGCTTCTACCAGCATGGCGGGGTCGACTACACCGGCATCCTGCGCGCGGCGGTCCACAACGCCACCGGCGGCGCGCGCCAGGGCGCCTCCACCATCACCCAGCAGGTGGCGCGCAATTTCTTCCTCTCGTCGGAGCAGACCTTGAAGCGCAAGGCCTATGAAGTGCTGCTGGCGTGGAAGATCGAACAGAACCTCACCAAGGACCAGATCCTCGAGGTCTACATGAACCAGATCTACCTGGGCCAGCGCGCGTTCGGCTTCTCGTCGGCCGCGCAGATCTACTTCGGCAAGAACCTCAAGGACATCACGGTGGCCGAAGCGGCCATGCTGGCCGGCCTGCCGAAGGCGCCGTCGGCCTACAACCCGGTGGTCAACCCGAAGCGTGCGCGCACCCGCCAGCAGTACATCCTGCTGCGCATGCACTCGCTCGGCTACATCACCGACGCCCAGTTCGAGACCGCCAAGGCCGAGCCGCTCAAGATCAAGACCGACAGCGGCGAATTCGGCGTGCACGCCGAGTACGTGGCCGAAATGGCGCGCCAGCTGGTCTATGAGCAGTTCAAGGAAGAGACCTACACGCGCGGCCTGAACGTGTTTACCACCGTCAGCAAGGCCGACCAGGACGCCGCCTACCTGGCGCTGCGGCGCGGCGTGATGGACTACGAGAAGCGCCATTCCTACCGCGGGCCGGAAGCCTACATCGACATCCCGTCGGCCAAGGAGGACGCCGACGAGGCGATCGAGACCGAACTGGCCGAGCATCCCGACAGCGACGACATCATCGCCGCGATGGTGCTGCACGCGACGCCGGCGCTGATCACCGCGGTGACCGCCTCGGGCGAGGAAATCAAGATCAGCGGCGCCGGCCTGACGTTCGCGCGCGAGTGGCTCACCGAGAAGGCGCCGCCGAACCGCAAGGTCAAGCGCGGCGCGGTGATCCGCATCACGCAGGAAGGCGGCACCGCCTGGAGCGTGACGCAGATGCCGGAGATCGAATCGGCCTTCGTCGCCGCCGACACCACCGACGGCGCGATCCGCGCGCTGGTCGGCGGCTTCGACTACAACCGCAACAAGTTCAACCACGTCACCCAGGCGTGGCGCCAGCCGGGATCCTCGTTCAAGCCGTTCATCTACTCGGCCTCGCTCGAGCGCGGGCTGTCGCCGGCGACCATCATCAACGATGCGCCGATCTCGTTCGACGCCGGCCAGACCGGCGGCCAGGCGTGGGAGCCGAAGAACTACGACGGCAAGTACGACGGTCCGATGACCATGCGCAAGGGCCTGACGAAATCGAAGAACATGATCTCGATCCGCATCCTGCACAAGATCGGCGCCAAGTACGGCCAGGAATACACCACCCGTTTCGGCTTCGACGCCGACAAGAACCCGCCCTACCTGACGTTGGCGCTGGGCGCCGGCGCCACCACGCCGCTGCAGATGGCCGGCGCCTACGCGGTGTTCGCCAACGGCGGCTACCGGGTCAGCCCCTACCTGATCGCCAAGGTCACCGACGCCGACGGCAAGGTGCTCTCGCAGGCCAATCCGGACAAGGCCGGGGTCGACGCCAACCGCGTCATCGACGAGCGCAACGCCTTCCTGATGGACAGCATGCTCAAGGACGTCGTCAAGTACGGCACCGCCACCAAGGCACTGGTGCTCAAGCGTCCCGACATCTCCGGCAAGACCGGCACGACCAACGATTCGATCGACGCATGGTTCGCCGGCTACACCTCGAAGCTGGTGGGGATCGCCTGGATCGGCTACGACCAGCCGAAGAACCTGGGCAACAAGGAAACCGGCGGCGGGCTGGCGCTGCCGATCTGGATCGGCTACATGCAGAAGGCGCTGAAGAATTACCCGGTCGAAGAGCGGGTGGTGCCGGCCGGGCTGGTGCAAGCGGGCGAAGAGTACTACTACGCCGAGAACCCGCCCGGCACCGGCGTGACCAGCCTCGATGTCGGCACGCGCGGCACGCCGGCCGAGGAAAAGACCAAGGACGCGGTCAAGAACGAGCTGTTCTAGCGCGTTTTCTCCCTGGGGTCAGGTCTGACACTAAGACATTCGCGCATGAATGTCTTAATGTCGGCGAAGTAGTCGCCGCGGCCGGTTGGGATCCTTGCATGATTCGCGTTCGATTAGCTGCTGATTTCATTGCCTGAGATTAGTCGGCTGGCTACAGCGCCAAGCTTCGCTCGGTGACTTAGCACCCCAGCATCACGCTGGGTTGCGCGTTTCAGAACGCCGTCAGGCTCGGTGAGATCGGGAAATTGCAGCAAGCTGCGGCGGTCGAGCAGCTGATACTCGAGCGCCCCGTGCTGGCGGCCGGCAACCGAACGGGTCTGGTTGACGATGTCGCTGATGCGGTCATTGAAGCGCTCCACCATGCCATTGGTTTGCGGATGGCGTGGC
>JARXKM010000195.1 GCA_030272785.1 Pseudomonadota bacterium
CGGCGGCATCGGCGTGCAGAACTACTGGGTCGGCGCGGCCGACGACAAGACCGCCGGCTTCTTCAAGATCGATCCGCGCGTGGCGCCGCTGACGACCTGGCTGAACACGCTCGGCATGCCCGGCATGACCGGTTACTTCGGCCTGCTCGAGGTCGGCCAGCCGAAGGCCGGCGAGACGGTGGTGGTCTCCGGTGCGGCCGGCGCGGTCGGCCAGACCGTCGGCCAGGTCGCCAAGCTGCTCGGCTGCCGCGTCGTCGGCATCGCCGGCGGCAAGGACAAGTGCGACTTCGTGGTCAACGAACTCGGCTTCGACGCCTGCATCGACTACAAGCACGGCGACGTCCGCGACGGCCTGAAGGAACATTGCCCGAACGGCGTGGATGTGTATTTCGACAACGTCGGCGGCGACATCCTCGACACCGTGCTCACCCGCATCAACCTGAGGGCGCGCATCATCATCTGCGGCGCCATCTCGCAGTACAACAACACCACCGCCGTGAAGGGGCCGGCCAACTATCTGTCGCTGCTGGTGAATCGCGCGCGCATGGAGGGCATCGTCGTGTTCGACTACGCGTCGCGCTATGCGGAAGGAGTGGCCGCGCTGGCGCAGTGGATCAAGGCAGGCAAGTTCAAGAGCCGCGAAGACGTCGTCGACGGCCTCGAGCAGTTCCCGGATGCGCTGTTGATGCTGTTCGAAGGCAAGAACTTCGGCAAACTGGTGTTGAAAGTGGCCGACGCCTAAGCCGATGCACGCGCCGCCAGTGCGCGCGTAGCGCCGTCGCTGCCCCGGGCAGCAACGGCGCCCCCGCCGTTTCGTCGCCACCGTTTCCGCGCCGCCTTTCCCCGCCGCCTATCCTCGCCGCCGTTTCCTCGCAGTTGCTTCGCCCTGCCCTCCCCGCTTGACCAATTCCGCCCGCAGTCAAATTCGACTGAACTTGGCGCGCCAAACGACGTCTACCCATGGCGTTTCCAGTTGTTCCCAACATTGCCCGGGTGCTGACGGAGCGCAGCCGGTCACTGCATTCGCGCCCCATTTCGAACCGCTTTTTTTCCGAGGACATCATGCCATTTATTAGCGACCACCCCGCCCTGCGCACCCATCTCGAGTCGCAGGTCGACTTCATGAACGAATTTTCCCAGAAGGCGTTCGACACGCTGCGTCAGGTCAGTGAAATCAACCTGAAACTGGCGCGCCAGACCATCGAAGGCACGCTGCACGCCAATCGCGAGTTAATGGCCTGCAACGATCCCGCGCAGCTGGTCCAGACGGTCATGAAGCAACTGCAGCCGGCCAACGAACGCCTGCGCGCCTATCAGCAGCACATGATGAGCGTGCTGGCCGGCGCCAAGGCCGACTTCACCCATGTGGCGGAGGCGCGCTTGCCGGAGGCGAGCCGCAGCGCCAGCGCCGCCGCCGACGAAATGGTGCGCCATGCCGCCGCGGCGTCCAGTTCCCACCAGACGCCCGGCGGCGACACCCCGCCTTACCACTGACCCACCCGGCTGCACCACGACGGAGCACACGAATGAAACCAGGTAAACACAATAACGGCGCGGCCGACGATGCTCTGGGCCTGCTCAAGGCCGACCACGACAAGGTGAAAGCGCTGTTCGACGCATTCGACGCCGTCAAGGGCAAGGATGACGAGAACCATCGCAAGGCCGAACTGGTCGAGCAGATCTGCGACGAACTGACCGTCCACATCATGCTCGAGGAAGAACTGGTCTATCCGCTGCTGCGCGCGGCGATCGACGACGACGAGCTGCTCGACGAGGCCGACATCGAACACGCCGGCGCGCGCGAACTGATCGCCCAGCTCGAAATCATGGCGCCCGGCGACGACCATTACGACGCCACCGTGACGGTGCTGGGCGAGGAAATGGCCCACCACATCGAGAAAGAAGAAAGCGAGCTGTTCGACGCTGCGCGCGGCGCCGGCATCGACCTGCACGACCTTGCCGCGCAACTGGCGGCGCGCAAGGACGAACTGGAGGCCGATCTGTTGTCGCCGCCGACGACCATCGATGCCATGGCGCCGCACGCGGGAGCGCGCCGCCAGCCGCGCGCACCGAACTAGCGACGGAACTATCGGCCAGCCCTTCTCTCTAAACCCACGAGCGCGTCATTGCGTCCGCCCGGCACGGGAATATCCTTGGCCGGTTTCAGGAAGTCGAACACACAAGGAGATCGATATGGCGACAAGCAAAGACAGTGGCGGCAACAAGGGCGCCACTTCGGGCGGCAACGCCCAGAAGAGCGGCGGCAGCGGCGGTCCGGCCAAGCGCGGCTTCGCTGCGATGGACCAGAACCAGCAGCGCGAGATCGCCAGCAAGGGCGGCCAGGCCGCACACCAGAAAGGCACGGCGCACGAATTCGACTCCGAAGAAGCGCGCCGCGCGGGACAAAAAGGCGGCGAGGCAGTCAGCCGCGACCGCGAACACATGGCCGATATCGGCCGCAAGGGCGGCGAGAGCCGGCAATCGGCCAGCCGCGCCGCCGCAGCCAGCGGGACGGCAGCGCCCAAGGGGGGGCGCCAGGGTGGCAAGCAGGAATAGGCGGTCGGCGGCGCGGCATGGTGCCGTGTGAGCCACGCGCCCGGGTAGTGCCTGGTTCGGACCGGGGAAGCCAGCGTCCCCGGCCCGGATTTTTTTCGGCGCCGCACCGGTCCGGCGCCGATGTGATACATTCGCGGGCCTATGAAGCCCTTGAAATACCTCAGCGCCTATTCCGAGCAGACCCGCAGCCAGGTGGCACAACTGATTGCCGAGAACAAGCTCGCCGCGCTGCTGCGCCAGCGCTACCCGCGCGTCCACGCGATCCGCACCGACAAGGCGCTGTATGACTACGTGCAGGCATTGAAAACCGACCACCTGCGCAACGCCGAGCCGATCAGCAAGGTCGGCTTCGACAACAAGATCCAGGTGATCCAGCATGCGCTCGGCCTGCACACGACCGTCTCGCGCGTCCAGGGCGGCAAGCTCAAGGCCAAGCACGAGATCCGCATCGCCACCATGTTCAAGGACGTGCCGCTCGAGATGCTGCGCATGATCGCCGTGCACGAGCTGGCGCACGTCAAGGAAAAGCAACACGACAAGGCTTTTTACAAGCTGTGCTGCTACATGGAGCCGCACTACCACCAGTACGAATTCGACCTGCGCCTGGTGCTCACGCACCTCGACAGCTCGGCCGAACCGCTGTGGTGAGCCGCCGCCAACTTGTTGCGATTCTGCACAATCGGTGAATTAGCCGGCATTCCGTTGCCATTGCTATCGACAATCATGTGCCCGACGGTTACAGTCAATTCTTAGCAGCAAGTATCTTCAGCAATCGCTGCGCGGCGCGCGCAGCTTACATGAACACGCTCCCCTGGATACGCCGGCGGCGCCGGCGCGCCGGCTGACCATGCGCGCGGTCCGGACGATGAAAGACCGAATGGCTCTGCAACACCACACCACCCGACGCCTTGCACCCGCGCTGCGCTGCGCCGCCATGGCGGCCGGCTTCGTCTGCGTGGCACTGGCGCAGGCGGACGACGGCGCGCCGCAGCCGAGCTGGTCGCTGAGCGGCTTCGGCAGCGCCGGCCTGGCCTATTCCGACCATGACGGCGCCGACTACGCGACGTCGCTGCTCAAGGGTGCGGGAGTCGGCGCCAGCGGCCGCTGGAGCGGCAGCGTCGACAGCCGGCTCGGCGCGCAGTTGAGCGTCAAGGCCGGCGCGCAATGGTCGGCCGTGCTGCAAGTGATCAGCGAACAGCGTCTCGACCATACCTACCGGCCGATCGTCGAATGGGCCAACCTCCAATACCAGGCCACGCCCGACCTGGCGCTGCGGATCGGGCGCATCGCGCTGCCGATGTTCCTGGCCGCCGACTACCGCAAGATAGGCTACGCCTATCCGTGGGCGCGCACGCCGGTCGAGGTGTACGGCGCCATCCCGATCACCAACAGCGACGGCATCGACGCCACCTACCGCTGGCACCGCGGCAGCCTGAAAAACCTCACCCAGGTCTTCTTCGGCCGCACCGACCTGCGCCTGCCCGCCGATGGGCGCATCGAGGTGCGCCGGCTGGCCGGCTTTTCCGACACGCTCGAATACGGCGCCGCCAGCGCGCGCGTGAGCATGCTGAGCTCCGAGCTGACGGTCGATGCGCTGCGCGATGTCGTTGACGGCCTGCGCCAGTTCGGCGCAGCCGGTGCCGCGCTGGCGCAGTATTACGCGCTCGATCACAAGCGCGTCGACGCGATCGGCATCGGCGCCAGCTACGATCCGGGCCACTGGTTCGCGATGGCCGAGATGGGGCGCATGCGCTCGCACTCCTTCTACGGCGATACCACCAGCGTATATGCCAGCGGCGGCTACCGCGTCGGCCACTTCACCCCTTACCTGGCCTACGCGCGCATCCATACGAACGGCGGCGGCGCGCCGCACCTGGAGCTGGCTGGCTTGCCGGCGGCGGCGGCGGCGGCCGGCGCCGGCATGAACGCCTACCTCGCCGCGCTGTCGACCACCATCCCGGTGCAGCGCACCATCAGCGCCGGCCTGCGCTGGGATTGCCTGGCCAGCGCCGCGCTCAAGCTGCAGCTCGACCAGGTCACGCCGCTGGACGGCTCGCGCGGCACCTTCATCAACGTGCAGCCGGCGTTTCGCTCCGGGCGCAGGGTGACTGTGGCGAGCGCGGTGCTCGACTTCGTGTTTTGACGGCGGCCGGCATGCCCAACTCCTTCGCGCGCGCCCTGCTCGCCGCCGTGCTGGCGGCGCTGCTGGCGCCGAGCGCCGGCAGCGCCGAGCTGGTCGTCATCGTCTCGGCCAGGAGCACGGTGGGCGCCTTGCGCGCCGACCAGGTGGCCGACATCTTCCTCGGCCAGGTCGGCCAGTTTCCCGACGGCGGAGAAGCGGTCGCGCTCGACCAGCGCGTCGGCACGCCGCTGCGTGACGAGTTCTACGCCAAGGTCGCCGCCAAGAGCCCGGCACTGGTGAAGGCCTACTGGACCAAGCTGATTTTCACCGGCCGCGGCCAGCCGCCGCGCGAGGCGCCCGACAGCGCGGCGATCCGCAAGCTGGTGGCCGACAACCCCGCCATGATCGGCTACATCGAGCGCGCCGCGCTCGATGCGTCGGTCAAGCCGATCTTGCTGGTGCACTGAGCGATGAACGCGCCACGCCTGCCCGAGCGCGGCGCCGTCGCCCGCAGCGGCGCCGCCGGGCGCGACCCGGTGTTGACGCGCTGGCTGGCGCGCGGACGCGAAACGCATATTTCGCTGCCGCTGTTCGCGCTGCTGCTGCTGGCGGCGATCTGGATCGTCGCCAGCCAATTCGTGGCCAACGAACGCGCCGCCGCGCAACGGGCGGCGCGCGAATCGGTGCGCGAACTGATCGATACCTACGAGGCGCAGCTGGCGCGCAGCCTGGGCGGCATCGACCAGACCCTCAAGGTACTCAAGTACGCGGTCGAACTGAAAGGCGCCGCCGCCGCCCTGCCGACCCTGGCCGCCAAGGGCTTGCTGCCATCAGGGATGGTGTTCGTGGTCAGCATCGCCGACCGCGACGGCATGATCGTGGCGAGCAATCCGCCGGCGCCGCGCATCGACGTCTCGGACCAGCCCTATTTCGGCGTTCACCGCGTGCGCGACACCGATAACCCGTTCGTCAGCGAGATGCTGCGCGACGCCGCCAATCCCGAGTGGCACCTGCATTTCACGCGCCGCATCAACGACGCCGGCGGCCACTTCGCCGGCATCGCCATCGTCGAAGCCGACCCCGCCTATTTCACCAGCGGCTACGAACGTTCGCGCCAGGGCGAGCGCGGCGTGCTCGGCATGTTCGGCACCGACGGCGTGTTTCGCGCCATGCGCAGCGGCGACAAGGTCAGCTGGGGCGCGACTGCCGGCCCGCCGCCGCCCGCGGGCGACGCGGTGGCCGCCGCCAGCGCGTGGGACGGCGTGGCGCGCTACACTGGCGTGCGGCGCCTGCACGGCTTCCCGCTCAGCGCCCTGGTGGCGCTCGACCGCGACGAGCAGATGGCGCCGTTCGCCCAGCGCGGCCGCACCTACCTGTGGGTGGCCGCGCTGGCGAGCGCAGTGCTGATCCTGATCGTCACCTTGGTGTGCGTCTGGTCGTGGCAGCTCACGCGCACCCAGCGCCGCATCCGCCGCGCCCAGCAGACCTTTTCCGCCGCCTCCGAGGCCAGTCTGGATGCCTTCCTGGTGATGCGCTGCGTGCGCGGCGCCGACGGCGCCATCGTCGATTTCGCGATCGAGGCGACCAACGGCCGCGCGCTCGAGCTGACCGGCCTGGCGCGCGAAGCGCTGGTCGGCGCCACCGTGCTGTCCATCCTGCCGGGCTACCGCAGCAACGGCGTGTTCGACGACATGGTCCATGTCGCCACCTTCGGCGGCATGCGCGAAGCGGAGTGGCGCGGCGGGAGCGGCCCCACGCGCGACTCCTGGCAGCACCGCCAGGTGGTGGCGGTGGAGGACGGCGTGGTGGCGATCCTGCGCGATATCACCGAGCGCAAGCTGGCCGAACAGCGCATCCACCACATGGCGCATCACGACGAGCTGACCGGGCTGCCCAACCGCAGCCTGATTCGCGACCGCCTCGACCAGGCCATCCTGCATGCGCAGCGCAAGGACCGCTGCGTGGCGGTCGCCTTCATCGATCTCGACAGCTTCAAGCTGGTCAACGACGGGCTCGGCCATAACGCCGGCGACGAACTGCTCAAGGTGGTCGGCGCGCGCATGCAGGCCTGCGTGCGCGGCGACGACACGCTGGGGCGCTTCGGCGGCGACGAATTCGTCATCATCCTCAGCGACATCGGCGACGATGCGCTGGCGATTGCGCCGGTGCTCGAGAAGATCCGCCTGGCGGTGGCCGAACCGACGCAGCTGGAAGGCCAGGAAGTGCAAGTGAGCTGCAGCATCGGCGTGGTGATGTACCCGCGCGACGGCGCCGATCCGAACACGCTGATGATGAACGCCGACGCCGCCATGTACCGCGCCAAGGACATGGGCAGCAACAACTTCCAGTTCTACACGCGCGAAATGAACGCCAGCGTGGAGCAAAAGCTGGTGCTGCTCGAAGGGCTGCGCAGCGCCCTCGACGAACAGCAATTCAGTCTGTTGTACCAGCCCAAGGTCGACCTGCGCAGCGGCCGCATTTTCGGCGTCGAGGCGCTGATCCGCTGGCACCATCCGGAGCACGGCATGGTGGCGCCGCAGCGCTTCATCGGCCTGGCCGAGGAAAGCGGCCTGATCGTGGCGATCGGCGACTGGGTGCTGCACACCGCCTGCCGCCAGAACATGGCGTGGCGCGCCGCCGGGTTGTCGCCGATCAGCATGTCGGTGAACGTGTCGCCGCGCCAGTTCGAGGACAAGCGGTTGGTCGAACGGGTGGCGCAGGCGCTGGCCGACAGCGCGCTGCCGGCCAGCGGACTGGAACTGGAAGTGACGGAGGGGCTCATCATGCGCGACCTGGCGCAATCGGTGGGCAAGATGGGCGAACTCAAGGCGATGGGTATCGCGCTGTCGATCGACGATTTCGGCACCGGCTATTCGAGCCTGTCGGCGCTCAAGTCGTTCCCCATCAGCACCCTGAAGATCGACAAATCGTTCGTCAGCGAGCTGGCCGACAACCTCGACGACCAGGCCATCGCGATGGCGGTCATCTCGCTCGGTCACAAGCTGAACCTGCGGGTGATTGCCGAAGGCGTCGAGACCGAGCAGCAGTGCCGCTTCCTGCGCGACAACGACTGCGACGAGATGCAGGGCTACCTGTTCAGCCGTCCGATCGGGCCCGACGCGGTCGCCGCGCTGCTGCAGGCACAGGCGGGCATGCTCGCCGGCGAGGTGCGCGATGTGCTTGCGGCATAAGCTGGCGCGCCTGTTCATCGGCGCCGACCCGCAGCTGCGGCGCATGCTCGGCTACTGGGCCGCCACCGGCGTGTTCTATACGGTGTGCCTGGGGCTGATGCTGGTGCAGATCCGGGCCGGCACGGCCGACCGCGCGCCGGCCATCTTCCTGTGCTGGCTCGGCATGTCGAGCGTGCTGGGATGCTATGTGCTGATCCGCGTCAGCCGGGTGCTGCGCATCCTGCCGGCGCAGCTGGCGGTGCTGCAGGCGCTGATCGCGCTCGGCTGCAACGTCGCCGCCTACGCGATCTCCGGGCCGGTGCGCGGCGCCTCGCTGATGGTGCTGCTGGTGGTGATCGTGTTCTGCACCTTTTCGCTGCGTCCGCGCGCCACCTTGGCGCTGTGCGCGGGCACCATCGTCGCGCTTGGCGCCACCATCGGCTGGCACGTGATCCACGACCCGCTGCACTTTCCAGCGCAGCTCGAAGCGGTGCATTTCGGGCTGGCCGCCGCATCGTTGCTGACGGTATCGCTGCTGACGGGCGAAATGAGCAAACTGCGCGTGCGGCTGAGCCGCCAGAAGGAAGCACTGCTGGCGGCGGTGGCCACCATCCGCACCCTGGCCACGATCGACGAACTGACGGCGCTGGCGAACCGGCGCCACATGAACGACGTGCTCGGTGAAGAAGAGCGGCGCACGCGTGCGCGCGGGCAGCCGGTCTGCATCGCCCTGCTCGACATCGACTTCTTCAAGCGCGTCAACGACCGCTACGGCCATGCCGGCGGCGACGCGGTGCTGCGCAGTTTTGCCGCGGCGGCGCGCGCCGGACTGCGCGATGGCGACGTGCTGGCGCGCTGGGGCGGCGAAGAATTCCTGCTGATGCTGCCCGACACCTGCCTGGCCGCAGCGACGGCGGTGCTGGCGCGCATCGCCGCCAATGTCGGCGCGATGCGAGTCGGCGCGATCGACGCCGACGCCGCGCCGATCACATTCTCGGCCGGCGTAGCCGAGCGCGGCGGCGGCGAACCGTTCGCCGACACCATCTCGCGCGCCGACCGCGCCATGTACATCGCCAAATCGTCCGGGCGCAACCAGATCGTGCCGATCGCCGCCGAGCCCGGCGCTGGGGTCAGCGCTGGGGTCAGGTCTGACATTCGGACATTGTCGCGGGGTCAGGTCTGACAATCGGACATTTGGCTGGGGTCAGGTCTGACAATCGGACA
>JARXKM010000196.1 GCA_030272785.1 Pseudomonadota bacterium
TCTGCCACTGGTTGACCAGGTCGGTGTAGCGGCGCAGCGGCGAGGTGCTCCAGGCGTACTGATCGACGCCGAGCCCCTGGTGCGGCGCGGCGTGGGTGACCATCCGCACCTGCATCTTGGCGGCCCAGCCGGCACCGCTGCCAGCCCCTTGCGACCGGTAGATGCCCGGCACGCCGCTGTCGTGCAGCAGCTTGCCCCAGGTGCTGTTGGCGAAGATCATCAGCTCGGCGACGATCTTGTCGAGCGGCGCACCGCGCTTGCGCCGCACCACCGAGACGACGTCGTCGTCGACGTAAAAATTGAAGTCGACCCGGTTGTTCTGCTCCTGCTTGAGGCCGAACTCTTCGCGCTTTTTCATGCGCCCCGCTTCGAGCTGCAAGGCCCATTGCCACAGCAGGCCCATCTCCGCCTTGTGCGGATAGTCGCCCGCGCCGCTGGCGAGCGTCTCTTCGTTGACCAGCGCGTCGAGGTCGTTGTGGCGCAGGTTGCTGGCGATCGGCACCATCTCGGCGCGCGTGACGGTCGAGACCAGGCGCCAGTCGGCCGGGTCGAGCGTGGCGTACAGCGACACCGCCGGGCATGTCTTGCCTTCGGCCAGGGTGAAGGCGGCCACGACGTCGTCGGGCAGCATGGTGATTTTGTCGCCCGGCATGTAGACGGTGGACATGCGCGCCCGCGCCAGCTTGTCGACCGCGTCGTCGGGACGGATGCCCAGTGCCGGCGCGGCGATGTGGATGCCGATGCGCACCAGGCCGTCGGCCAGGGTGGTCACCGAGAAGGCGTCGTCGATCTCGGTGGTGGTGACGTCGTCGATCGAGAAGGCGGCCACGTCGGCCAGCGGCAGCCCGCCCGGGGTGGCCGGCACCGGCACCGCCGGGAAACCGGCGCCGCGCGGAAAATTGTCGAACAGGAAGCGCGCCATGTGCAACTCCTTCGGCGAGGCGACCCCGCCGGTGGCGAGCATCAGCCGCTGCGGCGTGCTGTGCAGCTCGTCGCAGGCCGCCTCCAGCGCCTTGTATTCGATGCTGTTCTTGTCCGGCTTGAACAGCAACTGCTGCACCAGCGCCTGCAGCGCCGCCGGCAGGCGCCCGGCGCGCAGCTCGTCGACATAGCCGGCCTGGATGACGGCCTGCTGGCGTTTCTTTTCGATGCCGGCCTGCGCCGCGCGCAGCGACTGCTCCGGCGCCGCCTTGTAGCGCCCGCGCCCTTTTTTGTAGAAGTAGATCGGCGCGCCGTGCAGCGCCAGCACCAGCCCGGCCGCTTCGCTCGGCAGCGGCGCATGGCCGAAATATTCGGCGCCGAGCTCGGCGAAACCGAACTCTTCCTGGCCGGCCACTTCCCACAGGAATTCGAAATCGATGTCGGCGGCGATCGCCTTGGCCTGCTCGAGCAACTCTGCCGGGGCCGGTTTCTCGTACTGCAGCAGCACGTCCTTGACCTTGACCTTGGTGCGTTTGCCACTTGGCATGTCGACCTGGTACGCCTCGCCGGCCTGCGAAAGCACCGCGCCGACCTTGAAATCGCCGGATTCTTCAAAAAATAGATTCATGTGTCAGTTCAGGTTCGTTGTTGTTGAGGTTGCATATAGGCTGCAATCAGGTCGATTACCGCAGGCAAGAATACCTCGGTGACCAGCAGGCTGCCTTGATGGCGCCGGTACAGGCACCGGCGCGCATAGTAAATAGACTGGTCGTGCGGCGCGTGCGGGTCGCCCAGCGCGGCGCGCGCGCGCAGCGCCAGCGGGTGGCCGGCGCGCAGGCGGGCGAATTCGAGCGCGCCGCGGCGCACCAGCGGATCGTAGAACAGTGTGCTGCCGAGCGAGCGTTCGCCGAGCGCGTTGAACAGCGGCCAGTCGGTCGCGCTGGCCGCCATCGGCACCACCGTGTGGGCGAATACCACCGGGCGCTCGTCGCACCGCAGCAGCACTTCGCGCTCCCATACGCGCCCCGGCCGGCCCATGCCGATCACCGCCGCCTCGTCGGCCAGGCACAGCGCCGTGCGCTGGTGCAGCCGCTGCACGCGGAACGCGCCGCTGTGCGCGACCAGCCGCGCGGTCAGCGAACCGCCGGCGGTGAGCCAGGCGCGCATGGCGGCGGCCGGCGCCACCGCGTTGACATGGCGGTGCCACAGCGCCTGGCGCAGCGAGGCCACCCTCACCGCGCCGCTTCCGGCGGCAGGCAGAACGCCAGCACCGCGTCGACATAGTCGGCAAATTCGCTGATCGCATGGTCGCTGCCGTCGATCAGGTGCTGATGCGCGCCGGCGTAGTGGGCCAGCATGGTGCGGTAGTCGAGCACTTCGTCGCCGCTGGCGGCGATCAGGTAGTAGCGCTCGGGCCGGGTGATGCGCTCGACCTTCAACGCGGCCAGTTCGTCGATGTAGGCGCGCTTGAACTCGAACGGTTGGTCGCCGTGCCAGGCGGTGGTGACGCCGACATGGCGCTCGAGGTCGTGCAGCGGGTCGACCGCCGGGTTGAGCAGCACCGCGCGGCAGCCGAGCCGTTCGGCCAGCCAGGTCGCGTAGTAGCCGCCCAGCGACGAGCCGACGATCGCCAGTTGCGCCGGCGCGATGGACTCGACCAGCGCCAGCGCCAGTGCCATCGCCTGCTTCGGCGAGGCCGGCAGCTGCGGGCAGATCAGCTCATCGGCGCGGCCCAGCGCGGCCATGCTGCCGGCCACCAGGCGCGCCTTGGCGGAGGCCGGCGACGAGCGGAAGCCGTGCAGATACAGGATCATAGCGCCAGCGCCTCGAGCAGTTGCTGGTGGATGCCGCCGAAGCCGCCATTGCTCATGACCAGGATATGGTCGCCCGGCTGGGCCGCCTGGACGATGGCGTTGACCAGGAAATCGAGCTGGTCGAAGCTGTGCGCGATGGCGCCGAGCGGACGCAGCGCGTCGGCCAGGCTCCAGCCGAGCGCCTGCTGGCTGCCGAAGCCGAACACCAGGTCGGCGTCTTTCAGGCTGCCCGGCAGCGCGTCCTTCATGGCGCCCAGTTTCATGGTGTTCGAGCGCGGCTCGAGCACGGCGAGGATGCGGCCCTGGTTGCCGATCTTCTGGCGCAGCCCGCCGACGGTGGTGGCGATCGCGGTCGGGTGGTGGGCAAAGTCGTCGTAGACTGTGATGCGGTTGACCACGCCGCGCACTTCCATGCGCCGCTTGACCGACTCGAAGCGCGCCAGCGCGGCGGCCGCCTGCGCCACCGGCACGCCGACGTGGCGCGCCGCGGCGATCGCGGCGAGCGCGTTGGCGCGGTTGTGGCGCCCGCTCAGGCCCCACTGCACGGTGCCCTGGTGGACGCCGTTGAAGACGACGTCGAAGTCGCCGCCCTGGTGCTCGACCATGCTCCAGTCGACATGCTCGCCGGCGCCGAAGCTTTCGTGCTCGCTCCAGCAGCCGCGCTTCATGACGCGCCCGAGCGAGGCTTCATCGCCGTTGAACACCAGCCGGCCGATGCCCGGCACGGTGCGCACCAGGTGGTGGAACTGGGTCTCGATGGCGCCGATGTCGGGGAAAATGTCGGCGTGGTCGTATTCGAGGTTGTTCATCACCGCCGTCTTGGCGTGGTAATGGACGAACTTGCTGCGCTTGTCGAAGAAGGCGGTGTCGTATTCGTCGGCCTCGATGACGAAGAAATCGGAGTCGGTGGCGCCGGACAGGCGCGCCGAAATGCCGAAGTTCATCGGCACGCCGCCGATCAGAAAGCCGGGCGCGTAGCCGGCGTCGTCGAGGATCCAGGCCAGCATCGCCGAGGTGGTGGTCTTGCCGTGCGTGCCGGCCACCGCCAGCACCCACTTGTTGCGCAAGATGTGTTCGCCGATCCACTGCGGCCCGGAGGTGTACGGCAGGCTGCGGTTGAGGATTTCCTCGACCAGCGGATTGCCGCGCGAGACGACGTTGCCGATCACGTACAGGTCGGGATGGAGGGCGGTCTGCTCGGGCCCGAAGCCCTGGATCAGTTCGATGCCTTGCGCTTCGAGCTGGGTGCTCATCGGCGGGTAGACGTTGGCGTCGCAGCCGGTGACACGGTGGCCGGCTTCCTTGGCGAGGACGGCCAGGCCGCCCATGAAGGTACCGCAAATGCCGAGGATATGAATATGCATGGTGGGGATGGCCGGCGCCAAGCGATGCTGGGACGCACTCTTTAAAAGTCGAATACGCGATTTTACCTGACACGGTCGGGTTTTCCGTTCCAGAGTATCATCTCGTTCATGATGGCCAACCCGAACCACGACCTCGCTGCGCTGCGTGCGCAGATCGCCGCGACGGCCGCACGCCTGATCGCGCAGGACGGTGCCGACTATGCCGGCGCCAAGCGACGGGCGCTGCGCCAGGTGCTCGGCGAGGCCGCGGCGCCGGCCAACCTGACGCCCGACAACGCCGAAGTCGAGCAGGCGTTGCGCCAGTACCAGGCGCTGTTCCAGGGCGACAGCCAGCCGGCCCGGCTGCGTGCCTTGCGCGTGCTGGCGCTCGAAGTGATGCAGCAGCTGGCGCCGTTTCGCCCCTACCTGACCGGCGCGGTGCTCAACGGCACCGCCGGCGAACACGACGACGTCCACCTGCAGCTGTTCGCCGACAGCGCCAAGGACGTCATCATGTTCATGCTCGAGCGCGACGTGAACCTCGAGATCGGCGAGACGGCGCACTTCAAGGGTGCCCGCCACGATCGCGTGGAAACGCTCAGCTTCCACTGGCGCAAGCAGCGGGTGCATGCCGAACTCTATGAAATGAACGACTTGCGCGGCGCCCTCAAGCCGCGCGCCGACGGCCGCCCGCAGCGCGCCGACATCACCGCGGTGCGCGCCTTGCTTGACGCCGCGGACGCCAACGAGGAAACCGCATGAACAACCAGAAAATTTTCATGGTCGGCGCCGTCGCGCTGGTCTTCGGCGTGATCGGCGCCGTCGTCGGACTCAAGCACAAGGCGGCGCCGCCCGCCGACGCCGCCGCCGCCACCGCGCCCGGCCGGCCGCCCGGCGCCGTCGACGCCCTGTTCGCGCAGTCGCTCAACGACGCGGCCGGCAAGGCACAGGCCATGTCGCAATGGAAAGGCAAGCCGCTGGTGGTGAATTTCTGGGCGCCGTGGTGCGCGCCGTGCGTCAAGGAGATGCCGGAGCTGTCGCAGCTGGCCGTCGACAGCGCGGCCAGCGACATCCACGTGATCGGTATCGGCATCGATTCGCCGGCCAACATTGCCCAGTTTGCCGCTAAATTCAAGATCGCCTACCCGGTGTACGTGGCCGGCATGAGCGGCACCGACCTGTCGCGCCAGTTCGGCAACAGCGCCGGCGGCCTGCCCTACACGGTGCTGATCGGCGCCGACGGCAAGGTCAGGAAAACCTACCTCGGGCAGCTCAAGTTCGCCCAACTGCGGGCCGATCTGGCCGCGCTGTAGCTTTGCGCACGCTCGTGCGTTTATTGGCGCACGAACTTTTTTCGCTTGCCAATACCCGATGTTGGCGGCAAAATGCCTGACTTTCGCGTCATCCTGTACCGGCAACCATGGTAAAAAAGCTACTGCTGCTCAACGGTCCCAACCTCAATTTGCTGGGTACCCGGGAGCCTGCGGTGTACGGCACTGAGACACTGGCCGACATCGAACACGCTGCAACAGCCCAGGCTGAGGCGGCGGGGGCGACGCTGTCGTGCTTCCAGAGCAACCATGAGGGCGCGCTGATCGACCGCATCCACGCCGCGCGCGCCGACGGGGTCGACGCCATCGTCATCAATCCAGGCGGCCTGACCCACACCAGCGTGGCCCTGCGCGACGCCTTGGCGGGGGTGGCGATCCCGTTCGTCGAAGTGCACATCTCGAATATTCACCAGCGTGAAGCGTTTCGCCATCATTCCTTCCTGTCCGCACTGGCCATCGGCACCATCTGCGGCCTGGGCACCGACGGATATCGGTTTGCAATCGACTTCGCGCTCAAAAGGCGTTAATCTACGTCAACTTCATGTAAATGCGCGGCTCGCCCTACCCGGGTGCGCCGCTTACCTTCAATAACACAATAATTCCAAGGGGTTCCACATGGATCTACGAAAACTCAAGACCTTGATCGACCTGGTCGCCGAATCGGACATCGCTGAACTCGAAGTGACCGAAGGCGAAAGCAAGGTGCGCATCGTCAAGTCGTCGGCCATGCCGCAAGGCCAGATGATGATGATGCAGCCGCAGGGCATGCAGCACCACTACGCGCCGGGCGCGCCGCCGGCAGCGGCCGCCGCGCCGGTCGCCGTGGTCGCCGAGCCGACCGGGCACACCGTCAAGTCGCCGATGGTGGGCACGTTCTACCGTTCGTCCGCGCCCGGCTCGCCGGCGTTCGTCGAAGTCGGTTCGACCATCAAGGAAGGCGATACCCTGTGCATCATCGAGGCGATGAAGCTGCTCAACGAAATCGACTCGGAAGTGTCCGGCGTCGTGACCAAGATCCTGGTCGAAAATGGCCAGCCGGTCGAATTCGGCCAGCCATTGTTCGTGATCGGCTAAGCAGCCGCGCGGCTGCGGCCGCAGCGCTGCTACCTCCCTTGTAGTTCCCGGCTCGCGCCGGTCCTCACAGAAACACCGAACCTATGTTTGAAAAAATTCTCATCGCCAATCGTGGTGAAATCGCGCTGCGGATCCAGCGCGCTTGCCGCGAAATGGGCATCAAGACGGTCGTCGTGCACTCCGAAGCGGACAAGGACGCCAAGTACGTCAAGCTGGCCGACGAATCGGTGTGCATCGGCCCGGCGCAGTCCGCGCTCAGCTACCTGAACATGCCGGCCATTATCAGCGCCGCCGAAGTGACCGACGCCGAAGCGATCCACCCCGGCTACGGCTTCCTGTCGGAGAACGCCGACTTCGCCGAACGGGTCGAGAAATCGGGCTTCGTGTTCATCGGCCCGCGCTCGGACTCGATCCGCCTGATGGGCGACAAGGTGTCGGCCAAGCAGGCCATGATCCGCGCCGGCGTGCCGTGCGTGCCCGGCTCGGAAGGCGCGCTGCCGGACGACCCGAAGGAAATCATCCAGACCGCCCGCAAGGTCGGCTATCCGGTCATCATCAAGGCGGCCGGCGGCGGCGGCGGGCGCGGCATGCGCGTGGTGCACACCGAAGCGGCGCTGCTGAACGCGGTGGCGATGACCAAGACGGAGGCCGGCAGCGCGTTCGGCAATCCGGAAGTGTACATGGAAAAGTACCTGGAAAATCCGCGCCACATCGAGATCCAGATCCTCGCCGACGAGCACAAGAACGCGGTCTGGCTGGGCGAGCGCGACTGCTCGATGCAGCGCCGCCACCAGAAGGTGGTCGAGGAAGCGCCGGCGCCGGGCATCCCGCGCAAGCTGATCGAGAAGATCGGCGACCGCTGCGCCGAAGCGTGCCGCAAGATCGGCTACCGCGGCGCCGGCACGTTCGAATTCCTGTTTGAAAACGGCGAGTTCTACTTCATCGAGATGAACACCCGCGTGCAGGTCGAGCATCCGGTCACCGAGATGATCACCGGGATCGACATCGTGCAGGAGCAGATCCGCATCGCCTGCGGCGAAAAGCTGCGCTTCCGCCAGCGCGACATCATGCTGTCCGGGCACGCCGTCGAGTGCCGCATCAATGCCGAGGACCCGTTCAAGTTTACGCCGTCGCCGGGCCGCATCGTCACCTGGCACGCGCCGGGCGGGCCGGGCATCCGGGTCGATTCGCACGCTTACGCCGGCTATTATGTGCCGCCCCATTACGATTCGATGATCGGCAAGGTCATCGCGTACGGCGCCACCCGCGAGCAGGCGATCCGCCGCATGCAGATCGCGCTGTCGGAAATGGTCGTCGAAGGCATCCTCACCAACATCCCGCTGCACCGCGAGCTGATGATCGACGCACGCTTCATCGAAGGCGGCACCAACATCCACTACCTCGAGCAGAAGCTGGCCGACAAGCCGGACCTGCCGAAGGGGGCGGCGCTGGGCAGCAAGGCCGACGCCAAGGTCGCCTCATGAGCTGGACAGAAGTCGTCATCGAGATCGCCCGCGCCAACGCCGAGGCGCTGTCGGACGCGCTGATGGAAGCGGGCGCGCTGTCGGTGTCGGTGGAAGACGCCGACGAAGGCACCGACCAGGAGCAGCCGTTGTTCGGCGAACCTGGCATGGAACCGGCCGAAGCGGCGTGGGAACACAGCCGCGTGGTGGCGCTGACCGATGTCGACGCCGACCAGGCGGCCATCGTCGCCGAAGCGGCCGCCAGCATCGGGCTGGCCGCGGCGCCCGCCTTCACCACGCGCGCGGTGGCCGACGAGGACTGGGTGCGGCTGACCCAGTCGCAGTTCGCCCCTATCCACATCGGCAAGAACATCTGGGTCGTGCCGAGCTGGCATGCGGCGCCCGATCCGTCCGCCCTGATCCTCGAGCTCGACCCGGGCCTCGCGTTCGGCACCGGCAGCCATCCGACCACCCGGCTGTGCATGGAGTGGCTCGAAGCGCATCCGGCGCCGGGCAAGTCGGTGCTCGACTACGGCTGCGGCTCCGGCATCCTGGCGATGGTGGCCAAGAAGCTCGGCGCCGGCGACGTCGCCGGTGTCGACATCGACCCGCAGGCGATCGAATCGGCGCGCGAGAACGCGCTGCGCAACCGCTGCGAGATCGACTACTACCTGCCGGACGACTTCGCGGTCGCCGCCAAGGCGCAGCATGCCACCGGCACGTTCGACATCGTCGTCGCCAACATCCTGTCGAGCCCATTGAAGCTGATGGCGCCGATGCTGTCGGGCCGCGTCGCCGCCGGCGGCGCGCTGATCCTGTCGGGCGTGCTGGCGCGCCAGGCCGAGGAAGTGGCCGCCGCCTACGCGCCGTTCATCACGCTCGGCGTGTGGGCCGAGCAGGAGGGCTGGGTCGCGCTGCACGGCGTGCTCGGCAGCGACACCGTACCACTGGCACGCGGCCAGTAAAAAGCATGGCGCTCGCCACGATCTGCCCCCACTGCCGCACCACGTTCCGGGTCGCCTCGGACCAGTTGAAGCTACGTGGGGGCATCGTGCGCTGCGGCGCCTGCAATGAAGTCTTCGACGGCAACGCCGCGCTGATCGACC
>JARXKM010000197.1 GCA_030272785.1 Pseudomonadota bacterium
GGCAGTGCAGGTCGGCGGGTAAGGTAGTCGGCATCATCGTCATTCTTTCAAGGGGCGGACCCCGGCGGAGGTGGCGTCCGAAAACCGGGACAGACCCGGTTTTTTGCTGGTTACTTGAACATCAGCCGCATCGAATCCCAGGCGCGGCCGAAGATGGTCGCCTGCGACACTTCTTCCAGCGCCACCACGGGCAGTTCCAGCAGCGACTTGCCGTCGACCATCATCTTCAGGGTGCCGACCTTGCCGTTCAGCGGCAGCGGCGCGACCAGCGGGTCCTTGCGCTCGAGCACCGGCTTCATCTTGGCGGCGACGCCCTTCGGCACCGTCACCAGCACGTCGTTGGCGAAGCCGATCTTGACCGCGCTCTTCGACCCCTTCCACACTTCCGGCGTGGCGATCGCCTGCCCCTTCGCGTACAGCTTGACGGTGTCGAAATTCTGGAAGCCCCAGTTGAGCAGCTTCTGGCTTTCCTGCGTGCGCGACGAGTCCGACGTCGTGCCCAGCACCACCGTGATCAGGCGCCGCTCGCCCGAGTTGCCGTTCGGCCGGTGCGCCGAGGCGATCATGCAGTAGCCGGCGTTTTCCGTGTGGCCGGTCTTCATGCCGTCGACGGTCGGGTCGAGCCACAGCAGGCGGTTGCGGTTCGGCTGGGTGATCTTGTTATAGGTGAAGCTGCGCACCGAGTCGATCTTGTAGAACTCGGGGAAGTCGATGATCACGCGCGCGGCCAGGGTCGACAGGTCTTGCGCGGTTGAATAGTTGTCCGCGCTGGGCAGGCCGTGCGGGTTGGCGAAGTGGGTATTCTTCAGGCCCATCCGTTCCGCTTCGCGGTTCATCAGGGTGACGAAGGCAGCTTCGTCGCCGGCTACCGCTTCGGCCAGCGCCACCGCCGCGTCGTTGCCCGACTGCACCATCAGGCCGTACAGCAGGTCGTTGATCTTCACCGGCACGGCCGGGTCGATGAACATCTTCGAGCTGCTGGCGTCGACTTTCCATGCCTTCACCGACACGTTGACCATCTGGTTGATGTCGATCTTCTTGTCCTTGAGCGCCTGGAACGTCACGTAGGCGGTCATGATCTTGGTCAGCGAGGCCGGCTCGATGCGCGCGCCCGGGTCCTGCGCGGCGATCACCTGGCCGCTGGTGGCGTCGAGCAGGATCCAGGATTTGGCGGCAATGGTCGGCGCCGGCAGGGTCTGCGCGACGGCCGCGCTCATCAGCGCGACAGTGGCGGCCAGGGCTGCGAATAGTTTTTTCATGGGAATCGAGGTCTTAAAAGGTGAGGGATGCAGGCAATGCGCCAGGGCATTGCCGTAAAGAGCGGCCAACCAGCGGCCAATTATATAGCGAGGATCAGTCGGTCCGCCGCCACAGTTGGGTGACCAGATTCTTGATGTGGCCAAGCTTGCGGTGGAAGAAATGGTCGGCGCCGGGGATCACGATGACCGGCAGATCCTGCGGGCGCGCCCAGTCGAGCACCGCCGCCAGGGGGATGGTGTCGTCGACTTCGCCGTGGATGAGGATCGAGTCGGCCGGCACCTCGGGCATCGCCCACTTGCCGGCCGCGCTGCCGATCAGCACCAGCCGCTCGGCCGGCGCACCCGGCGCGCCAGAGGCAATCAGCCGCTGCTGCAGCTGCGCCGCCACGAAGGTGCCGAACGAAAAGCCGGCCAGCGCCGCCGGCAGGCCCGGGTAGCGCGCGCGCAGGTGCGCCAGCAGGATCGCCATGTCGTCGGTTTCGCCGTTGCCATGGTCGTGCACGCCCTCGGAGGCGCCGACGCCGCGGAAATTGAAGCGCACCGCCACGTAGCCGAGGCCGACGAAGGTGCGCGCCAAGGTCTGCGCCACCTTGTTGTCCATGGTGCCGCCGTACAGCGGATGCGGGTGGGCGATCAGCGCCACTCCGCGCGCTGGGACGTCGCCTGCGACGTCCGCCGGCATATCGAGCACGCATTCCATCGCGCCGGCGCCGCCGGCCAGGGTGAATTTCTCGGATTGTCTGTTCATGCGCGCGGCCTCAGATTTTCAGGCGCTCGACGACCTTGCCGCCGACCAGGTGGCTGTCGATGATCTCGTCGATGTCGCTGTTGTCGATGTAGGTGTACCAGGTGCCTTCCGGATAGACCACCAGCACCGGCCCTTCTTCGCAGCGGTCCAGGCAGCCGGCCTGGTTGATGCGGATCTTCTCGTGACCGTTCAGGCCGAGCTGTTTGATGCGCGATTTGGCATGTTTTTGCGCCGCCAGCGCACCGCGCTCGGCGCAGCAGGGACGGCCGTCCTCGCGCGCGTTGATGCAAAAAAACACGTGCTTGTCGTAATATGGGGTGTCGCTCATGGGATAAAGTTCCGCAAAATGAAAAGGTGCGCCGCCATGATACCCGCTCTCACTGGCGATTGAGTGTATGCGAGCGCAGCAGCAGGAACCACAGCGCCAGAAACGGCCACAGCAGCGACAGGAACTGCGCCGCGCCGTTGAAGTTGAGGAACTTGCCCTGCACCCAGCCCTGCAGGGTGGAGACGAAATACGGATTGGCCGGGATGGTGTTCACCACCACCAGGCTGAGCAGCAAGGTGACGATCGCCAGGCGCCGCTGCGCCACCTGCGGCGCGAACGCCAGCCCGGCCAGCATGATCAGGCCGATCAGGAAGCCGCCCTGGGCGCCGGGCGTGATCCACACCCAGGCGTTGTCGGGCGTAAACAGCAGCGAACTGGCCAGCGCCTTCATCACCAGCGCCGCGCCCAGCATGGCGGCCACCAGCGGCAGGCGCGGCGCGCCGCGGCGCAACATGCACAGCATGGTCAGCACCGCGCCGCTCATGCCGCAGGCGGTGATGATGGTCTCCGACAGCCAGTACTGCTCCACGCTCATCGCCGCACCCGGGCGCAGCATGGCGACCAGGTCGATGCTGGTGTTGAGCCAGGCCGACAGCCATTCCGACATGATCGGCAGCACCTGGCCGTGGCCGAACAGGTAGCCTTGCGGGTAGATCTGTGCCAGCGGCCACAGCGCCAGCAGCACCAGCCCCTGGCCGCCGTGCGCGGCGAACCAGCGCTGGCGCAGCTGGTACAGGCGGCTCTCGTTGAGGTAGGAGCGCGCGCCGGCGACGCCGAGGAAGGCGCCGGCAAAGCAGCCCAGCGAGTTGGTGACGAAATCGAGGTTCGACGGCACCCGGCTCGGCAGGTAGGTCTGCACCGCTTCCATCGTGCCCGACAACAGCATGCCCAGCACGGCCGTCAGCAGCACCGCCCAGGCGCCGCGCACCTTCGGGTACATCGCCGGCACGATCAGCATGCCCAGCGGGACGTAGCCGATCACGTTGACCGCGACGTCGAAGCCGGTCCAGTAGCGCGGCAATGTCAGGTTGAGGAACGCCCATGGCTCGACGCCGGTGCTGCGCCAGCCGGTAAACGGAAACCAGCTGGCGTACACGATCAGCAGCAGGTACGCCGCCAGCGCCGCGCGCACCATCGGCGAGCCTTTGCGCCTCGGCGTCTCGCGCCTTTCCTCCGGCGTCTCGCGCCTTTCCTCCAGCGTCATTGTGCGCGCGCGGGCGGCGTCTTCGTCGCCAGCCAGGCAATCATGTCGGCCGCCACCGCGTCGGTGGCCTGCGCCAGCGCGCGCGCGCCGCCGCCGGCGTCGGCGCTGGCGGCATCGACCTTGCGGCTGAAGGTGCGCTGGTCGAGCAGCGTGTGGCCCTGGAACAGCGACGCGCGCAGCACCAGCTGGCCGTAGCTGCTGGTGGTGCTGTCGAAGCTGTGGGTGAAGTCGTCGACGTCGATGCGCAGCAGCGGCACCCCGGTCGACGCGTCGGTGGCCGACAGCACCTTGATGCCGGCCTGCGCCACGCGCGACTTCAGGCGCTGGGTCAGCATCTGCAGCGGGGTCGAGCTCCAGCGGCTGTTGGCGTACGCGCGCGCCTGCAGCGGATCGGCGTAATTGAGCCGGTAGTACATGCGTTCGTTGTCGAACGCGGCGTTGCCGGTGACGTCGGTGAGCACCAGCGCCGGCATCGCCTGCGCCGCGCCGGCCGCGCCGATAGCGCCGAGAGCGCCGGCCGGCGCCGCCGGCGAGCCGAAATCGTACTGCGTGTTGGCCGGCGCCTTGCCGGCGGCGGCGCAACCGGCCAGCAGCGCGGCGCCGGCCGCGGCCAGCAGGGGCGCCGCGGCGCGGGTCATCAATTTGGCGAGGGTCGGGTGCATGGATTTCCTTATTTGGTCGGTGCGACGAAGCCGGGTTCGCCTGGGCCCGGTGCGGCCACGGCGGCGCCGAACAGCAGCCCTTGCGGCCGGTCCGACAGCGATGTCGCGGTGCGCTTGACGGCGCGCAGCGAGGTGCGCGCCTCGTCGGTCATGGAGACCACGTGCGGCAGCGTTTCCAGTTCGAGGTCGCGGGTGACGCCTTCGAGCGAGGCGCCGACCCGGTCGACCGTCTCGGTCAGCCGCGTGATCGGCCCGTTCGGCGCCTGCAGCGTGGTCGCCAGCTGGTCGAAATTCTTGGTCGCCTTGTTGGCGCTGGCCGACAGTGCGTTGAACGAGGCCATGCTCTGCGCCGCCTGGTCGGTCAGCGCCGGCAGCCGCTTCAAGGTCGGTTCCAGCTGCCTGGGAATCTCGCCGTACGCGTCGGCCGTCTTGCCGATCTTGTCGAACGCGTCGGTCATCTTCTTCTGGTTGTCCGGTCCCAGCAGGGCGTTCACCTTGGTGGTGATTTCCTCGGTCTTCGCGAGGATCACCAGGCCGCGCTTTTCCAGCTGGTCGAGCAGACCCTGGTGCAGCGGGATCGCGGCGACGTGGTTCTTGTCGCTCTTGAGCAGCGGCGAACCGGTCTTCTCGTCGTCGAGCTGGATGAAGGCGATCCCCGTCACGCCCTGGTAGCCGAGCATGGCGAAGGTGGTCTTGGTGATCGGCGCCTCCGGGTCGACCGACAGGCGGATCACGATCTGCCCGGGCACCGCCGGATTGAAGCCGATGTCGTCGACCCGGCCCACTTCCAGTCCGCGGTAGCGCACCGCCGCCTGCGGGTTCAGGCCGGGGATCGATTCGGTGGTGGCGATCAGGTAGGGCACCCGCTCGACCCGGTCGCGGTTGAACCAGATCCCCGCCAGCACCGCCGCGATCAGCAGGGCGATGGTGAAGAAGCCGGTCATCAGGGCATGCGATCTGTTTTCCATAGGTCAGTTCTCCGATTCTTTCGCTTGCTCGCGTTCGTGTTCATGCTCGTCGAGCACTTCCAGCGCGCGCATTCCGCGCGCGCCATGGAAGAATTGTTGGATGAAGGGATGGTCCACCTTCAGGATGTCGCGCGTCGGTCCCAGCGCGATCACGTGTTTTTCGGCCAGCACGGCGATCCGCGTCGACAGCGCGAACAAGGTGTCGAGGTCGTGCGTGACCATCACCACCGTCAGCCCCAGCTCGCGGTGCAGCGACTGGATCAGCGCCACGAACGCGTCCGACAGGTCGGGATCGAGCCCGGCGGTCGGCTCGTCGAGGAACAGCAGCTGCGGCTCGAGCGCCAGCGCGCGCGCCAGCGAGGCGCGCTTGATCATCCCGCCGGACAGGTCGGACGGCATCTTGAAGGCATGTTCGACGCCCAGGCCGACCATGTTCATTTTCAGCAGCACCGCGTCGTAGATCACGTCTTCGGGCAGCGCGCGCAGTTCGCGCATCGGCAGCGCGATGTTGTCGAACACCGTCAGCGCCGAATACAGCGCGCCCTGCTGGAACAGCATGCCCCAGTGGTTGCGCATGCGTTTCAGCTGGTCGGCGTCGGCTTCGCTGATGTCTTCGCCAAATACCTTGACGCAGCCGCGCGCCGGCGTCTCCAGCCCCAGCATCTGGCGCAGCAGCACCGTCTTGCCGGTGCCCGAGCCGCCCACGATCGACAGGATCTCGCCGGCGTAGATTTCCAGGTTCAGGTCCTGGTGCACCACGGTGCGGCCGAACTTGGTCCACAGGCCGGTGATCTCGACTACCGCGGCGCCCACTTCCTCGTCCGGCTTCATGGTCAGGCGCGGCGGTTCGCGTTGCGGCCTGGCCGCTTCGGCCGCGGGTTGCTGCGGCAGCGTTTCGTCCCCTTCGTGCGTGTCGTCCGTGTCCATGTTGTCCATCAGTAGAACCCCACGCCGGAAAAGACGATCGCAAACACCGCGTCGGCCAGGATCACCACCGTGATCGCGGTGACCACCGAGGTGGTGGTGCCGCGCCCGAGGCTCTCGGTGTTCGGCTTGATGCGCAGGCCGAAATGGCACGACACCAGCGCGATCAGCACGCCGAAGGTGGCGCCTTTCAGCAGGCCGATCACGTAGTTCATCAGCGGCACCGCGTCCGGCAGCTTCTGGATGAAGTAGCGCGCCGACAGGTTCAGTTCGACCTTGGCCGACACCATGCCGCCGATCAGGGCCATCGCATCGGTCCACACCACCAGCAGCGGCATCGAGATGGCCAGCGCGATCACCTTCGGCATGATCAGCCGGAAGCCGTGCGAGATGCCCATCACCAGCATCGCATCGAGTTCCTCGGTGACCCGCATCACGCCCAGCTGCGCGGTGATCGACGAGCCGGAGCGGCCGGCCACCAGGATCGCCGCCAGCAGCGGCCCCAGTTCGCGGATCACGCTCATGCCGAGGATGTTCACCAGGTACATGTCGCCGCCGAAGGTGCGCAGCTGCTGCGCCGACAGGTAGGACAGCACCACGCCGATCAGGAAGCCGACCAGCGCGGTGATGCCGAGCGCCTGGAAGCCGGCATGGAAGATGTTCGCCGAGATCTCGCGCCACGGCCCGGTCAGTGGATGGCGCACGAAGCGGCCGACGTCCTGCACCACCTGGCCGATCAATTTGATGAAGCCGTGCAGGTGCTCGAAGAACGACAGCATGCCGAAGCCGAGCACCATCACCCAGGTGAGCCGCTTGGCGCGGGTCGGCGGCATTGCGATGCGGCCGGCCTCCTCGATTCGCTTGAACAGTTCATCCTGCTTGCCGGCCAGCGCGAGCTGGCTCGGACGCTGCTTGCCCCAGGCGTTCCACAGCATCTGCGCGCCGATATGGTCGAGGCTGACGACGCCCGACAGATCCCACGCCAGCGCCGCGTTGCCCTTCAACGAGGCCAGCGTCGCGCTGATGGTCTTGATGGCGCCGCCCTCGGCCAGCGCGTGGACCTGCCACACGCCGCTGGCGACGACGGCTTGCGCCTTGCTGCTGTCGGCATGGTGAAGGGTTAAAGTTGGCGCATTTTCAATCTGCATTGCGCCAGTGTAAAAGAGTTTGAGTCAGTCCGCTACCGCTGTTCGTCTGACGCCTTAGGCGGCCAGGTGGCGCGCCTGGCGCAGCGGCGCCGCCGCCGGTTTGCTCTTGTCTGCCGCACCGTCGACGCGGCCGGCATAATCGCTGCCCACCAGCGCGATCGCCGCCTCGCGCGCCATGCCGCGTTGCTGCAGCCACTGGCTCACCAGGGTCGCCAGGCGGTCCAGCGCGATCCGGTGGGTGGCGTCGGTCTTGCTGTAGATCCAGTCCGAAAACGCCATGAAGTTGTCGAACGGCGCATCGCCCAGCATCGGCCCGATGGTATTGACGAAGCGGCCCGAATTGGCCACCAGGTCCCAGTAGCGCGCGAAGCGCACCAGCCGCAGCATGGTGGAAAAGTCGACCTCGCGGGTGGCCAGGATGGTGTAGGGCGGGTAGGGATCGAACACCATGCCGAATTCTTCGGTGTGGCGGATGATTGGCGTGCCGCGCAGGCGCTTGAGGATGCCGAACTGGATTTCGTGCGGCCCCAGCGCGACCAACTGGTCGAAGCCGCGCGCGAAGCTGGCCACGTCCTCGCCCGGCAGGCCGGCGATCAGGTCGACGTGCAGGTGGGCGTGCGAGTGCTCGCACAGCCAGCGGATATTCTCGGCCGCCTTGGCATTGTCCTGGCGCCGGCTCACCAGCGCCTGCACCGCCGGATTGAAGCTCTGGATGCCGATCTCGAACTGCAGCGCGCCGGGCGGGAACTTGGCGATGCCTTCTTTCAGCGCGTCGGGCAGGTGGTCAGGCACCAGTTCGAAGTGCGCGTACACCGGATCGTCCGGATCGGCCGCCAGTTTGTCGAGGAAGAACTGCATGATCTTCAGGCTGGTCTTGATATTCAGGTTGAAGGTGCGGTCGACGAACTTGAACAGCCGCGCGCCGCGCGCGTGCAGCGTTTCGAGCTCGCCGAGGAAGGTGTCGAGCGCGAACGGCCAGGCCGTCTTGTCCAGCGCCGACAGGCAGAACTCGCACTTGAACGGACAGCCGCGCGACGCCTCCACATATAAGGTGCGATGGGCGATGTCGTGATCGCTGTAGAGCGAGTAGGGCATCGCGATGTCGGCCATCGGCGGCTGCACGCCGGCGTGCACCTTCATCAGCGGCTTGGGGCCGTTCAGGACCTCGCCGCACAGCTTCGGGAACGTCACGTCGCCCCAGCCGGTGACCAGGTAGTCGGCCAGCTGGACGATCTGCTGCTCGGCGCTCTCGTACGACACTTCCGGCCCGCCCAGCACGATCACCACCTGCGGCGCCACCCGCTTGAGCATCGCCACGACCCGCGTGGTTTCCTCGACGTTCCATATATAGACGCCAAACCCGATCAGCCGCGGTTGGCGGGCCAGCAGCTTTTCGACGATCTCGGTGGTTTTCGCGCCAATGACGAATTCCTCGATGCAGGCCTGAGATTGCAGCGCGCCCATGTTCGCCAGTAAGTAGCGCAGGCCCAGCGAAGCGTGGGCGTAGCGGGCGTTGAGGGTCGAGAGGATGATCGTCATGGGGCGAATTGTGGCGGGAAAACCGCCATTTTACGCGTGCGCCGACGATTTCTCTCAAAATGTCACGCTGACCCTTGCCAAGCCGGATGCCGGTTTGCTATAGTTCTTCTCCCGGCGAAAAAGACGCACCAAATCAACGAGTTGCGAACGGTTTATCGGGCCTTGCTTTAACGGCAAGGGTAAAAAAGAAGTTGACGAAATGGCCGAAACGCTGCATACTCTT
>JARXKM010000198.1 GCA_030272785.1 Pseudomonadota bacterium
GCGTCCTTGGCACGATACAGCGCCGCGTCGGCCAGCCGCATCAGCGCGTCCGGATCGGTGGCGCCGGTGTCAAGGGCGGTGGCGATGCCGACGCTGATGGTGACCAGGCCGGCCGCCGCGTTCTGGTGGACGACGCCAAGCGCTTCGATCGCGCAGCGCAGCGCCTCGCCCATCTCGCGCGCCTCGGCCGCGCTGGTATCGGGCAGCACGATCGAGAACTCCTCGCCGCCGTAGCGCGCCGTCAGGTCGCTGGCGCGCCGCGCGCCCGCCTGCAGCGCGTGCGCCACGCGGATCAGGCAGGCGTCGCCGGCCTGGTGGCCATAGCGGTCGTTGAATTTCTTGAAAAAATCGACATCGAGCATGATCACCGCCAGCGGCAGGCCGCTGCGCGTGGCGCGCGCCCATTCGCTGCGCAGCACCTCGTCGAAATGGCGCCGGTTGGCCAGCCCGGTGAGGCCGTCGGTGGCCGACAGGGTGGCCAGCTTGCGGTTGGCGTCTTCCAGCTGCGCGGTGCGCTCGGCGACGCGCTGTTCGAGGCTGTCGTGCAGGCGCGCGTTCGAAATCGAGATCATCGCCTGCGCGCCGAGCATGCGCAGGAACTCGACCCGTTCGTCGGTGAACGACGCCTCGGCCAGCTTGTTTTCGAAGTACAGGATGCCGTCGATGCGGCCGCCGCGCCGGATCGGCAGGCACATCACGGAGCGCGGCCGCTGCAGCCGCACGTACGGGTCGGCGGCGAAGCGCGACGCATCGGCGATGCTGTCCTCGATCACTTCGGCGCCGCTGCGGATCACGTAGCGCAGCACCGACAGCGGGAACTGCGGGTCGGCGGCGGCGTCGAGATCGATCGCGCGCGCCTGCAGCACGGTGACGGTGTCGTCCTCGATGTCCGCTTCGAGCCGGCAGGCGCCGTCGGTCAGCAGCAGCAGGCGCGCCACCTGCGCGCCCGAATTCTCGCGCACGATGCCGATCAGCCGTTGCAGCACATTGCGCAGGCCGACCTGGTTCGACAGCGTCTGCGCCGCCTTCAGCAGCGACACCAGGTCGAGCGCCGCATTGGCGCCGGCACGCGACGCCGTGGCGTTGCCGTGGGTGAGCGTATCGAACTGCGGCTGCGTCACGCGGCTGGCCGCGCGCGCCAGCACGCCCGCGTGGGCGGCCTGCAGCTGCGCCGCCTTGCCCTCGGCGCCCCATTGCCGGTAGCGGGCGATGGCGTCGCCCAGGAATACCGCGGCGACCCGCGGCTGCCCTTGCTCGAGCCAGCACTGGCCGCACAGCTCATTGGCCAGCGCCTGGATGTTCAGGTAGCCGGTGCGGCCGGCCGCGTCGATGGCTTGCTGGTAGCGGCGCGTCGCCAGCGGCAGGTCGTGCCGGTTGCGCGCCAGTTCGGCCTGCACCAGCAGGTGCTTGGCGCCGATGTTGTCCGGCCCCGCCGCGGCCCAGCCGGCCAGGCTGGCTTCGAGCGCGTCGGCCCGCGCGAGCAGCGCCGCGGCATCGGCGCGGGCCGGATCGCGCCGCAGCGCGCGCAGCCAGATCAGCGCCGCATGGAAGCACGTCTCGGGCACCTTGGCCTGGCCGCGCATCATGCCGGTGACGATGTCGAGCTGGCCGGCCAGCGCCTCGGCGTCGGCGCCGTCGAACAGGCAGGCGTTGCGGATTTTCCCTTGCAGGAAATAGGCGTGATACAGGCGCGAACCGCCGTATTGGTCGAGGAAGGCCGCTTCGCTGAAGCTGGCGTCGTCGTAGCTGTCGCTGCGCGCGGTCAGTCCCATCAGGCACTTGATCGGCTGGATCGCGGCGGCCACGCAGCAGTCGGCCATCGCCTGCTGGCCGTTGGCGCGCATCAGCGCCAGGTCGCGCCCGATCGACTGCAGCAAGTCGGGCAGGTAGTCGCCCAGGATGATGCGCTCGGTGGCGCGCACCGCGACGACCACGCCGACCTGCACGAAGTCGGCGATCTCCAGCGCCCAGCCGAACGCTTCGTCGTAGAGCGCATCGGAGCTGCGCAGCGGCTGGGTCCAGTGATTGGTCAGCGCCGCGAACATCAGTCCCGTCAGCGTGCGCGTCTGCAGGTTGGCGCGGCTTCTGGCCAGCGCCAGCGCCATCGCGCCGAAGCGGTAGCCGCGCGTCATGTCGGCGCTGTGCAGCGCCAGCATCAGCGCGTAGCCGACGTAGGCCACCGAGGTGAAATCGCTGCTGCCCTGCTGCATCGACAGGCGCGTCATCGACAGCACCATCAGCGCGCTCAGGTCCTGCTGGCCGGCATAGTAGCTGGCCATCCACAGGCCCTGCATCATCTGCATCGCGGCGATCGCATCCGGGTCGCGCATCTCGGCCGCCGCCAGCAGTTCGTCCGGATCGCGCTCGCCGTGCAGCCGCGCGATATCGGCGAAAATGTCGGCGAAGCGCGCCTTCAGCTGCGCCGTCTCGTGCGGAATGTCGATCTGCAGCAACGCCAGTCCGTCGCGCAGCACGGCGATGGCGTCGAGCAGGCGCCCCTGCAGCTGATACTGGTGCGCTTGCACCGCGATGCAGCGCAACGCCGCCGCCGGCGCCGTGCAGCGCGCGCGCACCAGCGGGTAGATCGCCTCGGCGGCATCGAACTGGCCGCACAGGTAGGCCGCTTCGGCCGCGCCCAGCTGCAGCTCGAGCCATAGTTCGGGATGGCGCTGCCAGCCGTCGTCGGGCAGCAGCGCCAGGCCGGTGCGCGCGTGCGCCAGCGTGGCCTGAAACGCCGCCGAACGGCGCGCCTTGGCGCCGGCGCGCCGGTTCAGCTGCGCCAGCCGCACCCGCTCGTCGGCATCGGTGATCAGCGCGCGGCCGGCGTTGAGCTGCTCGACGATGGCGAACAGCTGCTCTTCCTGGCGCTGCGGCGTGGCGTCGGCGAGCAGCTGGCGGCCGATGCGCAAGTGGCCGGCGGCGCGCGCGCCGGCGTCAGCCAGCAGGTAGGCCGCCTGTTGCACGCGGTCGTGCAGGAAGCGGTAGCTGACGCCGCTGCCGGCGCCGGCGTCGGCATCGAGGTATTTGTAGCGCTCGTCGAGCGGCTGGATCAGGCCGGCGTCGAGTGCCGGCCACAGGTCTTGCTGCGTGTGCCACGGCGCGCGCTCGACCACCACGGCCAGCGTGTCGAGCCGGAAGCGGTTGCCGATCGACGCCGCCAGCTGCAGCAACTGCTGGGTGGGCGCGGGCAGGCGGCGGATTTTCTCGAGCAGCAGGTCGACCACGTTGTCGGTGTAATCGGCGCTCGCCAGCGCGGCCAGGTCCCAGTCCCAGCAATCGTGCGCGGCCCGGTAGCGCAGGTGACCGGCGTCCGCGATCGCCTGCAAGAACTGGTTCAGGAAGAAGGGATTGCCGCCGGTCTTGCGGTGGCACAGTGCGCTCAACGGCGCGCAGTCGGCCGGCGCCACGCGCAAGGTGGCCGACACCATCTGCCCGACCTGCTGCTCGGTGAGCGCATCGAGCACCAGCGTGCTCACGCGCACATCGTCCTGCAACAGCTGGTCGCGCAAGGCGATCAGCGGGTGCAGCGCGTCGACCTCGTTGTCGCGGTAGGCGCCGACGATCAGCATGTGACCCTGCTGGCCCTGCTGGCCCATCATCAGCGCGACCATCCGCAGGGTCGGCGCATCGGCCCACTGCAGGTCGTCGAGGAACAGCACCAGCGGATGGTCGGCGCTGGCAAACACGGCGACGAAACGCGGAAACACCCGGCCCAGCCGCAGGCGCGCCTGTTCCGGCGCCAGCGCGGCAGCCGGCGCGGTGACGCCGACGATGAGCGCCAGTTCGGGGATCAGTTCGACCATCACGCCGAGGCCGTCGCCCAGCGCGCCGTGCAGCTGGGCGGCCCAGCGCCGCAGCGACTGTTCCGGCTCGCACAGCAGCTGGCGCACCAGGCCCTGGCAGGCCTGGATCAGCGAGGCGTACGGCACATCGCGCTGGTACTGGTCGAATTTACCGCTCAGGAAGCAGCCGCGCCGGGCGACGATCCGCTTGTGCACTTCGTTTACCACCGCCGACTTGCCGATGCCGGAATAGCCGGCCACCAGCAGCAGCTCGGCCGCGCCGGCGGCGCTGCGCTCGAACGCGGCCAACAGCGCGGCGATGGCGCGCTCGCGCCCGTGCAGCGTCTGCGCGATCACGAAGCGGTCGTTGCCGTCGCAGGCGCCGAGCGGCATCGCCGCGCGGCATGCGGCCAGGTCGCGCCGCAGGCCGTGCAGGCTCTGGTAGCGCTGATCGGCGTTCTTCTCGAGCAGCCGGCGCACGATCGCCGCCAGGCTGTCCGGCCAGCCGGCCAGCGCCGGATGCGACCAGTCGGGCGTGCGCGCGATGTGGCAATGCACCAGTTCCATCGCGTCGTGCGCGGCGAACGGCGCCTGGCCGGTCAGCAGCTCGTAGAAGGTGGCGCCGAGCGCATAGAAATCGGCACGGTAGTCCACCAGCCGGTTCATGCGGCCGGTCTGCTCCGGCGCCATGTAGCGCAGCGTGCCTTCCAGCGCATACGGATTGACCGGGCCTGGCGCCTCCTTCGCCAGCTCGCCGGCGATGCCGAAGTCGATCAGCTGCAGCAGGCGGCGCTCGCCATTCCACACCAGGTTGGACGGATTGATGTCCTTGTGGATCACGCCGCGCCGATGCACCGCGTCGAGCGCCGCGCACAGCTGCAGCGCGATGTCGAAAAAATCGTCGCGCGCGACGGCGCCGGGGCGCGCCCGCAGCAGCTGGTCGAGCGCGATGCCGCCGGCGTCTTCCAGGATCATGGTCCAGCGCCCGCCGTGCTGGCGCAGCGCCAGCGGGCGCACCACCCCGGCGTGCTCGCAGCGGCGCGCGATGGCGTACTCGCGCTTGAACCTGGCGATGTCCTGGAACGACGGGAATTCCTGATTCGGCACCTTGACGATCAGCGCGGCACCGTCGGCGCGGGCGCGGGCCCGGTAGACCAGCGAGCGGGAACTGGCGTGCAGCTGCGCGAGAATCTCGTGGTCGAAAAGAGCGCTCATCGGCTTTCTGGTGCGAATTGGCGATGCTCGGGGATGCGGAGCAGCAAACGAAGGTTAACCGCAGGAATATGCAGTACCTATTAGCAAGTATATATCAAGCTGACATTAGCCGGCGACGGATGGTGCGACAGCTTTCTGGTATTGGGCATAGACTGATTGACAATCCCGGACGCGCACGACGCGCTTTTCAGTTTTTCATATTTGGAGCAACAATGAACATATTGATGGTTTTGACCTCGCACGACCAACTCGGCGACACCGGCAAGAAAACCGGATTCTGGCTGGAAGAATTCGCCGCCCCGTATTACATCTTCAAGGATGCCGGCGCCGCCATCACCCTGGCCTCGCCGCGCGGCGGCCAGCCGCCGCTCGATCCGAAAAGCGACGAAGCCGATGCGCAGACCGACGCCACGCGCCGCTTCAAGGCCGATCCGGACGCGCAGCAGGCGCTGGCGAGCACGCGCAAGCTGGCCGACGTGGCGGGCGACGATTTCGACACCGTGTTTTATCCGGGCGGGCATGGCCCGCTGTGGGACTTGGCCGGCGACCGCGACTCGATCAAGCTGATCGAATCGATGTACGCGGCCGGCAAGCTGGTCACCGCGGTCTGCCATGCGCCCGGCGTGTTGCGCGACGCCAAGGCGGCCGACGGCAGCCCGCTGGTCAAGGGCAAGCAGGTCACCGGCTTCACCAACACCGAAGAGGCGGCGGTGCAACTGACCGACGTGGTGCCCTTCCTGGTCGAGGACATGCTCAAGGAAAACGGCGGCCAGTACAGCAAGGGCGCCGACTGGGCGCCGCACGTGGTCACCGACGGCAACCTGATGACGGGGCAGAATCCCGCCTCATCGGGCCCGGCCGCGCAACAGGCGCTGGCCTATCTGAAGGCGCATGCTGACCGGCTGCGCTAGCGCTTCGCGCGCTTGCTCAGGGCGTTGATGTCGGCGCTTTCCAGCACCCGCTTGGGCGCGCCGTGCCTGGCCGCCTCCAGCATCGCCTGGCCCATCTGCGGCGTGCTCAGGATCTGATCCGGCAGCGCCGCGCGCAGCAGCGGCAGCAGCGGCTTGATCATCGAATACATGATGCGGTACGAGGCCGTCTTCGACTTCACGCCGACCGGCTCGATCATCCCGGGACGGAAGATGTACACGCCGCGTAACGGCAGCTTGAGCAAGGCGTTCTCGGTGCGGCCGCGCACCCGCGACCACATCACCCGGCTCGTCTCGCCGCTGTCGGCGCCGGCGCCTGACACATACACGAACACCATCTGCGGATTGCGACGCGCCAGCGTGCCCGCCACCGCCAGCGTCAGGTCGTACGTCAGGTGCGTGTACTGCTGCTCGGACATGCCCGACGACGTCACGCCGATGCAGAAGAAGCAGGCGTCGAAGTCGGCCAGTTCCGCTTCGACCTTGGCGTAGTCCCACATTTCGGCGTGCACCAGTTCGCGCAGTTTCGGATGCTGCTGGCCGGTCGGCGTGCGCCCGACCGTCATCACCCGATCGACATCGGCCGCCGCCAGGCATTCGCGCAGCACACCCTGCCCGACCATGCCGGTGGCGCCAAAAATGAGTACGTTCACGATGCTCCCTGGTGAAGGTCAGCGCGACGCCGACGGAAAAAACAACTGCTGGCCGGCCGGCCTGAAAGCGGCGATTTTCTGCTGGCCCTCGGCCGACGTGATCCAGTCGATCAGCAGGCGCGCGCCCTTGTAGTTGATGTCCTTGTGGCGCGCCGGGTTGACCGCGATGATGCCGTACGGGTTGAACATCGACTTGTCTCCCTCGACGACGATCTCCAGCCCGGTCCTGGCCTTGTAGGCGCCGTAGGTGGCGCGGTCGGTCAGCGTGTAGGCCTGCAGTTCGGCGGCCATGTTGAGGACCTCGCCCATGCCCAGGCCGGCCGAAATGTAGCTGCTGCCGGCCGGCTGCACGCCGGCCGCCTTCCAGTAATTCTTCTCCATCAGGTCGGTGCCAGAATTGTCGCCGCGCGAGATGAACTTGGCGCCGCTCGAGGCGATCTTGCGGAACGCCGCCAGTACGTCGTGGCTGCCGCGCAGGCCGGCCGGATCGGCCACCGGGCCGGCCACGACAAAATCGTTGTACATCACGTCGCGCCGGTCGATGCCGTAGCCGTCAGCGACGAACTTGTCCTCCATCGGGCGCGCATGCACCAGGGTGACATCGACGTCGCCGTTCTTGGCCAGCTCGAGCGCCTTGCCGGTGCCCACCGAGATCACGTGGACCTTGGTGCCGGTCTTCGCCTCGAACGCCGGCAGCAGATAGCCGAGCAGGCCCGAGTTCTCGGTGCTGGTGGTGGTCGACAGCCGGATCGCATCGGTGGTGGCGGCGGCGGCCGTGCCGGACGCCAGCGTAGCGGCGATCATCAGGACAAACAGGGTGCGGCGTTGCATGGCGGCTCCTTCAGGTTAACGATATTTTATGCGCGAACTTCTATGCGCGATACTCCATGCGCCCGTCGCG
Organism: Pseudomonadota bacterium; assembly: GCA_030272785.1. Lineage (GTDB taxonomy): Bacteria > Pseudomonadota > Gammaproteobacteria > Burkholderiales > Burkholderiaceae_D > JAFCUW01. Next base: position 7,481 of record JARXKM010000198.1, read on the forward strand.
CAGCTTCATGCGGCGCACGCCGGGCAGGCCGATCAGGTCCGGGTCGTGGCAGGCCATCACCACCGTGCTGCCGGCGGCGATCAGGGTCGGGATCAGCGCAATGACCTGCTCGCGCGCGGCGCCGTCGAGGTTCGCGGTCGGCTCGTCGAGCAGCAGCAGGCGCGGACGCAGCACCTTGGCGCGCGCCAGCGCCACGCGCTGCTTCTCGCCGCCCGACAGGCTGGCCGGCGCGCTCGCATGCAGGTGCTCGACGCCGGCCCACGCCATCGCCCGCGCCACGTCCACTTTGACCTGGCCCTTCGCCGCGCCGCGCGCCAGCAGGCCGTAGCCGATGTTGTGGGCCACGCTGGTGGAAAACATGATCGGATGCTGGTGCACGTAGGCCACCGCCGCGCGCAGCGCATCCGGATAGGGCGCCAGCGCCAGCTTGCGGCCGTCGAAGTGCAGCGCGCGCGCCTCGGCCGGTTCGAGGCCGGCCAGCACCCGCAGCAAAGTGCTCTTGCCGGCGCCGTTCACGCCCGTCAGCACGTACGCGCTGGCCGCTTCGAGGGTGAAGCGCTCGATGTCGAACAGCGCGCGTTCGCCGTAGCGCTTGCGCAGTCCCTCGATCACCAGCAGCGCGCTCACGTATGGCCCCGCGCCATGTGGGCATCGCCCTGCAGCAGCAGCAGCGCGCCGTTCATCAGCAGCGCGATTGCCACCAGCACCAGGCCAAGCGCGATGCCCTGCGCGAAATCGCCCTTGCTCGTCTCGAGCGCGATGGCGGTGGTGATGGTGCGCGTCTCGCCGGCGATATTGCCGCCCACCATCAGCGCGCAGCCGACCTCCGAGATCACCCGGCCGAAGCCGCTGATGATCGCCGCCATCACGCCGAAGCGCACCTCGTACAGCACGGTCGTCATCACGCGCCAGCCGGAGGCGCCGTGCGCGATGGCCGTTTCGGCGTAGCGCGGATCGGCCGCCTGCACCGCGGCCAGCGTGAACGCCACCAGCACCGGCATGGCGATGACGAACTGGCCGGCCATCACGCCGGGCTGCGAAAACAGCCAGTGCAGGCCGCCGAACGGGCCGGCGCGCGACAGCAGCAGGTACAGCAGCAGGCCGATCAGCACGGTCGGCAGCGACAGCGCGGCCTGCGCCAGCCAGATCGCCACGCGGCGGCCGCGGAAGCGGTGCGCCGCGATGGCGTAGCCGAGCACCACCGCCGGCGGGGTCGCCAGCGCCAGCCCGCCCAGGCCCGTTTTCAGGGACACCCAGATGATGCGCCAGAGCGCCGCGTCGCCCGCCAGGAACAGCGCGAACGCCCCGCGGATCGCCTCGAGCAGCGACATCAGGCCTGACGCGCGACGGCTTCGAGCAGCTGCGGCTCGAACTCGAGCCGGTGCTGGGCGGTGAGCAGCAGGAAGTGCTTGCCGGAGCAGCGCGACAGCAGCGACATGCCGACCCGTTCGGCCACCATGTGGCCCATCTGGGTGGTGCCGGAGCGCGACAGCAGGAACGGGATGCCCAT
>JARXKM010000199.1 GCA_030272785.1 Pseudomonadota bacterium
TTGGCGATCACTGACCGTTGGCGATCACTGACCGTTGGCGTTTTTCCGGCGGCGTTCAGGCCGGGCCCAGGCGTGCGGTGGCACCCTCGATGATGTTGGCGGAAAATACGCGCCGTTCGGGGCAGGTGCCATCGGCGCCGATCAGGTTGGTCAGCATGTCGGCGGTCGCTTGCGCCATCTGGCGCACCGGTTGGCGCAGCGTGGTCAGGTTGTAGCTGAGCCAGGCGGCCGGCGCGATGCCGTCGAAACCGGTGATCGACAGCTGACCGGGAACGTCGATGCCGAGCTCGTGACGCGCTGTGTCGAGGCAGCCGATGGCCATCGCGTCGTTGCCGCAAATGATGGCGTCGGGAATGTAGCCGAGCCGGTCGATGATGTCGTGCAGGCTGCGCGCGCCGCTGGCGTAGTCGTGGTTGCCGACCACGATCAGCGGCGGCGCCAGGCCCAGTTCGGCCAGCCGTTCGGAGACGCCGCGCTTGCGCTCCTGCGCGACCATCGACTCGGGCGGGCCGTCGATCATGGCGAAGCGGCGGTGGCCGGCGGCGGCCAGTCGCGCGGCCATCGTGCGCGCCGCGCCGACCTGGTCGCAGACGATGGCGTTGACGCTGATGTCGCGCAGGTTGCGGTTGAACAGCACGAACGGCAGCTGGCGCCGCTCGAATTCGCTGACGTGCCGCTCGCTCATGCGCGCGGCCACCACCACGCCGTCGACCTGGTGCTGCCACACCTCCGACAGGGTCTGGCCGATGTCGGTCTCGCGCGCATGCGAGAACAGCAGGATGCGCATGCCGCGCAGGGCGAACTGGCGGCTCAGTTCGGCGAGCAGTTCGGGGCTGTGCAAGGTGACCAGGTTCGACACGACCAGCGCCACCAGGTTGCTGCGCCGGGTATTGAGGCTACGCGCGGCGGCGTTCGGCGTGTAGTCGAGGTCGGTGGCCGCCTTCATCACCTTGGCGAAGGTCGCTTTCGACACGCTGGCGCCCGGCTTGAAGCAGCGCGACACAGCCGACTGCGAGACGCCGGCCACCACCGCCACATCGTAGGACGTGACGCGCCGCGATTCGCGGTGGATCAGCGCCTTGATGTCGGCGATCGAGTGGCTCACGGTGGGCGGCAAGTGTGTCATCAGGCGGGGCTGGACCAGTCCATGGATTCGAATGGTCCAGTGTAGCGCAATCATTTTCCTGATTGCAACATATTCCCGCAAGGTAACATTTTTGTGACGTATTCTGTCGCTTAATCGGCACTGCTGCAGGACAACTGGCCGTACGGACTGATGACGCCGGGCGGCGAGATCGACTTCACCGTCAAATCCTTGGCCAGTACCGGCAACCAGAACGTGTTGCGCGCCAGCGCTTCGGTGCCGGCAACCGTGCCGGTGACGCTCAGTTCCACCTTGACCCAGGCGCCGCGGTCGCGCGGATAGCGCAGGCTGACCGTGGTCATGCCCATCGCGTCGGTCTTGCCGCCTGCCGTGACGCTGAGCGGTATGCCCGGATCGAGCACGCCATTGTTGTTGCCGTCGAAGGCGGCCTGGTAGAGGCCCTTGCGCTGCACGTCCTCGTTCGCACACACGTAGCTGGGCATGCCGATCCGCCAATTGCCATCTCCCTTGGTGGTGCTGCCGTCGGCGTTCTTCGTGACCGGTTCGTACCACTCGTAGGCGCCTTTCATGTAATTGGTCGGCCAGGCGGCGGCGGCGATGGCGACGTCGCGCACCGGGTTGCCGGCGCTGTCGGCGACGAAGACCGCAAAGTCCTTCTGCAGCACCGCGGTGGAGAACTCGGTGATCTGGTTGCCGGTGCCAAACTGGATCGACAGGGCCTTCTTGTTCACCGTCAGGTTGGTCACCGCGTGGGTCGACGGCAGCGCGGCGATCGTGGCCTGGATGACGGTGCCGTTCTTGCCGCCATCGGCCGGGCCGGCTACGAACACGGCGCGCGCGATGCCGTCGCTGCCGGTCACGCTGGTCAGCGGCAGGAGCAGGTTGCCGCCGCTCGGATCGGCGACGATGGTAAATTGCACGGCCACCCCCTTGACCAGGTTGTTGGCGACGGTGCCGTCGCGCACTACCGCGATCAGGTTGCTGCTCTCGCCGCTGCCCACCAGCGCCATGTCCGATTGCAGGTCGACGCGTGCCTTGTCGCCCAGCATGGCGATGAATTCGACCTTGGTGCTGCCGCTCGGACCGCCCGCGATGGCGCCCTCGATGCTGCTCACGCCGGCATAGTCCGAACGTATCCAGGCGGCCGGGAACGAGCCGCCGATCAGCGCCACCGGTCCGGACAGGGGCACGCTGCAGGCGCCATCGCGGAATAGTTGCCCGCGCGATGCGGTCAAGGTGACGTTGCCGGCCTGGGCGGCGCCGTCGATCATGTAGCGCCCGCCGATCGGCGCGCAACTGCCGACCGCCACTTCGCTCAGCATTTCGGTACCGGCGGCATCGACCGCCACCGCCGGCGTCATGCTGACGTCGCTGCCGCCGACCAGGATGCTGCGCGTCACGCGCGCGCCCATCGCCGACAGCGTCACCTGTTCGGTGCCGCGCTTCGATGCGCTCAGTTGCAGCGGCACCTGGCCGTGGCTGTCGCTCGCCTTCGCGGCGATCTGCAGCAGGTTGCCGTTCATGGTGGCGGCGGTCAGCGGCGCGCCGGCGATCGGCTGGCCGGCCGAATCGACCAGTGTGGCGGTCAGTTCGGCCGTGCTGCCCAGGGCGAGGAAGGCCGGACCGGTGAACGTGAGCCGGGTACCGCTCACGTTGACCACGCCGCTGGTGCTTTGCGTACCGGCCTTGGCGCTCACCGTGATCGGCCGGTTGGTCTTGGCGCCGCCGGTGCCCAGGGTGGCGCTGGCCTTGCCGCCCTGGTCGGTGATCAGGCTGGCTGCGGCGAGCAGGCCGGAGTCGGCGCTGAACTCGACCTTGACGCCGGCGACGGCGGTGTTGTCGGCCGTCTTGACCAGGGCGGTGACCGTCACTTCGCTGCCGGCCGTGCCGGCCGAGGCCAGCTCATTGCTGCTAAATACCAGGCTGAGCGAAGCGACCGATGCGGCCGGATCGGCCGGCGTCGGTGTCGGTGCGGGCGTTGGTGTGGGCGTCGGTGTCGGCGCTGGCGAGCCGCCGCAGCCGGCCAGCGCACCGATCGTGCAGCCCGGGCCCTGGGCATCGCCGGCACCGCCGCAGCCGGCCAGCATGGTTGCCACCAGCAAGATGGCCGCGCAATATTTTGGAGTGATCAAGATGTTCCCCTGTAAAGTTTCCGAGTGGAGTGCTACAGGGTATATTTTTCGTGATCGCAACTATTTGATTCGCAGCAACAATGCGGCGGACCGCTGCCGCAAAACACCTGCACCGCTTCCCGCTGAATCTGGTAACATACCGCCCCTTAATCAATGAAGGGTCTCATGGCGAACGCTTGTGGCGTCGATTTCGGTACGTCAAACTCCACCGTCGGGCTAATCCGCCCCGATCAGCCGACCCTGCTCACCCTCGAGGATGGCAAGGCGACCTTGCCGTCGGTCGTGTTTTTCAACGCCGACGACGAGGAAGTGAGCTACGGCCGGGCCGCGCTGGCGGACTACCTGGCCGGCTACGAAGGGCGCCTGATGCGCTCGCTCAAGAGCCTGCTCGGCACCAGCCTGATCGACGGCCAGACCGAGGTCGGCGGACGCGCGCTGCCGTTTCGCATGCTGCTGGCCCACTTCATCGGCGAGGTCAAGCGGCGCGGCGAGCAGGCCGCCGGCCACCCGTTCAACTCGGCCGTGTTCGGCCGCCCGGTGTTTTTCATCGACGACAGTGCGCAGGCCGACCAGTTGGCCGAGGACACGCTCGCCGAGGTGGCGCGCGCGGTCGGCTTCAAGCACATCGCCTTCCAGTACGAGCCGATCGCCGCCGCCTTCGACTACGAGTCGCGCATCGCGCGCGAAGAGCTGGTGCTGATCGCCGACATCGGCGGCGGCACCTCCGACTTTTCGCTGGTGCGCCTCGGTCCGGACCGCGCCGCCCGCGCCGAGCGGCGCGACGACATCCTCGCCACCGGCGGCGTGCACATCGGCGGCACCGATTTCGACAAGTACCTGAGCCTGGCGTCGGTGATGCCGCTGCTCGGTTACGGCAGCCGCATGAACAACGGCAGCGCCATCCCGTCGAGCTATTACTTCAACCTGGCGACCTGGCACACCATCAACCTGGCTTACACCAAGAAGACCTGGACCCAGCTGGCCGACGTGGTGCGCGACGCGCGCGAGCCGGACAAGCTGGCGCGCCTGCAGCGCCTGGTCGACGAGCGCGCCGGCCACTGGCTGGCGATGAAGGTGGAGGAGGGCAAGATCGCGCTGTCCGACGCCGCCACCGCCACGCTCGAGCTCGACCGCCTGCAGCCGCCGCATGCGCTGACCTTGCAGCGCCACGAGTTCGACAGCGCCATCGGCCACCTGATCGACAGCGTCGACCAGACCGTGCTCAAGCTGCTGGCCGACGCCGGCGTCGCCGCCGCCGATGTCGACACCGTGTTTTTCACCGGCGGCTCGAGCGGTGTGATCGCGCTGCGCGAACGGATCGGCGCCTTGCTGCCGGCGGCGCGCAAGGTCGAAGGCGACCTGTTCGGCAGCATCGGCTCGGGCCTGGCGATCGACGCGGCGCGCAAGTTCGGCCCGGGCGCGGCATGAGCGTGTTCGACCGCCCGATCGTCATGCTCGACTTCGAGACCACCGGGCTGTCGCCGGCGATGGGCGAGCGCATCACCGAGGTGGCGGCGCTGCGCATCGTCGACGGCCGCGTCACCGAGCGCTATGTGTCGCTGATCAACTGCGATGCGCGCATTCCGGCGTTCATCACCGCGCTGACCGGCATCAGCCAGGCCATGGTCGACGCCGCGCCGCCGGTGCGCCGCGTGCTGCCCGAGCTGCTCGACTTCATCGGCACCGACACCCTGTCGGCCCACAACGCCAGCTTCGACGAGAAGTTCCTGCTCGCCGAGGCCGCGCGGCTGGGCCTGGCGAGTGCCCACTCGGCGCTGCTGTGCTCGCTCAAGCTGTCGCGCCGGCTGTTTCCCGGCATGGCCAGCTACAAGCTCGGCGCGCTGTCGAGCCAGTTGGGCATCCGCTTTCGCAGCGCCGCCCACCGCGCCGAATCTGACGCCGAGGTCGGCGCCGAGCTGCTGATCCACATCGGCCGCCACCTCGGCCGCAGCTACGGCATGGCGCAGGTGGCCTCCGAGCTGCTGTTGTCGGTCAATAAGCTGAGCGCGGCGAAGGTGCCGGCCTACCTCGAGCTATACGCCGGCGCAAAAAAAACTGCCACAGCGGACTGATCGCATTACAATATCGGCACCATGACGCGCCGATCCTTCATCCGTATTCTGTTGTCGCTGCTGCTGCTGATGTCGCAGCAGATGGCGATTTCGCACGCGATGACGCACTGGGCCGGTGCGCGCGACGCGCCCGCCCAACTGCACAAGGCGGCGCCCCACGGCGAGCGCGGCGTCGCCGCCGCCTTCGCCCAGGACCAGACGTGCGACCAGTGCCTTGCCTTTGCCCAGATCGCCGGCGCCATCGGCAGTCCGGCGCGCGGCTTTACCCCCGATGGCGCCGCCACCTGCGCGGTCGGCCCCAGCGCCACCCAGCCCGACTGCTCCCGCACCACCTGCGTCTTCCAGTCGCGCGCCCCGCCTTCCTTCGCCTGAACACCGCAATGCCATCGAGCCGTCGCACCCTGTTGCAGGGGGCGGCTCGCCATTCTCTGTTTGCAAGGAATTACCATGTTCAAACCTACCGTTTTGTGCGCGGCGCTCGCTGCCGCACTGATAACCCCGTTGTCGGCCGCCGCGGCCGACGACAAGGAGCTGGCCGCCATTCGCGCCCAAATCCGCGAGATGAAAGTATCGTATGAAGCACGCCTGAGCGCGCTCGAGCAGCGCCTGCAGGAAGCCCAGGCGGCGACCGCCCAAGCGCAGAACGCGGCGCTGACGGCCGCGCCGGCGCCGGTCGAAGTTGCTCCTGCTCCTGCGCCTGCTCCGGCCGCCGCCGCCAGCAATGCCTTCAATCCGAACATCTCTCTGGTGCTCGGCGGCACCTACGCCAACCTGTCGCAGGATCCGGACAAGTACCGCCTGCAGGGCTTCTTCCCGGCAGGCGGCGAAACCGGCCCCGGCCGGCGCGGCTTCAACCTCGGCGAGTCCGAGCTGACGATGGCGGCCAACATCGATCCGATGTTCTCCGGCCAGCTGACGTTCGCGCTGACGGGCGAGGATACGGTCGGCGTCGAGGAAGCGTTCGTCCAGACACGCGCCCTGGCGAACGGGCTGAACCTGCGCGCCGGGCGCTTCCTGTCCGCGGTCGGCTACCTGAACAACCAGCACGCCCACACCTGGGACTTCGTCGACGCGCCGCTGGCCTACCAGGCCTTCCTGGGCGGCCAATACAAGCCGGACGGCCTGCAGGCCAAATGGCTGGCGCCCACCGATACGCTGATCGAGATCGGCGCCGAACTGGGCAGCGGCGGCAGCTTCCCCGGCAATGCGCGCAACAAGAACGGCATCGGTGCGGCCACCGTGTTCGCCCACGTCGGCGACGACATCGGCGACTCCGGCAGCTGGCGCGCCGGCCTGTCGCTGTTGCACACCGGCGCCGCCGACCGCACCTACGACGAGCTCGGCAGCCCGGTTGCCTTCAGCGGCAGCGCGCACCTGTTGATCGCCGACGCCATCTACAAGTGGGCGCCCAACGGCAATCCGACCCAGCAGAATTTCAAGCTGCAGGGCGAGTACCTGCGCCGCAAGGAAAACGGCGCGCTCGCCAGCGGCGGCGCCAGCGGCGGCTACGACAGCACCCAGTCCGGCTGGTACCTGCAGGGCGCCTACCAATTCATGCCCGGCTGGCGCACCGGCCTGCGCTACGACCGCCTTTCCTCGGGCACGTCGTCGATTGGCCTGGTCGACAGCGGCGCCTTGCCGCTGGCCGCCTTCCCGACCCTGGCCGCCTTCCAGCCCTCGCGCACCAGCATGATGGTCGACTACAGTCCGTCCGAATTCGCCCGCCTGCGCCTGCAACTCGCGCGCGACACGTCACGTCCCGGTGTCACCGACAACCAGGTCTTCCTGCAGTACATCATGAGCCTGGGCACGCACGCTGCCCACGCTTTCTAAGGAGTGGTCATGAAAAACAATCACAAACTGCTGTCCGCGCTGTTGCTCGGCGCCGCCACCTTGTTGTCGGCATCGGCCCACGCCGCCCTCAACGTGCTCGCCTGCGAACCGGAATGGGAAGCGCTGACCAAGGAGCTGGGCGGCGACAAGGTCAAGGTGTCGAGCGCCACCAACGGCCTGCAGGACCCGCACCGCATCGAGGCGCGTCCCGGCCTGATCGCCCGCACCCGCAACGCCGACCTGCTGGTGTGCACCGGCCTCGAACTGGAAGTGGGCTGGCTGCCGGTGCTGGTGCAGCAGTCCGGCAACGCAAAAATCGCCGCCGGCCAGCCCGGCCATTTCGAGGCCGGCGCGCTGGTGCCGCGGCTCGACATACCGAGCAAGCTCGATCGCAGCGAAGGCGACGTCCACGCCGCCGGCAACCCGCACATCCAGCAAAATCCGCACAACATCGCCTTGGTCGCCACCGCGCTGTCGAAACGGCTGGCCGAACTCGATCCGGCCGACGCCGCCTATTTCCAGGCGCGCCAGGCCGATTTCGCGGCGCGCTGGAATGCCGCCATGCTGAAGTGGGAAAAGCAGGCCGCGCCTCTGCGCAACGTCGCCGTCGTCGAGCACCACAAGAACATGGAGTACCTGATGGGCTGGCTCGGCATGCACCAGGTCGGCACGCTCGAAGCGAAGCCGGGCGTCGAGCCGAGCGCGGCGCACCTGGGCGAACTGCTGGCCCAGCTGCAGCGCCAGCCGGCCAAGATGGTCTTGCGCGCCGGCTACCAGGACGGCCGTGCCTCGCAGTGGCTCTCCGAGCGCGCCAAGATCCCGGCCGTGCAGGTGCCGTTCACGGTGGGCGGCGACGACAAGGCCAAGGACCTGTTCAGTCTGTTCGACGTGACCATCCAACGTTTGCTGGAAGCGAATAAATGACCCTCGGCTCCTTCGATCTGCTGATCGTGCTGCCGGCCTTCCTGGCCGGCCTGCTGGTGCTCGCCACCCACATCCCGCTCGGCGCCCAGGTGCTCAAGCGCGGCATCGTGTTCATCGACCTGGCCATCGCCCAGATCGCCGCGCTCGGCGTCATCATCGCCGGCTCGGGCGACCTCGACCCGCATGGATGGGCGGTGCAAGTGGCCGCCGGTGTCGCCGCGCTGCTCGGCGCCTTGCTGCTGACCTGGACCGAGAAGCGCTGGCCCGAAGTGCAAGAGGCGCAGATCGGCGTGATGTTCATCCTCGCCGCCAGCGCCGGCCTGCTGCTGGTGGCGCACAATCCGCACGGCGGCGAGCACCTGCAAGACTTGCTGGCCGGGCAGATCCTGTGGGTCAATTACCAACAGCTCTTGATGCCGGCGCTGGGCGCGGCCGCCATCCTGGCCGTGCTGTATTTCTTCAACGACCGGCTGGCCCGGCTCGGCTTCTACCTGGTGTTCGCGCTCGCCGTCACCGCCTCGGTGCAACTGGTCGGCGTCTACCTGGTGTTCGCCAGCCTGATCGTGCCCAGCCTGGCGGTGCGCAATTACCCGAACCGGCGCAAGCTGGTGTTCGCCTACCTGACCGGGGTCGGCGGCTACGCCAGCGGCCTGGTGCTCTCGATCGTGCTCGACCTGCCGTCCGGCGCGCTGATCGTCTGGTGCCTGAGCCTGCTGGCGATGCTGGTCTACAGCGTCGGCCCGCAACGGGCGGCCGCGACTGCCTGATCGTTACCGCGCGTCCGCACACCCCGCCGTGAGCGATCGCCGCGGGGTTTTTTTGCGCGCCACGGCGGCGCGTCGCGCGCACGCTTGTGCGCAGTCAAATGGCGGCCTTGTTCAATATATTAAACTTTTAGCAATAC
>JARXKM010000200.1:0-6735 GCA_030272785.1 Pseudomonadota bacterium
TGTAGTGGGTGTCGTACAGCGCCCAGTCGGTCACCGGTGCCACCGCCACGCCCATGGCGATCTTGTCGGAGGCGGCCGCCAGCAGGCGCAAGGTCATGAAGCCGCCATAGCTCCAGCCGAACACGCCGATGCGTTTCGGATCGACGAACTTCTGCTTGGCCAGCCAGTCGATGCCGGCGACCTGGTCCTCGACTTCATGCTTGCCCAGTTCCTTGTAGATGACGTCGGTAAAGGAGCGCTCGCGGCGAAACGAACCGCGGTTATCCAGGCGGAACACGACGTAGCCTTGCTGCGCCATGTACTGGTCGAACGTGTTGCCCCACTTGCGCTGCACGTGCTGCGCATGCGGCCCGCCGTAAGTCGACAGGAACACCGGATAGTGCTTGCTGGCGGAAAAATGGCTCGGCTTGATCATCGAGTAATACAGCGTCTGGCCGTCGTTCGCCTTCAGGGTGCCGTATTCGGTCGGCAGGTGCTCGGCCTTGAATTTCGCGTACGGATGGCCGGCGTTCAGTTCGTTGTGCTCGAGCCAGCCGACCATCGCGCCGTCCGGCGTGCGGATCGACACCTGCGGCGGCGTGGCGGGATCGGAAAACGTGTCGACGAACACTTCGCCGTTGCGCGAGAAAGTCGCCTCGTGCCAGCCGTCGGCCTTGGTGATGCGCTGCGGCTGGTCGGCGCTACTGCCGTCGAGCGCCAGCGCGTAGATCTGCTTGTCGACGACGTTGTCGCGGTTCGAGGAGACGAACACGCGGCCGGTTTTTTCGTCGACCGCCTGGACGTTGTCGATGCCCCAGGCACCGCTCGATACCGCATGCAGCAGCTTGCCGTCCATGCCGACCAGGTACAGGTGGTTGCGTCCGCTGCGCTCGGACGACCACAGGAAGGCGTTCTGGTTCTTCAGGAAGCGCAGGTCGTCGTGGATGCTGACCCAGGTCTTCGACGTTTCCGTCAGCAGCGTGCGCTGGGCCAGCGTATCGGCGTCGACCGCGACCAGATCGAGGCGCTTCTGGTCGCGCGTCTGGCGCTGATAGACCAGCTGCTTGCTGTCGGCGCTGAAGTCGGCGCGCACCAGGTAGATGTCCTTGTCGGCGCCGAGGTCGACCTTGCGCTGCACGCCGGTGACGGGCGAGACGATCATCAGTTCGGCGATCACGTTCGGATCGCCCGCGGCCGGGTAGCGCTGCTCGACGACGTCGGTGCGGTCGGCGAAGATTTCGAAGCGGCGCACCACCGGCACCGGCGCTTCATCGAAGCGCTTGTAGGCGATCGCCGAATCGTCGGGCGCCCAGTAGTAGCCGGTGCGCTGGCCCATTTCTTCCTGCGCCACGAATTCGGCCTCGGCGTTGTGGATGGTGCCCTTGCCGTCGGTGGTGAGCTGCTTTTCGACACCGCTGGCCAGGTCGATCACGACCAGGTTCTGGTCGCGCACGAACGACAGGTAGCGGCCCTTGGGCGAGATTTTCGGATCGGCGACGTTGCCGGTGGCGACCTTGCGCGCCGCCTCCGGATGGGCCGCGTCGATCAGGTACAGCTCGCCGCCGATCGGCACCAGCAGCTGCTTGCCGTCGGGCGACCAGCTGTAGCTGAGAATGCCGTTCAGGCTGGCTGTGCGGGCGCGTTCGCGGCGCGCTTTTTCCTCGGGCGAAATCGATTCGTTCGGCACCAGCGACTTCGAGTCGACCAGCCGGTGCGTGCTCTTGTCGAGCATGTTGAATTCCCACAGGTCCAGCTGGAACTGGTTGTCGTCGCGTCCGCGCAGGAACGTGATGTGTTGGCCGTCGGGGGAGACGCGCAGGTTGCGCACGCCAGGTCCCGCCAGCGCCGGGTCGGCGTGGATACGGTCCAGTGTCAACCGTTCAGCGGATGCGGGAACGGCCGACAGGGCGGCTAGAAAGCAGAGGAAAAAACGCATGGATGGGCTCGATGTGAAGGTTGAACTGGAACAACTTCGTGACGATACCAGAGTCGGCTGCAAAACGCTGTACATACTCGGCGCGAGGCCGCACATGCGCCGCGCCGGGCGTCTACGGCGCCAGCACGCGCCGGTTGGCCAACTGGCGCAATGCGATCGTCAGCAGCGCCGCCGCCACGGTCAGGCCCAGCACCAGCCCGATCCAGAAACCGAAGGCGGCCATCGGTGCGCGCGGCGACCAGGCGAACCAGGCCGGCGCCAGGCCCAGCACGTAGCCGAGCGGCAGCGAAAAAATCCAGAACGCCACCAGCTGGATCACCATCGGCTGGCGCGTCACCTTGTAGCCGCGGATCGCGCTCGAGGTGGCCACCTGGGTGGCGTCCGACAGCTGGAACAACGCGGCGAACAGCAGCAGCTGCACGCACAGCGCTTGCACCGCCGGGTCGGACGTGTAGGCGCGCGCGATCTGCCAGCGGAACAGCGCGATGCCGGCGGCCGATAGCACGCCGAATGCGATCGACATCGCCACCCCGACCCAGGACACGAAGCGCGCCTTGCGCGGATTGCCTTCGCCGAGCGCCTGGCCGACGCGGGTGATCAGGGCGATGCCGAAACTGAGCGGCACCATGAACACCAGCGAGGCGAAATTGAGCGCGATCTGGTGCGCCGACACCTGCACCACGCCGAAGCGCGCCACCAGCAGGCTGATCGCGCCAAACGCGCTGACCTCGGCGAAATAGGTGACGCCGATGGGCAGGCCGAGGCGCAGCATGCTGGCGATTTCGGGCCAGTGCGGCCACTCCCAGTGGGTAAATGGAAACGTCTGCGCGTAGGCGGGGGCGGCGCGCATCCACCCGATCATCGCGGCGAGCATGAGCCACATGCCGGCCGCGGTGGCCACCGCGCAGCCGACCGCGCCCAGCCGGGGCATGCCGAGGTTGCCGAACACCAGCAGCCAGTTGACGAGCACGTTGAACAGCAGGCCGAGCAGGGCGATCACCATCACCGGCTTGGTCTGGTTGATGCTGGTGGTATAGCCATACAGCGCGCGGTAGCAGGCGAACGCCGGCATGCCCAGGCTGATCACGTGGACGAAGCGCGAGGCTTTGTCGTTGACCTGTTGGTCGAGTCCGATATGGTCGAACAGCAAGGTCGCCAGGTTGGCCGCCAGGCAAGCCAGCAGGCCGACGCCGAGACCCTTCCACAGCGCCTGGCGCACCGAATGGGGGATCAGGTGGTAGTTAGCGGCGCCCATCTCGTGCGCGACGACGGTATTGATGGCCATCATGATGCCCATCACCGTCACCAGCACGATCGACCAGACCGAGGCGCCGAGCGAGACCGCGGCGAGTTCCTCGGCGCTGACGTGGCCGGTCATGGCGACGTCGGCCACGCCCATGCCGACGGTAGCGAGCTGGCCGACCAGCATCGGCCAAGCCAGCCGCCACAGGGCGACGATTTCGGTGACGACGGGCGAGGCGGGACGGGCGATGACAGAAGGCATGGGCGGCAGCTGAACAAAACCGCTGATTTTACTGGCTATCGCGCGCGAAAACCGGGACAGACCCGGTTTATCGCGGTTTATCGTTTCCCCCGTGAAAATACGTGTCACCGGGGGCAGAGCTAGCTCTGACCCCGAACTCCCACCGATCAAGCCCATTCTCAACAAAAAACGGCCCGGAAAAACCGGGTCTGTCCCGGTTTATGGCCACACCGAAAACCGGGACAGACCCGGTTTTATCGTTTCCCTCGAAAAAAACTGCGCCACCAGGGGCAGAGCTGGCTCGGGCCCCAAATTCCCATCGATCAAGCCATTCTTAACAAAACCCCCGGTACGGAAAAACCGGGACAGACCCGGTTTTGTGGCTACACTGGCACGATCATCACTTGCCGAAGGCTATCATGAGCACGCCCGATCCCGTTTTTCACGCGGCCTTTAATCCGCTGATCAAGCCGTTCCTGGTCATCAAGATCGGCCTGGCGATGGCCTGCACCATCGTCGGCATCCCGTTCGCGATCCTGTGGTTCCTGGGCGTCGGACCATGGTGGGCGCGGCACTATTTCGACCGCCTCGAATGCCATCTGTCGGACCGCACTCTGCGCTATCGGAAGGGCATCCTGGTGACCACGGAGAAGACGATTCCGTTGGAGAATATCCAGGACGTCACTTTTGTCGAGGGCCCGATCCTGCGCCGCTTCCAGCTTAGCACGCTCAAGTTCGACACCGCCGGCCACAGCGCCGGCCAGGCCTCCGACATGCAACTGACCGGCATCATCGACGCGCAGCAGTTGCGCAACCACATCATGGCGGCACGCGAGGCGATCAAGCTGGCCCAACGCGGCGGCGGCGCAGTGCCCGATGCCGACGGCCAGGCGGCGCAGCTGGCCGCCTTGCGCGCGATCGCAGCGAAGCTCGACGACATCGCCGGCCTGCTGCGCGAGCGCCGCTGACGCCGACCGTCCCGACCGTCGCGCGCGCCTCAGCGCGTGCCCGCTTCGCGCGGCGGCAGCGTCTTCAGATAGGCGTACACCGCGCGCACATCGGTATCGGTCATCTGCCGCAGCGAATTGAACGGCATCACCGTGCTGATCGCGCCGCCATCCGGCCTGCGCCCACTGCGCAGCGTCGCCATGAACACTTCCGCGTTCGGATACCGTCCCATCACGCTGCCCTTGCCCGGCGTCAAGTTGGCGGTGGCCGGCCAGACCGGCGGCGCGCCCGGAATCTTGCCCCCGCTCAGGCCCGGGCCGTGGCACCCCATGCAGGTGTTGGCCACATAGGCGCCGTGCTCGACCGAGACGGCCGGCACCACCGGCGTCGACGGCGGCAGCGCGTGGTTGATCTTTTCGGCCGCGTCCTTCAAGGCGCCGAAGCCGTACAGCACCTTCACCGCGGTGGGCAGCTGCACCACCGCCTCGCCGCCGGCCGCCGGCGCCAGCTGGCGCGCGTAGGCGATCAGCGCCGCCATGTCGTCGTCGGTGAGGCGGTTGTAGTCGTCGCTTGGCATGATCAGCACCGGGTTGCCGTTGCGCTTGATGCCGTGGCGCACGGTGCGCACCCAGTCTTCGATCTTGTAGGCGGTCGTCACGCTGTTCGCGCCGCTGGTGATGTTGGGCGAAACGACCAGCATCGGTCCTTCCTTGATGACGGTCTTGCCGCCGCCGTTGGCGCCGTGGCAGTCGGCGCAGCCGCGCGTGCTGAACAGGTAGCGGCCCTGTTCGATCTGCACCGGGTCGCCCTGCACATTCACCGGCGCCACCGCCAGCGCGATCGTGCGCGTCAGCTTGCGTTCGCCGGCGGCCTTGCCGGCAATCACGGTGGCGACGCCAATCAGCGCCAGCGTGGCCAGCCCCAGGCTGGTGCGTTTCACCCATTTGTTCATGGCATCGTCCTTTCCTCAACAATACTGCCGTGCTATCAATTTATCATCATGGCAAGAAAGTAAAAAGTGAAAAATCAAGGACAGTGAAGGTTTTACCGACCGGCTTTTGGGGCGCCGCGGCGGCAAGCCGTGCGCTGCCTGCCGAGCCGGTGCAGTACGATGCAGGAAAACGCCAGGGGAGTGCCGCGTCGTGGAATACAAGGATTATTACCAGACCCTCGGGGTCGAGAAGGGCGCCTCGGCCGACGAGATCAAGAAGGCCTACCGCCGGCTGGTGCGCAAGTACCATCCCGACGTGAGCAAGCACAAGGATGCCACCAGCAAGACCAAGGAGCTCAACGAAGCCTACGACGTGCTGGGCGACGCCGAAAAACGCGCCGCCTACGACGAGCTCGGCAGCGGCCGGCGCGCCGGCCAGCCGTTCCAGCCGCCGCCCGACTGGGCCTCCGCCTTCGGTGGCGGTGGCGGCGGCGCGGCCGACAGCGATTTCTTTTCCGACCTGTTCGCCCATGTCGGGCGGCGCGGCAGGAGCGGCGCCGGCGCCAGCTTCCAGATGCGCGGCGAGGACATCCATGCCGCCATCGCCATCGACCTGGCCGACGCCTACCACGGCGCCACCCGCACCGTCAGCATGCGCGTGCCGCAGCACGACGGCGCCGGGCGTGTGCAGACGCAGCCGAAGTCGCTCGACGTCAAGATCCCCAAGGGCGTGCTGCCGGGCCAGCAGTTGCGCCTGGCCGGCCAGGGCCATCCGGGCAACGGCGGCGCCCCCGCCGGCGACCTGTTCCTCGAGATCCAGCTCAACCCCGATCCGCGTTACCGGGTCGAAGGCAGCCACGTCTACGCGACGGTGCCGGTGGCGCCGTGGGAAGCGGCGCTCGGCGCCGGCATCGCCGTGCCGACCCCGTCCGGCGAAGTCGAAGTGAGCGTGCCGGCCGGCTCGCAAACCGGCCGCAAGCTGCGCCTGAAGGGGCGCGGCATCCCGGCCCATCCGCATGGCGACCTGTACCTGGTGCTCGAAGTGGTGTTGCCGCCGGCCGATACCGACAAGGCGCGTGCACTGTATGAAACCATGGCGCGCGACATGGCATTCAATCCCCGCGCACGCATAGGAGGCTGAGTATGGCGCAAGCAGATCCCGTGAGCGGCGTGTTGCTCGACGAAGTAGCCCTGACCCTCAACGAGCTGGCGCGCGCCTGCGCGGTCGAGCCGGAGTGGGTGGTGCGCCACGTGCGCGCCGGCGTGCTCGGCGAGGGCGACAGCGTCGAGCTCACCACGGTGCAGTTCCGCAGCGGCGACCTGGTGCGCGCGCGACGGCTGCTGAGCCTGGAGCGCACGTTCGATGCCAACGAGGACATCGCCGCGCTGGTGCTCGACCTGGGCGACGAGATCCACCGCCTGCGCGCCCGCCTGCGCGTGCTGGGCGCCGCCGAATAG
>JARXKM010000200.1:6835-8896 GCA_030272785.1 Pseudomonadota bacterium
CGATAGACGTTAGACGATCGTCAGGAGGCAGCAATGGCACAGCAAATGGGAAGCGACCAACGCACCGATCAACCGCGGGCCCTGCAGGGCAAGCGCATCGCGGTGCTGATGACCGACGGCGTCGAGCAGATCGAATATACGTCGCCGCGCAAGTTTCTCGAACAGCATGGCGCGCAGGTGACCTTGCTCTCGCCCAAGAGCGCCGGCGAGGCGATCCAGGCATTCAACCACCTGACCCCGGGCGATAAATTCAAGGTGGAAAAAAACGTCGGCGAGGCCAGGCCGAACGACTACGACGGCTTGGTGCTGCCGGGCGGCGTCGCCAACCCCGACCAGCTGCGCCTGAGCGCCGAATCGATCGCGTTCATCCGCCAGTTCGCCGAGTCCGACAAGCCAATCGCGGCGATCTGCCACGGCCCCTGGACGCTGATCGACGCCGGCGTCGCCAGAGCGAAACACCTCACCAGTTGGCCCAGCCTGCAGCAGGATCTGCGCAATGCGGGCGCCGAGTGGACCGACGACGACGTAGTGATCGACGGCAGGTTGATCACCAGCCGCAAGCCGGACGACTTGCCGGCGTTCAACCTGGCCTTGCTCAAGGAGCTGACGGCGGGCACCGGCAACGACGCCGGACCGACCTCCTGAGGCAGCCGGCGTTTTAGAAGTTCTGCAGATTTTTCCTGTTACGCAGGTTTCTGCGTCCGCGCACAGGTTGCCCCGACAACACGCCGCTGTAGCCGGTCAGGCGCTCGCCGATGACGGTTTTGCCTTCGATGATATCGAAGAAGCGCACATCCTTGCTATGGTCGCTGCCGCGCACCTTGATCACCGAAATGACGCGCCGGAACTGGCCTGCCAGTTCGACGTAGCGCTGCATGATGATGCCGTCGGCCAGGAAGGCGTTGCCGTACGAGCTAAAGCGCAGCACCGTGTAGCGGTCTTCCAGCTCGGCCGTCATCAGGACCGTCACGCCCATGCCGGTGAGCACCGCCACCAGCCGGTACAGCGATTCGCGGAAATCTTCGCGGAAGATGGCCGACAGCGCCAGCTCGAAACCGGACAGCGAATCGATCACCACCCGCTTGGCGTTGGTCGTCCTGATCATCGTCACAAGGTCGTGCAGGATCTCGTCGATCGACAGGTCGAGCGTGCGCGTGTTGATGACGGCGACGTCGCCGTCCTGCACCATTTGGTTGAGCTTGCGGCTCAACAGCTGATTCGGGCTCTTTTCAAACGCGGCGATGACGCCGCGCTCGCCGATCCGCACGCCTTCTTCGAGGAACTGGGTGGTCAGGATGGTCTTGCCGGAACCGGACGGCCCCACCAGCAGCAGCGAGTAGCCGGCCGGCACGCCGCCGCCGAGCATGACATCGAGCTCCGGCACGCCCATCGACAAGCGCTCGTTGCCGCTCAATACCATTTCCCTGGCGTTCGCCTGCAGCACCGCGCGCGGGAAGATCTGGATACCCGTATCGTCGATGCGGAAGGTGTGCGCGCCCAGCTTTTGCGCCACGCCGCGCATCTTGACGACCTGGATCTTGCGCACCATCGAGTCGCCGCGCACCAGTTGCGACAGCCACAAGATGCCGTCGGCGACGGTAAACACCGGACCCGATTCGGCTTCCGGCTGCAGGTATTCGCCGATCAGGAACGTGGTCGCCTGCCAGCTGGTCATCTGCATGCCGAGCTGCTGGACGAAATACTGCAGGTCGGCCGCGCCTTGGTCAGTCGAGTGCGCCGATTGCACCACCGAACGGAACGAATCGACGAACACCAGGCTGGGCGAAAATTCCTGCACCTCGTCGATGATGCGCGCGATGACCCGGTCGAAGTCGCCGTCGACCATGTCGGAGGCGAGGTTGACGAATTTGATCGAGTTTTCCAGCTTGTCGAAATCGAAGAATTCGAATTGCTGCTGGTAACGCAGCATTTTCAGCGGCGGCTCGCCGAGCACGGTGAAGAACAGTGCGCGGCGCTCGGGATTGGCCAGCGAGAACATCATCTGATGCGCCAGCGTCGTCTTGCCGCTGCCGGGCGTGCCGGCAATCAGGTTGAACGAAA
>JARXKM010000201.1 GCA_030272785.1 Pseudomonadota bacterium
GCCGCCACGGTCAGGATGAAGAACACGAAGATCTGCCCCGCCGCGTCGCCCAGGTAATGCGAAAACGCGATGAAATTCAGGTTCACCGCCAGCAGCATCAGTTCGATGGCCATCAGCAGGATGATGATGTTTTTCCGGTTCAGGAAGATGCCGACGATCGAGATCGCGAACAGGATCGCGCCCAGGACCAGGTAGTGTGCGAGCGATAAAGTCATTTTGTCTCCTTGGCGGCTGCGGTAGCCGATTCCGTGGCCACGACGGCGCCCGCTTCGGCCGCGGCCAGCGCGGCGGCGGTCGAGGCGGCGTCGAGCGCCGGCTGGTCGATCGCCGCCATCTTGATGATGCGCAGGCGGTCGTTGCGCTTGACGCGCACGGCGTCGGCCGGATCGAACGACTTGGTGTCCTTGCGCTTGCGCAGCGTGAGCGCGACGGCGGCGATGATCGCCACCAGCAGGATCACGGCGGCCACTTCGAAGCCGAAAATGTAGCGCGTGTAGATCAGGATGCCGAGCTCCTTGGTGCCGCCGATGTTCATGCCGGCGGCGGCGGGCTGCTGCTCGAAGGTGAGAAAACCGCGCCACAGGACGGCGGCCATCTCGAGCACGATCAGCGCGCCGATGCCGGAGGCCAGCGGCAAATAGCCCCAGAAGCCTTCGCGCATGCGGTCGATATTGATGTCCAACATCATCACCACGAACAGGAACAGCACCATCACGGCGCCGACATACACCAGCACCAGCACGATGGCCAGGAACTCGGCCTTGAGCAGCATCCAGATGCCGGCCGCGTTGAAGAACGCCAGCACCAGGAACAGCGCCGCGTGGACCGGATTGCGGGCCGTGATGACGCGCGTGGCGGCGAGAATCATAATCGCCGAGAACACGTAGAACAAAGCAGTTTTAAATTCCATGACTAACCCAGGTGCCTACAGTTATTGAGCAAAAATCAGCGGTACGGAGCATCGGCGGCGCGCGCGGCGGCGATCTCGTTCTCGTAGCGGTCGCCGACCGCAAGCAGCATCTCTTTGGTGTAGTACAAGTCGCCGCGCTTTTCGCCGTGGTATTCCAGCACGTGGGTCTCGACGATCGAATCGACCGGGCAGGACTCTTCGCAGAAACCGCAGAAAATGCACTTGGTCAGGTCGATGTCGTAGCGCGTGGTGCGGCGCGAGCCGTCGTCACGTTCTTCCGACTCGATCGTGATGGCCATCGCCGGGCACACCGCTTCGCACAGCTTGCAGGCGATGCAGCGCTCTTCCCCGTTGGGGTAGCGGCGCAGCGCGTGCAGGCCGCGGAAACGCGGTGACATCGGGGTCTTCTCTTCCGGGTACTGCACCGTGATTTTGCGAGAAAACATGTACTTGCCGGTCAGGGCCATGCCCTTGATCAGCTCGGTCAGCATCATGCTGCCGAAAAAATCTTTTACGCGATCCATATCTGTTCCTTACTTCCAAATGTTCCAGGACGTCTGCATCCAGCCTGCGACCAGGACCAGCCATACCAGCGTCAGCGGAATGAACACTTTCCAGCCCAGGCGCATGATCTGGTCATAGCGGTAGCGCGGAAAGGTGCCGCGCACCCACACGAACAGCGAGACGATGAAGAAGGTTTTCGCGAACAGCCAGAAGAAGCCGCCGAACCCTCCACCGATGTCGAGAATCTTGAATGGCGCCGCCCAGCCGCCGAGGAACATGATCGATGCCAGGCAGCCGATCAGGATCATGTTGGCGTATTCGGCCAGCATGAACATCGCGTACGACATGCCCGAGTACTCGACCATGTGGCCGGCGACGATTTCCGACTCGCCTTCCACCACGTCGAACGGGTGGCGGTTGCACTCGGCCAGGCCGGAGGTCAGGTAGACGACGAACAGCGGCAGCAGCGGCAGCCAGTTCCACGACATGAAGCTGATGCCGTGGTCGACGAACATGCCGTGGGTCTGGCCGGCGACGATGTCGGAGAAATTCAGGCTGCCCGACACCATCAGCACCACCACCAGCACGAAACCCATCGGGATTTCGTAGGAGATCATCTGGGCCGAAGCGCGCATCGCGCCCATGAACGAGTACTTCGAGTTCGACGCCCAGCCGGCGATGATGATGCCGTACACCTCGAGCGAGGTGATCGCCATCAGCAGCAGCAGGCCGGCGTTGACGTTGGCGAGCGCGATCTCGGGACCGAACGGGATCACCGACCAGGCGGCCAGCGCCGGCATGATGGTCATGATCGGGCCGATCACGAACAGGGTCGTGGTGGCCTTGGTCGGCACGACGATTTCCTTGAACAGCAGCTTGAGCGCATCGGCGATCGGCTGCAACAGCCCCATCGGACCGACCCGGTTCGGACCGACCCGGATCTGGATCCAGCCGATCAGTTTGCGCTCCCACAGCGTCGCGTAGGCCACCAGGCCCATCAACGGCAGCAGCACGCACATGATCTTCACCAGGGTCCAGATCAGCGGCCAGAAAATGCCGGTGTGGCTGGCGCCGTAGGCGTTGATGGTATTGACGAATTCAGGCACGGCCATCAGATGCCCTCCCCTGCTTTTTCAACGTTGATCGGGCCGAACATCGCGCCCAGCATGGCGGTCGACGGGTGCGCCGCGGCGACCCGCACGGCGTTGGCCGGCAGGCGCGCATCGATCGCGGCCACCAGCATCGCCGCACCGGTGCCTTGCGAAACGCGCACGATGTCGCCGGCTTTGACGCCCAGCTTGTCGGCCAGCGCTTTCGGCAGGTGCGCCAGCGGCGCTTGCGCGTCGGCGGTGCGCAGCAGCGGCTCGGAACGGCGCGCGATGGCGTCGGCGAAGTAGATCGGCACGTCGGTCACGCGTTCGAGCGCGCCGGCGTTGCCGAACGATGCGCCCGATACCATGATGCTCGTCTTGTTAGACAGCCTGGCCGACAAATCGGTCACGCCTTTGCCCAACACTTCATCGCGAATCGCTTCGGACGTTTCGTAGTCGAAGCCGGCCACGCCGAGCAGGTTGCCCAGCACGCGCAGCACTTTCCAGGCCGGACGGGCGTCGCCCATCGGCTTGACGGTGCCGTTGAAGCTTTGCGCGCGGCCTTCGCAGCTGACGAAAGTGCCGGCCGTTTCGCTGAACGGCGCAATCGGCAGCAGCACGTCGGCGTAGTCGGCGCCGTGCTTGAAGGCGCTCATGACGACCACCATTTCGGCGGCGTCGAGCGCGGCGCGGGCTTGTTGCGGGTTGGCGCAATCGAGCTCCGGTTCGGCGTTGAGCAGCAGGTAGGCCTTCTTCGGCACCGAGAACACCTCGGCGGCGTTGGCGGCGTTGGCGCCGGCCAGGTAGCCGCCGACGCTGTTGGCAGCTTCGAGCAGGTAACCGAGCTTGGCGCCGGTCTGTTCGGCGATCCACTGGGCCGCGGCATGCAGCGCGGACGCTTGCGGATGCTGGGCGGCGGCGTTACCGAGCAGGATCACGCCTGGCAGGTTGGCGTCGCCGGTGTTCAGGCTGGCGGCAATCGCCTTCGCGGCATCGGACGTTTGCACGTTCTCGAAGCCGGCCGGGGCGGCGACGCCCTTGGCGGCGGCGAGCGCGGCGACCACGCCGGACAAGGCGGCGAGCCAATCGGACGGCGCGGCGATCATCTTGTTGGCGGTCGGGATCAGCAGTTCGTCGTCGGCGCCGTGCAGGATGGACAGCTTGGCGCCGCTTTTCACGGCAGCGCGCAGGCGCGTGGCGACCAGCGGGTGATCCTTGCGCAGGAACGAGCCGATGACGAAGGCGCGCTTGACGTTCGACAGGTCGGCGATCGGCATGCCGAGCCACGGCGTGACCTGGCCGTCGAGGGCGAAGTCGGTCTGGCGCAGGCGGAACTCGACGTTCTCGGAACCGATGCCGCGCATGGCCTTGGCCAGCAGGTGCAGTTCTTCGAGCGTCGAATGCGGCGTGGCGACGGCGGCGATGGCGTCGGCGCCGTGTTCGTGCTTGATGTTGCGCAGGCCGTGGGCGATGTATTCGAGCGCGGTCTGCCAGTCGGTTTCACGCCACTGGCCACCCTGCTTGATCATCGGCGCGCTCAAGCGCTCCGCGCTGTCGAGCGCTTCGTACGCGAAGCGGTCCTTGTCGGACAGCCAGCATTCGTTGATCGCTTCGTTTTCGAGCGGCAGCACGCGCATGACCTTGCCGCCCTTGACCTGGACGATCAGGTTCGAGCCGAGCGAGTCGTGCGGGCTGACCGACTTGCGGCGCGACAGTTCCCAGGTGCGGGCGGTGTAGCGGAACGGCTTCGAGGTCAGCGCGCCGACCGGGCACAGGTCGATCATGTTGCCCGACACTTCGGAGTCGACCGTCTTGCCGACGAAGGAGGTGATTTCGGCGTGTTCGCCGCGGCCCAGCATGCCCAGCTCCATCACGCCGGCCACTTCCTGGCCGAAGCGCACGCAGCGGGTGCAATGGATGCAGCGGGTCATTTCGGCCATCGAGATCAGCGGGCCGGCGTCTTTCGGCACCACCACGCGCTTGTCTTCCTCGTAGCGCGAGGCCGACTTGCCATAGCCGACGGCCAAGTCCTGCAGCTGGCATTCGCCGCCCTGGTCGCAGATCGGGCAGTCGAGCGGGTGGTTAATCAGCAAAAATTCCATCACCGATTTCTGCGCCTGCACCGCCTTTTCGCTGTTCGAGCGCACGATCATGCCGGCCGACACCGGCGTGGCACAGGCCGGCAAAGGCTTGGGCGCCTTCTCGACTTCGACCAGGCACATGCGGCAGTTGGCGGCGATCGACAATTTCTTGTGATAGCAGAAATGCGGGATGTAGGTCCCAATCTTGTTGGCCGCGTCCATCACCATGCTGCCGGGCGGGACGCTGACCTTTTTACCGTCAATTTCAATTTCAACCATGAGATTTCTCTGGCCTTAGAGATAAGCGGGCACTAAGCAATGCTTGTGCTCGATGTGATATTCAAATTCTTCACGGAAATTCTTGACGAAGGCCCGCACCGGCATCGCGGCCGCATCGCCCAGCGCGCAGATGGTGCGGCCCTGGATGTTGTCGGCGATGGAGTTGAGCAAGTCCAGATCGTCCGGACGGCCCAGACCGTGCTCGATGCGGTGCACCATGCGGTACATCCAGCCGGTGCCTTCGCGGCACGGCGTGCACTGGCCGCACGATTCTTCGTAATAGAAGTACGACAGGCGCAGCAGCGACTTGACCATGCAGCGCGTCTCGTCCATGACGATGACGGCGCCGGAGCCGAGCATCGAGCCGGCCTTGGCGATCGAATCGTAGTCGAGGTCGGTGTTCATCATCAGCTCGCCGCGCACCACCGGCGCCGACGAGCCGCCGGGGATGACGGCCTTGATCTTTTTGCCGTCGCGCATGCCGCCGGCCAGGTCCATCAGGACGGCGAACGGCGTGCCCATCGGCACTTCGTAGTTGCCCGGACGGTTGACGTCGCCGGAGATCGAGAAGATCTTCGAGCCGCCGTTGTTCGGCTTGCCCATCGCCAGGTAGTTCTCGGCACCCATGTTGAGGATGAACGGGACGGCGGCGAAGGTCTCGGTGTTGTTGATCGTGGTCGGCTTGCCGTACAGGCCGAACGAGGCCGGGAACGGCGGCTTGAAGCGCGGCTGGCCCTTCTTGCCTTCGAGCGACTCGAGCAGCGCGGTTTCTTCGCCGCAGATGTAGGCGCCGTAGCCGTGCGCGGCGTGCAACTGGAAATTGAACTCGCTGCCCATGATCTTGTCGCCGAGGAAGCCGGCGGCGCGCGCCTCTTCCAGCGCCGCCTCGAACAGCTCGTACTCGGCCCAGATTTCACCGTGGATGTAGTTGTAGCCGACCGTGATGCCCATCGCGTAGGCGCCGATGGCCATGCCTTCGATCAGCGCGTGCGGGTTGTAGCGGATGATGTCGCGGTCCTTGAAGGTGCCCGGCTCGCCCTCGTCGGTGTTGCAGACGAGGTATTTCTGGCCCGGGAACTGGCGCGGCATGAAGCTCCACTTCAGGCCGGTCGGAAAACCGGCGCCGCCGCGCCCGCGCAGGCCGGAAGCCTTCAGGTCGGCGATGATTTGTTCCGGCGTGATCTTCTCGTCGAGGATGCGGCGCAGCGCGCTGTAGCCGCCGCGCTTGACGTAGTCGTTCAGGTGCCAGTTGGCGCCGTCGAGATCCTTCAGGATCACCGGCTTGATGTGGCGGTCGTGCAGGCTGGTCATTTGCTCAGTTCCTCTACCAGGGCGTCGATCTTGGCATCGCTCATGAACGAGCACATGCGGTGATTGTTGACGATCATGACGGGCGCGTCGCCGCAGGCGCCCATGCACTCGCCTTCGACCAGGGTGAACTTGCCGTCGGCGGTGGTGTCGCGAAAGCCGATGCCGAGCTTGTCCTGCAGGCGCTTGGCGGCGTTGACGCCGCCCGACAGCGCGCATGGCAGGTTGGTGCAGACCGATATCTTGTGGGTGCCGACCGGCTTGACGTTGTACATGTTGTAGAACGTCGCCACTTCCTGCACGGCGATGGCGGGCATGCCGATGTAGTCGGCGATTTCCTGCATGGTTTCCGGCGCCAGCCAGCCCAGTTCAACCTGGGCGTGGGCCAGCGCGGCCATCACGGCCGACTGGCGCTGGTCGGCCGGATACTTGGCCAGCTCGCGGTCGATTTTTTTGTAGCAAAGTTCAGATAACAACATGGTTCTGCCCTAAATGTGCAACGGTGTGCGAGGACCCTAGCGGTCGATGCTGCCGAATACGATGTCTTGCGTTCCGATGATGGTGACGGCGTCGGCGATCATGTGGCCGCGCGCCATTTCGTCCAGGCTTTGCAGGTGGGCGTAGTCGGGGGCGCGGATCTTCAGGCGGTACGGCTTGTTGGCGCCGTCGGACACGATGTAAATGCCGAACTCGCCCTTCGGATGCTCGACCGCGGCATACGCCTCGCCGGCCGGTACGTGCATGCCCTCGGTAAACAGCTTGAAGTGGTGGATCAACGATTCCATGTTGGTCTTCATGTCCACGCGCGAAGGCGGCGCCACCTTGTGGTTGTTGACCATCACCGGGCCCGGGTTGGCGCGCAGCCAGGCGCTGGCCTGCTTGATGATGCGGTTCGACTGGCGCATCTCCTCGACGCGCACCAGGTAGCGGTCGTAGCAGTCGCCGTTGGTGCCGACCGGGATGTCGAAATCCATCTTGTCGTAGACCGCGTACGGCTGGGTCTTGCGCAAGTCCCAGGCGACGCCGGAGCCGCGCAGCATGGCGCCGGTAAAGCCCATCGCCTTGGCGTCTTCCGGCGAGACCACGCCGATGCCGACGGTACGCTGTTTCCAGATGCGGTTGTCGGTCAGCAAGGTCTCGTATTCGTCGACGTAGGTGACGAAACGGTGCGAGAAATCGTCGATGAAGTCGAGCAGCGAGCCCTGGCGCGCTTCGTTGAGCGCGTCGATCGCCTTGGCGCTGCGGATGATCGAGGCCTTGTGCTTGGGCATCGCGTCGGGCAGGTCGCGGTACACGCCGCCCGGGCGGTAGTAGGCCGCGTGCATGCGCGCGCCGGACACCGCCTCGTAGACGTCGAACAGGTCTTCGCGGTCGCGGAAGGCGTACAGGAAAGGGCCCATGGCGCCGACGTCGAGCGCGTGCGCGCCGAGCCACATCAGGTGGTTCAGCAGGCGGGTGATTTCATCGAACATGACGCGGATGTACTGCGCGCGCACCGGCACCTGCACGCCGAGCAGCTTTTCGATCGCCAGCACGTAGGCGTGCTCGTTGGCCATCATCGACACGTAATCGAGCCGGTCCATGTACGGCACCGACTGCAGGTAGGTGCGCGTCTCGGCCAGTTTTTCGGTGGCGCGGTGCAGCAGGCCGATGTGCGGGTCGGCGCGCTGGATCACTTCGCCGTCGAGCTCGAGCACCAGGCGCAGCACGCCGTGCGCGGCCGGGTGCTGCGGACCGAAGTTGAGGGTGTAATTTTTAAGCTCAGCCATTATTTCATCCCGTAGGTGTCTTCGCGGATCACGCGCGGAATGATTTCACGCGGCTCGATCGTCACGGGTTGGTAGATCACGCGCTTCTGCTCGGGGTCGTAGCGCATCTCGACGTAGCCGGTGACCGGGAAGTCCTTGCGGAACGGGTGGCCGATGAAGCCGTAGTCGGTGAGGATGCGGCGCAGGTCGTTGTGGCCTTCGAACAGGATGCCGTACAGGTCGAACGCTTCGCGCTCGTACCAGTTGGCGGCGCGCCAGACGCCGACCACGGAAGCCAGCAGCGGCATCTCGTCGTCGGGGGCGAACACGCGCACCCGCACGCGCCAGTTGTGCTCGATCGACAGCAGGTGCGAGACGGCGGCGAAACGCAAGCCGTCCCACGTGCCTTCGCCGTAGGTCGAATAATCGACGCCGCACAGGTCGAGCAGTTGCTCGAACCTGAGCGCCGGGTCGTCGCGCAGGGTCAGCATGGCCTGCAGGTAGTCGGCGGCCTTGACCACCACCGTCACTTCGCCCAGCGCGGTGCTGATGGCGGCGCCGTCGCCCAATGCTGCGGCGAGCGCGCGGTGAAGGACATCGAGTTTTGTCGTCATGGTAACAGCGCCCCTTAGCGTGCGATGGTGTTGGTGCGCTTGATCTTGTTCTGCAGCTGCAAGATCCCGTACAGCAGCGCTTCGGCGGTCGGCGGGCAGCCGGGCACGTAGACGTCGACCGGCACGATGCGGTCGCAACCGCGCACCACCGAGTAGGAATAGTGATAGTAGCCGCCGCCGTTGGCGCAGGAACCCATCGAGATGACCCAGCGCGGCTCGGGCATCTGGTCGTAGACCTTGCGCAGCGCCGGCGCCATCTTGTTGCACAGCGTGCCGGCGACGATCATCA
>JARXKM010000202.1 GCA_030272785.1 Pseudomonadota bacterium
GGACTTCAACATGCGCTGGATCGCCTCGATGGTGGCCGAGGCGCACCGCATCCTGCTGCGCGGCGGCGTGTTCATGTATCCGCGCGATTCGAAGGACCCGCAGCGCGCCGGCCGCCTGCGCCTGCTCTACGAGGCCAACCCGATCGGCTTCCTGATGGAGCAGGCCGGCGGCGCCGCCAGCACCGGGCGCGGCCCGGTCACCGGCGTGCAGCCGGACGCGCTGCACCAGCGCATCGGCCTCATTTTCGGCTCGCGCAACGAGGTCGAACGCATCGAACGCTATTACAACGCGCCGCCGGCCGAACTGGCCAGCCCGCTGTTCCACGAACGCGGCCTGTTCCGCGCGCCCGCCTGACATCCTGGAGAGACGCCATGTCCGAACGCCACCCCATCATCGCCATCACCGGTTCGTCCGGTGCCGGCACCACCTCCGTCACGCGCACCTTCGAAAACATCTTCCGGCGCGAGAAAGTGCGCTCGGTGGTGATCGAAGGCGACAGCTTCCACCGCTACGACCGCGCGGAAATGAAGCTCAAGCTGGCCGCCGCCGAGGCCAGCGGCGACAACAACTTCAGCCATTTCGGCCCCGACACCAACCTGTTCAGCGAACTCGAGGCGCTGTTCGCGACCTACGGCGCGAGCGGGCGCGGACGGCGCCGCAAGTACCTGCACGACCACGACGAAGCGCGCCCCTACGAGCAGCAGCCGGGCACCTTCACCCCCTGGGAGGATCTCGACAGCGACAACGACCTGCTGTTCTACGAGGGCCTGCATGGCGGCGTCGTCACCGACAAGGTCAACATCGCGCGTCATCCCGACCTGCTGATCGGCGTGGTGCCGGTGATTAACCTCGAATGGATCCAGAAGCTGTGGCGCGACAAGGCCAAGCGCGGCTACTCGACCGAGGCGGTGACCGACACCATCCTGCGCCGCATGCCCGACTACGTGAACTACATCTGCCCGCAGTTCACCCACACCCACGTCAACTTCCAGCGCGTGCCGTGCGTCGACACCTCCAATCCATTCATCGCGCGCGAAATCCCGGCGCCCGACGAGAGCATGGTGGTGATCCGCTTCGCCAACCCGCGCGGCATCGACTTCCCCTACCTGCTGACGATGGTGCCGGGCGCGTTCATGTCGCGCGCGAACACCATCGTGGTCCCGGGCGGGAAGATGGAGCTGGCGATGCAGTTGATCTTCACCCCCTTCATCCTGCGCATGATGGAGCGCAAGCAGCGCGCCATCGGCGCCCTTTGACCCTTGAACAGCGAGATGCCCATGAACGCCCCCGAACACCGCGCTAACCTGCATGACGACGGCGCCGCCGATGCACTGCGCTTTCTCACCGCCGACGCGGTCGAACAGGCCGGGTCCGGCCACCCCGGCGCCCCGCTCGGCATGGCCGAAATGGCCACCGCGCTGTGGCGCGGCCACCTGCGCCACGACCCGGCAGCGCCGCGCTGGATCAACCGCGACCGCTTCGTCCTCTCCAACGGCCACGCCTCGATGCTGCTTTACGCGCTGCTGCACCTGACCGGCTACGCGCTGCCGATGGCGCAGCTGCGCCGCTTCCGCCAGCTCGGTTCGCTCACTCCCGGCCATCCCGAGGTCGGCGTCACGCCCGGCGTCGAGACGAGCACCGGGCCGCTCGGCCAGGGCCTGGCCAATGCCGTCGGCATGGCGCTGGCCGAACAGATGCAGGCGGCGCGTTTCAACCGCCCGGGCCACCGCCTGATCGACCATCGCACCTACGTGTTCGTCGGCGACGGCTGCCTGATGGAGGGCATCAGTCACGAAGTCGCCTCGCTGGCCGGCACGCTCGGCCTGGGCAAGCTGATCTGCCTGTACGACGACAACGGCATCTCGATCGACGGCGACGTGGCCGGCTGGTTCGGCGACGACACCGCGGCGCGCTTTCGCGCCTACGGCTGGGACGTGCTGGCGGTCGACGGCCACGACCTGGCGGCGGTGGACGCGGCGATCGGCCAGGCCAGGTCGCAGCAATCGCGCCCCACCCTGATCTGCTGCAAGACCGTGATCGGCCACGGCGCGCCGACCAAGGCCGGCGGCCACGCGGTGCATGGATCGCCGCTCGGCGCCGCCGAAATCGCCGCCATGCGGGTCGCACGCGGCTGGAGCGCGGCGCCGTTCGAGGTGCCGGCGCAGTTGGCCGAGGCCTGGGATGCGCGCGCCGCCGGCCGGCGCCACGCGCAGCAGTGGCGGCGCCAGCTCGATGCCTACCGCGCCGACCATCCCGGCCTGGCCGACGAACTGGCGCGCTGCGACGCCGGCGCCCTGCCCGACGGCCTGGCCGCCAGCATCGCCGCCTTGCTGGCCGCGCCCGGTGCGCTGGGCCAGAAGGTGGCCACCCGCAAGGCCTCGCAACTGGTGCTCGAACACTTGAGCGGCACGGTGCCCGAGCTGTTCGGCGGCTCGGCCGACCTGACCGGCTCGAACCTGACGGACGTGAAGACCTCGCTCTGGCTGAACCACGCCAGCGAACCGGGCGCGGGCAACTACCTCAGCTACGGCGTGCGCGAATTCGGCATGGCGGCGATGATGAACGGGGTCGCCCTGCACGGCGGCGCAATTCCCTACGGCGGCACTTTCATGGCGTTCTCCGACTATTCGCGCAACGCCATCCGCATGGCCGCGCTGATGAAGCTGCGCGTGATCCACGTGCTGACCCACGACTCGATCGGGCTGGGCGAAGACGGTCCGACCCACCAGCCGGTGGAGCACGCGGCGAGCCTGCGGCTGATCCCCAACAACCGGCTGTGGCGGCCGTGCGACGGCATCGAGACGGCGATCGCCTGGCAGGCCGCGCTCGAACGCGTTGACGGCCCGACCTGCCTGGTACTGTCGCGCCAGGCGCTCGAACCGTTCGAGCGCGACGCCGCCCAGCTCGCTGGTGCGGCGCGCGGCGGCTACGTGCTGCGCGACTGCGCCGAGCCGCAGGTGGTGCTGGTGGCGACCGGTTCCGAAGTCGAGATCGCGGCGGCGGCGGCGCGCCAGTTGGCCACCGACGGCATCCGCGCGCGCCTGGTGTCGCTGCCGTGCGTCGAACTGTTCTACGCCCAGGATGCGGCGTACCGCCAGGCGGTGCTGCCGGCCGGCGTGCCGCGCGTGAGCATCGAGGCCGGCGTGACCTGGTTCTGGCGCGCGGTGGTGGGCGAAGGCGGCATCGCGCTCGGCGTCGACAGCTTCGGCGAGTCGGCCCCGGCGCAGCAGCTGTATGCCCACTTCAAGCTCACCAGTGCCGACGTGGCGGCGGCGGCGCGCAGCCTGCTGCCCGGCGCCGGAGCATGCTGATGGACGGTATCGTGCAACCGGACCGCCGGCAGCCGCGCGCCGTGCTGGTCGACCTCGACGGCACCATGGTCGACACCGCGCCCGACCTGGCCGAAGCGGTCAACGCCATGCTGGCCGAACTGGGGTGCGCGCCGATGACGGCGGCCGCTGTCGGCGCCTTCATCGGCCACGGTGCGCCGCGGCTGGTGGCGCGCGTGCTGGCCGCCGCCGGCCTGGCGGCAAGCGTCGGCCAGGCCGACGCCGAGGCGCTGTTCTACCGCCACTACGCGCGTACCAACGGCCGGTATGGCGCGCCGTACGCCGGCGTGCGCGCCGGCCTGGCCGCGCTTGGCGCCGCCGGCTACCGGCTCGCCTGCGTCACCAACAAGCCGATCGCGTTTGCCGAGGCGCTGCTCGAGAGCACCGGCCTGCGGCGCCATTTTGCTGCCGTCGTCGGCGGCGACTCGATCGCGGCGATGAAGCCGTCGCCGCAGCCGCTGCTGCACGCCTGCGCCTTGCTCGGGGTCGACCCGCTGCATGCGCTGATGGTGGGCGACTCGGCGGTCGACGCCGCCGCCGCGCACGCCGCCGGCATGCCGGTCTGGCTGGTCAGCTACGGCTACCCCGGCCAGGCCGACGCTGGCGCGCTGCGCGACGCGCGCCAGATCGACTCGCTCGAGCAGCTCGCGCCGCTGCTGGCCGCCGGCGCGCTGGCCCACGCACCATGATTTCACGGTTCGCATCATCCACCACCACCCTATGAAGGAAGCAGTCATGACCATTAAAGTCGCGATCAACGGCTACGGCCGAATTGGCCGCAACATCCTGCGTGCCCACTACGAAGGCGCCAAGCACCACGGCCTGCAGATCGTCGCCATCAACGACCTGGGCGACCCGCACAGCAACGCCCACCTGACCAAGTACGACAGCGCGCACGGCCGTTTTGACGCCAGTGTTTCGGTCGACGGCCAGTACATGGTGGTCGACGGCGACCGCATCCGCGTGCTGGCCTGCCGCGACCCGGCCGAGCTGCCGTGGAAGGAACTGGGCGTCGACGTGGTGCTCGAATGTACCGGTTTTTTCACCAGCAAGCAGAAGGCCTCGGCACACCTGCGCGCCGGCGCCAGCAAGGTGATCATCTCGGCGCCCGGCGGCAGCGACGTCGACGCCACCGTGGTATTCGGCGTCAACCAGCACGTGCTCAAGGCGAGCGACACGGTGATCTCGAACGCCTCCTGCACCACCAACTGCCTGGCGCCGCTGATCCTGCCGCTGCACCGCGCGCTGGGGGTGGTCAGCGGCCTGATGACCACCATCCACGCCTACACCAACGACCAGGTGCTCACCGACGTGATGCACGAAGACCTGCGCCGCGCGCGCTCGGCCACCACCAGCATGATCCCGACCAGGACGGGCGCAGCGAGCGCGGTCGGGCTGGTGCTGCCCGAACTGAACGGCAAGCTCGATGGCTTCGCGATCCGGGTCCCGGTGATCAACGTGTCGATGGTCGACCTGACGTTCGTGGCGGCCCGGCCGACCACCAGCGCCGAGGTCCACGCGATCATGCGCGCGGCGGCCGACTCGGACGCGCTGCGCGGCATCCTCGACTACACCTGCGAGCCCCTGGTGAGCCGCGACTTCAACCACAACCCGGCATCGAGCACCTACGACGAGTCGCTCACCAAGGTGATCGGCAACCTGGTCAAGGTGGGCAGCTGGTACGACAACGAGTGGGGGTTTTCGAACCGCATGCTCGACACCACCGTGGCCCTGATGGCGGCGCGCTAGATGGCACCCTCCCAACCTCACCGTGCGAGACCAGCGATGACTACTGCGCGTTTTCACAAACTGACCGAACTGGACGCCGCGCAGCTGGACGGCAAGCGGGTGCTGATCCGCGCCGACCTGAACGTGCCGCAGGACGCCGCCGGCGCCATCACCGACGACAGCCGCATCCGCGCCGCGCTGGCGGGGATCCGCCACGCGCTGGCCGCCGGCGCGGCGGTGATGGTGACGTCGCACCTGGGGCGCCCGGCCGAAGGGGCGCTGACGGCGCGCGACTCGCTCGCGCCTGTCGCCGCCCGGCTGGCCGAACTGCTGCAGCGCCCCGTGCCGCTGCGGCGCAACTGGGGCGGCGGCATCGCGCTGGCGCCAGGCCAGCTGGTAATGCTGGAGAACTGCCGCGGCAACCCGGGCGAGAAGGACAACGACCCGGCGCTGGCGCGCGCCATGGCCGCGCTGTGCGACGTCTACGTCAACGACGCTTTCGGCAGCGCCCACCGCGCCGAGGCCAGCACCGAAGGCGTGGCCCGTTATGCGCCACTGGCCTGCGCCGGCCCGCTGATGGCGGCCGAACTGGACGCGCTGACGCTGGCGCTGGCCGACGCCAGGCGCCCGCTGGTGGCGATCGTGGCCGGCTCGAAGGTGTCGACCAAGCTGACGGTGCTCGATGCGCTGGCCGACAAGGTAGACCTGCTGATCGTCGGCGGCGGCATCGCCAACACCTTCCTGCTGGCGCAAGGCAAGCCGATCGGCGCTTCGCTGGCCGAGCCGGCGCTGCTGCCCGAGGCGCGCCGCATCATGGCGAAGATGGCGGCGCGCGGCGCCTCGGTGCCGCTGCCGCTCGACGTGGTGTGCGCCAAGCGCTTCGCCGCCGATGCCGCCGCCAGCGTCAAGGATGTCGATGCGGTGGCGGCCGACGACCTGATCCTCGACATCGGCCCGGACAGCGCGCTGGCGCTGGCGCGCGCCATGCAGACGGCCGGCACCATCGTCTGGAACGGGCCGCTCGGCGTGTTCGAGTTCCCCGCCTTCGCCGGCGGCACGCGCGTGCTGGCGCGCGCGATCGCCGAGTCGCCGGCGTTTTCGATCGCCGGCGGCGGCGACACCGTGGCCGCCATCAACGCCTTCGGCATCGGCGACCGGATCGACTATATCTCGACTGCCGGCGGCGCCTTCCTCGAATTCCTCGAAGGTAAAACGCTGCCCGCGGTCGCCGCGCTGGAACGCCGTTTCGGCGCCTGAACCACCCCATACCCACCCCATCAAGGAGAATCGCATGTCCCTCGTATCGCTGCGCCAACTGCTCGACCACGCCGCCGAGCACCAGTACGGCCTGCCCGCTTTCAACGTCAACAACCTCGAACAGATCCTCGCCATCATGCAGGCGGCCGACGCCTGCGACAGCCCGGTGATCCTGCAGGCCTCGGCCGGCGCCCGCAAGTATGCCGGCGAAGCGTTCCTGCGCAAGATGGTCGAGGCGGCGCTGGAGGCCTATCCGCACATCCCGATCTGCATGCACCAGGATCACGGCGCCAGCCCGGCCGTGTGCCAGGGCGCGATCCGCTCCGGCTTTTCCAGCGTGATGATGGACGGCTCGCTGATGGCCGACATGAAAACGCCCGCCTCGTACGACTACAACGTCGCCACCACCCGCACCGTGGTCGATTTCGCCCACTGCATCGGCGTCTCGGTGGAGGGTGAACTCGGTTGCCTCGGGTCGCTCGAAACCGGCCAGGCCGGCGAGGAGGACGGCTCGGGCGCCGACGGCCAGCTGTCGCACGAGCAGATGCTGACCGACCCGGCGCAGGCCGCCGACTTCGTGCTGCGCACCGGCGTCGATGCGCTGGCGATCGCCATCGGCACCAGCCACGGCGCCTACAAATTCAGCCGCAAGCCGACCGGCGACATCCTCGCCATCGACCGCATCAAGCAGATCCACGCGCGCCTGCCCAACACCCACCTGGTGATGCACGGCTCGTCGTCGGTGCCGCAGGAGTGGCTGGCGGTGATCCGCGAATACGGCGGCGACATGAAGGAGACCTACGGCGTGCCGGTCGAGGAGATCCTCGAAGGCATCCGCCACGGCGTGCGCAAGATCAACATCGACACCGACATCCGGCTGGCGATGACCGGCGCGATGCGCCGCACGATGGCCGAACAGCGCGCCGAATTCGACCCGCGCAAATTCTTTAAGGACGCCACCGCGGCCGCGCGCGACATCTGCGTGCTGCGCTTCGACGCCTTCGGCAGCGCCGGCCAGGCCAGCCGCATCAAGGTCGTCCCGCTCGAGCGCATGGCGCAGCGCTACGCCACGGGCGAACTCGACGCCGTGGTGCGCGCCGTGGCCGCTTGAGGCGCTGGCCGGGGCTGCGCGGCCTGACCATCCGCGCGCGCATGCGCGCCGTGTTCACGCTGCTCGCGCTGCAACTGAGCATCGGCGGCGCGGTCGGCATGCTCAGCCTGGGCGCGGCCAACGAGCGGCTCGGCGCGCTGCACCAGGAGCGCCAGGCGCTGGCCGGCCAGCTCGATGCGCTGACACGCCGCGCCGGGCTGGCGGCGCCGCCCGGCGCCGACCTGGCGCGCGGCGAGCGCGCCTACGCACAGGCGCAGCAGAGCTACCGGCGCCTGTGCTGGGCGTATGCCGGCGGCACCGCGCTGGGCGCGCTGCTGGCCGCGCTGGCCGGCGCCTGGCTGGTGCGCGCGGTCTGCACGCCGCTGGCGGCGGCGCTGCGCGTCGCGCGCGCGGTGGCGGCCGGCGACCTGACCCAGCACATCGAGGTCGGTTCGCCCGACGAAGCGGGCCAGCTGATGGCGGCGCTGAAGACGATGAACGCGCAGTTGCAGCAGATTGTCGGCCAGGTGCAAGCCGGCACCGACGCCATCGCGCAGGTGGCCACCGAGATCGGCGCCGGCCAGCGCGAACTGGCCGCGCGCGGCGCGCTGCAGGCCAGTTCGCTCGAGCGCACCGCCGGTTCGATGGCGGCGCTGACCGGCAGCGTGGTGCAGAACTGCGACAACGCCCAGCGCGCCGGGCTGCTGGCGGCGGCGGCCGCCGAGGTGGCCGGCAAGGGCGGCGCGGCCGTCTCGCAGGTGGTGCTGACGATGGCCTCGCTGAACGCGTCGGCGCGCAAGATGGCCGAATTCATCGGCCTGGTCGACACGATCGCCTTCCAGACCGGCATCCTGGCGCTGAATGCGGCGGTCGAGGCGGCGCGCGCCGGCGCGGCCGGCGCCGGCTTCGCGGTGGTGGCGGTGGAGGTGCGCCAGCTGGCCCAGCGCAGCACCGCCGCCGCCGCCGAGATTCGCGCGCTGATCGGCGATTCGGTGGCGCGCATCGGCGCCTGCGACGCGCTGGCCGGCCAGGCCGGCTGCACCATGGACGAACTGCTGGCCAGCGTGCGCCATGTCAGCGCCATCATGGGCGAGATCAGCGCCGCCAGCCTGACCCAAAGCGGCGGCATCGAGCAGGTCAACCTGGCGATCGGCCAGATCGACGGCCTCACGCAGCGCAATGCCGCGCTGGGCCGCCAGGCGGTGGCGGCGGCCGTCAGCCTGCACGGCCGCGCCGAGGCGCTGCTGAACGTGGTCAGCCGGTTCCGGCTGCGCTGAGCGCCGTCGCGCCGTCGGCCAGCGGCAGCGTGATGACGAATTCGGCGCCGCCCTGCGGATGGTTGCGGGCCGA
>JARXKM010000203.1:0-2342 GCA_030272785.1 Pseudomonadota bacterium
GGTCAGTGGAACGCGCGCAGCACGCGCGCTTCGCCGCTCTGGTCGGCATGCGCCAGGCTGGCGGCGTGCGTGGCGACCATCATGCGTTCGAGCTGGGCGTCTTCGAAGCGGGCCAACTCCTCGTTCGCGGCGGTCAGGGCCAGCGCCAGCTTGGCGCGCGCGTTCTGGTAGAGCAAACTGGTGTACTGGTCGGTATTTTTCAGCAGTTCCTCGGCGTTTTCAATCACGAGACGTAAGTCGCCGATCAGTTGTTGCTGCGCTTGCGGGCGTTGCTCGGGCCTATTCATGGCGTTCACCTTAGCCGGTTGATCACGTCTTATGATATGAGCAAGTCCGCCCCTGCCGGTTTGTCTCGGCGCAAATGAAAAGGACCAGTCCGCCTGCGTTCTTGCTCCGTCATGGCCTGGCGCAGTTCAGGCGCCGTCGGCATTGCCGGCCATCACGCTGATTTCGACATCGCCGACGCGCACCTTCTGGCCCGCGCGAATCTTCGCCGTCTTGCGCAATTCCTGCTTGCCGTCGACCGAGACGACGCCGCTGGCGACCAGGTTCTTGCCGGCGCCGCCGCTGTCGACCAAGCCCGACAATTTCAGCAACTGGTTGACCTCGACATATTCCGAGAGCAATTCAAATGACAGTTTTTGCATTGTATTCCTATACACGTTGATGATCGGTTAGCTAACGCACTTTCGGACCGATGGGCCCGTGTACGATTGCCGGCACTGACCCCCGGGGGTCAGTGCCGGCAATCGTACACGGGCTGGTCTGTCGGCGCGATGTTAGCCCATTCCCGGCCGGGTCATTGCCAGCGGCACGATCCAGGCGTCGAACTGGTCGGCGCTGACGAAGCCGAGCTGCAGCGCGGCTTGCCGGAGCGTGGTGCCGTCGTGCTGCGCCAGCTTGGCAATCTGCGCGGCGCGATCGTAGCCGATGTGCGGCGCCAGCGCCGTCACCAGCATCAGCGAGCGTTCCATCAGCTCGCCAATGCGGGCGCGGTTCGGCGCGATGCCGTGGGCGCAGTGCGCATCGAACGAGCGCATGCCGTCGGCCAGAAGGCGCGCACTTTGCAGGAAGTTGTGAGCGATCATCGGCTTGAACACGTTCAGCTCGAAATTGCCCGACGCGCCGCCGAGCGTGATGGCGACGTCGTTGCCGAACACCTGGCAGCACAGCATGGTGAGCGCCTCGCACTGGGTCGGATTGACCTTGCCCGGCATGATGGAGCTGCCCGGCTCGTTTTCCGGGATGCTGATCTCGCCCAGTCCCGAGCGCGGCCCCGAGGCCATCCAGCGCACGTCGTTGGCGATCTTCATCAGCGCGGTCGCCAGCGTCTTGAGCGCGCCGTGCACCGCCACCAGCGCATCGTGGCCGGCCAGCGCGGCGAATTTGTTGGGCGCGCTCTGGAACGCCAAGCCGGTGCGCGCGGCCAATTCGGCGGCGATGCGGGTGGCGAATTCGGCATGCGCGTTCAGGCCGGTGCCGACCGCGGTGCCGCCGGCGGCCAGCAGCAGCAGGCCGGACAGGGTGGCCTGCAACAGGTGTTCGGAATACTCGAGCTGCGCGACGTAGCCGGAAAACTCCTGGCCGAGCGTCAGCGGCGTCGCATCCTGCAGGTGGGTGCGGCCGATCTTGACGATGTCGGCGAACTCGCGCGCCTTCTGGTCGAGCGTGCCGCGCAGCTGCGCCAGCGCCGGCATGACCGCGCTGGCCACCGCCAGCGCCGCCGCCACGTGCATGGCAGTCGGAAAAATATCGTTGGACGACTGGCCCAGGTTGACATGGTCGTTCGGATGCAGCAGGCGGCCCTCGCCGCGCGCGCCGCCGAGCAGCTCGGAGCCGCGGTTGGCCAGCACCTCGTTCATGTTCATATTGCTTTGGGTGCCGGAGCCGGTCTGCCACACCGCCAGCGGAAACTCGTCCGGATGGCTGCCGGCCAGCACTTCGTCAGCGGCGCGCACGATGGCGTCGGCCTGCGCGTCATCGAGCAGGCCGAGCGCGCGGTTCACGCCGGCCGCCGCGCGCTTGACCTGGGCCAGCGCGGCGATCAGCTCGGGCGCCATCCGCTCGGTCGAAATAGCGAAGTGCTCGAGCGAGCGCTGGGTCTGCGCTCCCCACAGATGGCCGGCGGGCACCTCGATCGGCCCGAAACTGTCTTTTTCAATCCTGTTCTGCATGGCGGCGTCCTGTTTTTGTGGGGGAAGGGATGAAAGAGTTTACCTCAACGCGCGATTCGCGCCTCGCAACCGCACATTGCTTGATATTCCGCGGCCAATGCTGATAGAGTTTGTTTATATGCGACAACATCCCTTTCCCCGTTTCGCCCGCCTCGGCGCCGCCCTGGT
>JARXKM010000203.1:2442-6990 GCA_030272785.1 Pseudomonadota bacterium
TGGTGCGCTCGCACCTTGGCCAGCCCTTGTCGGCCGATATTGAACTGACCGGCATCGCCAACGAGGCGGCCAGCGTGCAAGTGGCGCTGGCGGACATCGAGGTATATCGCGGCGCCAGCATCAGCATGCATCCGGCGCTGGCGTCGCTCAACATCACCATCGTGCGGCGCGACGGCAAGCGCATCCTGCACCTGGCGTCGCCCAAGCCGGTCGACGCCGAATTCATCCACATTTTCTTCGACCTGAACGAAAACGGCCGCCGCGCGGTGCGCCAGGCAACGCTGTGGTTTACGCCCGATCCGAATCCGCCAGCGCCGAAAGCGGCCGCGCCGGCGCCGGTCGTTGTGCCTGCCGCCGTGCCTGTTCATGCTCCCGTTCCCGTTCCCGTGGTTGCGCCGGTCGCCGCGCGCGCGCCGGCAGCGGCGCTGCCGCGGGTGGTGGCCGCCGCCCCGTTCGACGCGCCGATGCTGCGCGCCGTGCCGGCGGCCAAGCCCGTCGCCTGCGTGCAACAATTTACCGTCGCCCAGATCGATACCTGCGCCGCGCTCGATGCCAAGAATGCCGCGCTCAGCGCCCAGATCGTCGACCTGGAAGAAAAGGTGCGGCGGCTGTCCGCGGCCATGCATGCCGTCGCCGCGCAACCGGTCGCGGCGGCAACGCCGGCGCCGGCGGCTCACACGCCGGCCCCCGCGCCGGCTCACGCGCCGGAGCACGCGACCCCGTGGCTGTTCATCGGCCTCGCCAGCGCGGTGGTATTGGCGCTGATCGGCGTGCTGCTGTATCTGCTGCAACGCAAGCGCAAGGCGGTGCTGATGAAGGCGGGCGGGCAGCCCGGTCCGGGCTTGATCGCCAAGGTCAAGAAGCGTCTGATGCCGGGCAAGAAGGATGCCGAACCAGCCGCTTGATCGACCGCTTGGCGTTGTTCAAAAAAAATCTTGCAAAAAAATGCATTTCGTACGGAACATGTCTACACAAGCTGATTTTTTGCGCTATACTCATTTCCGTGGTCTTGAGGGATCACAAAAACCGGGCCAGGATCTGGCGCAGCCACCAACGATAGTGTGGCGCGACAAGCAGATGAACGTTGAAGAAACGCCTGTTCCGGAAGCAGTCTGTCGGGCCAACGATGTGCTCGCGGACGCCGGATGCAACCGGCCAGAGGCGACACCAGGAGATACCTGGTGTTCGCTCTCCAGAATTGTTGCTGTTTCCAATCATACGGGAAGCGGCAAAAAAGAAAAGCGCCCCGCGGGGCGCTTTTTTCGTGGTGGCGGGACGCAGGGTTTAGTGCGCGGCCATCGCCTTTTCGGTCGGGTTCATCCACGGCTCGGTGACGTCGCGGATGGCGCGGTCGTTGGCCATGATCTGCTTGAGCAGGTCGATCTTGCGCATGCGCTGCGCGCCGGCCAGGGCGGGCACGCCGCTCTCGAGCGCCGACGCCTCGCTGGCGCACTGCTGCTCGAGCCGGCCGAGGGTGTGAAAGTCGCCCGCTTGCGCCGCCATCGACATCTTGGCGGTCAGGCCGGCCAGGTTTTCGTACATCGAGAGAACTTCGTTTGATGTCATCATTGCACCGCTGAATAGTGATCGGATTGCCGCTTGTCCTTACCTAACGGCACCCTGCCGCGGAACTTTAGGGGTTTTTCAAAAATAATTAAAAATTCTTTGAATTTGTTACCGGACGCCAGGCAGCGATGCCAATCAGGCATCCAAGCGGCGTCGGCAGTGCCGGCCATTCCGCGATTTCGACGGTTCGGCCCGCTTTTTTGCAGTTTGTCGCATAGTCGCGGCCGGCGCGGGCCCGCTGCTCTACAGTGCATGCTGGGCCATCGTGCTGCCCGCGCACTCACCTACGGACAAGGAAACCATGAAATATCTGCAAGCCAGGCACGTCGTCAGCACCGCCGCGCTGATGGTCGCCGCGCTGGCGGCCCACGCCGAAGCCCCTTACAAATTTAGCGCCACGCCCGGCAAGCTGCCGAAGGATGTGGTGCCGCTGCAATACGCCGCGCACCTGATTCCGAACCTGGTCGACCATACCTTCCTGGGGTCGGAAACGGTCGAGATCGAGGTGCTCGCCGCCACCGCCAGGATCATGCTCAACGTCGTCAACATCGAGATCGACGCGGCCAGCCTGGCCGGGCGCGACATCGGCGAGCTCACGCTGACGCCGCAGATCGACAAGGCACAGCAAACCTTGACGTTCAACCTGGAAAAGCCGCTGGCGCCGGGCCGCTACAAGCTGGCGCTCAAGTTCCACGGCCTGATCAACCGCGAAGCGCGCGGCATGTTCCACATGCAGTACAAGGTCGGCACGCAGGACAAGAGCATGATCGCCACCACCATGGAGCCGACCGACGCGCGCCGCCTGCTGCCGAGCTGGGACGAGCCGTCGTTCCGCGCCACCTTCAAGCTGACGGTGGACCTGCCGGCCAGCTTCAAGGCCTATTCCAACACCCCGGTCGAGAAGCAGGAAAAGCTCGACGGCGGGCTGCAGCGCATCGGCTTCGGCGTCACGCCGAAGATGCCGAGCTACCTGGTAGTGCTGGTGGCGGGCGAACTCGAACGGCTGGCCGGCAAGCAGGACGGCGTCGACATCGGCGTCGTCACCACCGTCGGCAAGCTCGGCTCGGCCGCCTACCCGCTGGCGGTCACGCGCGACGTCGTGCACTACTACAACAACTACTTCGGCGTGCCGTACCCGCTCGCCAAGCTCGACCAGATCGCCATCCCCGGCGGCTTCAACGGCGCGATGGAAAACTGGGGCGGCATCGTCTACAACGAAGCGGCGCTGCTGTACGATCCGAAGACCAGCCCGGACAACGTCAAGCAGGGGACCTTTTCGGTCAACGCGCACGAAGTGGCGCACCAGTGGTTCGGCAACCTGGTGACGATGGCCTGGTGGGACAACCTGTGGCTCAACGAAGGCTTCGCCTCGTGGATGGCGTCCAAGGCGACCGACCACTTCCATCCGGAATGGCGGCCGTATCTCGACGGCCAGGTCGACCGCGAGGGCATCCTCAACCTCGACGCCCGCAAGACCACCCACCCGATCCAGACGCCGGTGCTCAACGAGGAGCAGGCCGCCAACGCGTTCGACGCGATCACCTACGGCAAGGGCGAAGCATTCCTGCGCATGCTCGAGGCTTACCTCGGCGAGGAGCCGTTCCGCAAGGGCATCCGCGCCTACATGGCCAAGCACAAGTATTCGAATACCACCAGCGCCGACCTGTGGGCGGCGCTGGAAAAGGCGTCCGGCAAGCCGGTCGAAAAGCTGGCATCCGACTGGACCACCCAGCCGGGCTTTCCGCTGATCACGGTGAGCCAGGCGTGCGAGAACGGCAAGCGCAAGGTCACCTTGTCGCAGGAACAGTTCCGCATCGACGAGCCGGCCACCCAGAAGCGCCTGTGGAATGTGCCGGTGCAGGTCGGCACCGTCAACGGCAAGGCCTACTACAGCCTGCTGTCGGGTCCCAGCATGACGCTCGAGACGGGCGGCTGCGACGGCACCTTGGTGGTCGATCCGACCAGCGTCGGCTTTTTCCGCGTGCAGTACGACCAGGCTTCGTTCGACGCGCTCGCCGGCCAGGTCGCCAAGCTGCCCGACACCACCCGCCTGAAGCTGCAGGCCGACGCCTGGGGCATGGTGATGGCCGACCGCATGCAGCTCGACAGCTACCTGAAGCTGGTCGGCAAGTACGGCGCCGAGCCGCGTTACGCCGTGTGGGACGGCATCCTCAATAACCTCAACGCGCTCGACCGGATGGCGGTGGGCGAGCCCGAGCGTGCGCTGCTGCAGCGTTTCGTGACGAACCTGGTGGCGCCGAAATTCCGCCAGCTCGGCTGGGAAGAGAAGGCCGGCGAACCGCTCGAAGAGCGCCAGCTGCGCCCGCGCCTGGCCGGCGTGCTGGCGCGCGCCGGCGACCCGGCGGCGCTGGCCGAAGGGCGCGCCCGCTTCAAGCGCTTCCTGGCCGATCCGGCCAGCGTGCCGCCGTCGATGATCGACTTCGTCATGAACGTGGCCGGCCGCCACGCCGACGCCGCCACCTACGACGCGCTGGCCACGCGCGCCCAGCATACCCAGAGCAACGAGGAGCGCAA
This sequence comes from Pseudomonadota bacterium, assembly GCA_030272785.1. Taxonomy (GTDB): domain Bacteria; phylum Pseudomonadota; class Gammaproteobacteria; order Burkholderiales; family Burkholderiaceae_D; genus JAFCUW01. Next base: position 6,544 of record JARXKM010000203.1, read on the forward strand.
CCGCTTCGGCGGCGCCCTGGCGCGCGCCACCGACCCGGCGCTGGCCGAGCGGACCTTGCAGCTGGCGCTCTCGCCGACCCTGCCGCCACAGCTGACGACGACGATCGTGCCGATGGTCGCCGGCAACGAGCACATCGACCAGGCGTGGGCGTTTGCGGTCGCCAACCGCGAGGCCTTGTCGAAGAACCTCGACGCAATCGGCCAGAACCGCGCGTTTTCAGGTATCGTTGCCAGTTCTTCCAACGCGGCCCACGCCGACATGATGGAAGCCTACGTCAAGCAGCACTTCGGCCCGGATGCGCTGGTCGAGGCCGAACGGGTCGGCAACGGCATCCGCATCCGCGCCGCGCTCAAGGCACGCCTGCTGCCGCAAGTGCGCGCCGCGCTGAAATAAGTGCGCGCCGCGCTGAAATAAGTGCGCGCCGCGCTGAAATAAGTGCGCGCCGC
>JARXKM010000203.1:7090-8741 GCA_030272785.1 Pseudomonadota bacterium
CGGCCGCCAAGCCGACCAGCATGGCCCTGCTGCCGGGCGACGATTTCTTCACCTACGCCAACAGCGAGTGGCTGGCCAAGACCGACATTCCGGCCGACCGCAGCAGCTGGGGCGCGTTCGCCTCGATCGCCGAAGACACCAATCAGCGCATCGTCAAGATGTTCGACGCCATCGAGGCCGACAAGAAATCGAGCGCCGAAGCGCGCAAGGTGGCCGCCTTCTACCATACCTACATGGACGAGGCGGCGATCGAGGCGAAGGGCGCCGCGCCGCTCAAGCCACTGCTCGCCGGCATCGACGCCATCAAGGACAAGGCCGCCCTCGCGCGCGCGCTGGGCGCCTCGTTGCGCGCCGACGTCGATCCGCTCAACAACACCAACTTTTTCACTGAAAACGTGTTCGGCCTGTGGGTCGCGCAAGGCTTGTCGGACGCCTCGCGCAACATGCCCTACCTGCTGCAGGGCGGCCTTGGCATGCCCGACCGCGCCTACTACCTGACCGACAGCCCGAAGATGGCCGAGCTGCGCACCAAGTACCAGCAGCACATCGCCGCCATGCTCAAGCTGGCCGGCTACGCCGACAGCGAGGCGCGCGCGGCCAAGGTATTCGCGCTCGAGACGGCGATCGCCAAGACCCACGCGACGCGCGAGGACTCGGCCGACGTCATGAAGGGCAACAACACCTGGACCCTGGCGCAGTTTGCCAGCAACGCGCCCGGCATCGATTGGGCCGCTTTCTTCAACAGCGCCGGCCTGGCCGGGCAGACCAAGTTCATCGTCTGGCATCCGAGCGCGGCCAAGGGCGAAGCGGCGCTGGTCGCCGGCACCGACCTCGACAGCTGGAAGGATTACCTGGCGTTCCACACGATCAACCACTTCGCGCCCAACCTGTCGAAGGCCTTCGTCGACCAGCGCTTCGAGTTCTACGGCAAGGCGCTGTCGGGCACGCCGGAGCAGTCGCTGCGCTGGAAACGCGCGCTGGCCGCCACCAACGGCGCGCTCGATCAGTCGGTCGGCCACGTCTACGTCGAACGCAATTTTTCGGCCGACGACAAGGCGCGCGTGAAGCAGATGGTGAGCAACATCATCGCCGCCTTCAGCAAGCGCGTCGACAAGCTCGACTGGATGGCGCCTGCCACCCGCGCGCAGGCGCAGGAAAAACTCAAGACCCTGTACGTCGGCGTCGGCTACCCGGACCATTGGGAGTCGTACGCCGACCTGAAGGTGGTGCCGGGCGACGCCTTCGGCAACGTCGTGCGCGCCGAGCAGTTCCACACCGCGCAACAGCTCGCCAAGCTGCACAAGAAGATCGACAAGAGCGAATGGTCGATGCCGCCGCAACTGGTGAACGCGGTCAACATGCCGCTGCAAAACGCCATCGTGTTCCCGGCGGCGATCCTGCAGCCGCCGTTCTACGATCCAAAGGCGTCCGAGGCGACCAACTACGGCGCCATCGGCAGCGTAATCGGCCACGAGATCAGCCACAGCTTCGACGACCAGGGCGCCCAGTTCGACGCCCAGGGCCACCTGCGCGACTGGTGGACCAAGGCCGACATGGACCATTTCAAGCAAGCCTCGGCCAAGCTGGCGGCGCAGTACTCGGCCTACAAGCCGTTCCCCGACCTGGCCGTCAACGGCAACCTGACCCTGTC
>JARXKM010000204.1 GCA_030272785.1 Pseudomonadota bacterium
CCGCCGCGCGTGATCGTCGTCGCCGATCCCGCCCACCTCAACGATCCGCCTGAGCTCAAGCGGACCGTCGATCGATCGCGACCCGCCGACAGGAGTAATCCTGGCAGCGCCTTCGCCAACGAACGCGCGCCAGGCACGGCGTGCGAGGGCGATATCCTGTTTCTTCCAGGCGGCGTAGACGGTCGGGCGCGGTTTATCGAGCCGCCGGGAGTCGATCCCGCCGGGCGCATGCGGCTTTTGCCGTCGGCCGGTATCGCAGTTTTCAAAGAACTCTACCGAGGCGCGCTCCATGGTCATGAACGTGGAGCGCGCACGGTGGCGCGCAATCTGGCGGAAGTGGGCAGCATCGTGCCTCCGCAATATGAAAAAATGCAACAGGCAGAAAAATCTGCCCGTTGCCAAGAACTACCTATCACCAACAGGAGGAGACGCATTGCACACCGAGTATCGATTTGTGCCCGCGCGAAGTCAACTGGCGCAGCCGCTTGTGCGCAACATAATCACGTTCCTGAGTAATGCGGCGGTGGCGGCCGCGCAGCGCGCTTTGAGCGCTACCATGCCCGCATTGTCCGCGGCGCGGATCCCTCCTTGTCGAAACCCTCCGTGAAACTACTGCTCGTCCTGCTCGCGATCGCGCTGCCCGCCGGCGCCGACACCCTGCCCAAGCCCGACCGCGGCTCGGTGCCGGCATCGTCGCTGTACGACTACGGCGTGATGGGGCCGCCGGCCACGCCGGCCATCGTCGCCGCCGCCGATGCAGCGGTGAAGACAGCGCTGCCGCCCGGGCCATTTCGCGCCGACTGGGACTCCATCGCACGCAACTACCAGGTCCCGGCCTGGTTTCACGACGCCAAGTTCGGCATCTTCCTGCACTGGGGGCTGTACGCGGTGCCGGCCCACCACAACGAGTGGTACGAAAAGCACATGTATGGCGCTGACCTGGCCTGGCATACGCAGGCGTTCGGCGCACCGGAGCAGTTCGGCTACAAGGACTTCATCCCCCGCTTCACGCAGGAAAAATTCAAGGCCGACGAATGGGCCAGCCTGTTCCGCCGCGCCGGCGCGCGACTGGTGATGCCGTCGGCGCAGCATCACGACAACTTTGCGATGTGGGACAGCGACGTGACGCCGTTCAACGCCATGAAGATGGGGCCGAAGCGCGACCTGATCGGTGAACTGGCGGGCGCGGTGCGCAAGGCCGGGCTGAAGTTCGGCGTTTCCAACCATGGTGTGGAGAATTTCACCTTCATCAACCCGCCGGCCGCACTCGACGCGCGCCTGAAAGCGGCCCAGGCGGACCTGTACGATCCCGCCTGGGCGGCCTTTTACAACGTCGCCGATCGCAGCCCGGCGGCGATGACGCGTTTTCTGAGCGACTGGTTGCAGCGCAATTTCGAGTTGATCGACAAGTACCAGCCCGACCTGATGTGCTTCGACAACGGCGCCAACCTGCGCGTGCTCGATCCGCTCAAATGGCGCGTGGCCGCCTACTACTACAATCGCGCCGGAGCGTGGGGCAAGCAGGTGTCGATCAGCACCAAATACGTCGCCTTCGCGCCCAGCAATGATGACAGCAAGCAGGTCGGTTCGATCATCGATTTCGAGAAGATCGGCGTGCGTTCGCCGGCCGGCATCCGCGCCGCGCCGTGGATGGTCGACGACGTCATCGGCTCGACCTGGGGCTACACCGAGGGCATGACCGTGAGCGGCGGCGCGGCGATCGTGCGGCGGCTGGTCGATACCGTCAGCAAGGACGGCTTCTATCTGCTCAATGTGTCGCCGCGGGCGGACGGCACGATTCCGGACGACCAGCAGCGCAGCCTGCTCGAGGTCGGCGCCTGGCTGGACGTGAACGGCGAAGCCATCTACGGCAGCCACGCCTGGACCCGCTTCGGCGACAAGGAGTGGCGCTATACGGTCAAGGAGGGCGCGCTGTACGCGATCGGGCCGGTCAGCGGGGCGGTGGCGGAGCTGGCGCCGATCGCCGGCAAGGTGCAAAAGGTCGAGCTGCTCGGCCGCGCCGGTGCGCTGGCGTTCACGCAGGATGGCGCCGGACTGCATGTGCAGCTCGGGTCGGCATCGGCCAGTGCGTTTCCGCGGACGCTGAAGTTGGCCGGCCTGGCGCTGCGCTGACGACGACAGCGAAGGCGAAGGCGACGGCGACAACGAAGGCGACGGCGACAACGAAGGCGACGGCGACGGCGAAGGCGTCATGGCGGCGCGTCTTGCGCCACTTGTCCGCCTTCGCCCTCCCATTTGGCCTCTTCGGGCGCCAGGTCGTGGCCCGGCGGCCGATAAGTGCTGGTCTTCTTGACCGCCGCGTCGATTTCCTGCGCTGTCAGCAGCACGGTGGTTTTGATGGTCGTTACGCCGGCGGCGTTGACCCTGACGGCAAGCGCGGCGGCGGTGGCATTGTCGGGCAGCTCGCCGATGATGATCACATCGCGCGCGCCGAACGCGTAATAGAACGACTCGACGGTGCCGCCCAGCGAGTGGAACAGTTCGTCGACGGCGGCGCGGCGACCGCTGCCACCTTCCTTGAGCAAGCCCTTGATGCCTTCGCTGAGATAGTTCGCTTCGACCAGGAATTTCGCCATGGCGGCCTCCGTGCATGCGTTGTCCTGTTCGACAACGGATGCGGGCCGCCGGTTCACCCGCGCAGCAAAGAAACCGCCAGGTCCGTCAGTTCGAAACGCAGGTCGACCCGGTCGAGCCCGGAGCGGTAGCCGCCCGGCCATTTGGCAATCTCGACGAAGCCGCAGCGCGCGAAAAAACCGGCCGTGTGCGGATGCGTGTCGACGGTGACGTAGCGCGGTCGCAATTTTCGTCCGGCCATGTGGAGCAGCCGGTAGTGCAGCAGCTGGCGGCCGACGCCGGTGCCGTGGCGGTCGGCCCGTACCAGGCCGAACACCAGGGTGCCGAGATGATAGAACTCGGACAGCTCATAGCCGCCGAACGCGACCAGCTCGCCGTCGTCGAGCGCCACGAACAGGGGGCCGTCGGGTTGGTCCAGGCAGGAGCGCAGCCAGGCTTCCTCGGAGGCCGGGAAATATATGGGGACGTTGGAGCGAAAGGCGGCCAGCACCGCCTTGCGGTCGTCGGGACGGTAGCGCCGGATCTTGACCGTCATAGGCCCAGGTCGCTCAGGCCGGGATGGTCGAGCGGACGTGGCGCGCGCGCATCCCAGTCGAGTTTGCGCTCGCCTGCGGCGATCGGATGCTCGTTGATGCTGGCGTGGCGCGTGGCCATCAGGCCGTCGGCGTCGAATTCCCAGTTTTCGTTGCCGTAGGCGCGATACCACTGGCCCGAGTCGTCGTGGTATTCGTAAGCGAAGCGCACGGCGATGCGGTTGCCGCCGAACGCCCACAGCTCCTTGACCAGCCGGTAGTCCAGTTCGCGGTTCCACTTGCGCGTGAGCAGGGCGACGATCTCGGCGCGGCCGCGGGCGAATTCGGCGCGGTTGCGCCAGCGGCTGTCTTCGGTGTAGGCCAACGACACGCGCTCGGGGTCGCGGCTGTTCCAGCCATTTTCCGCCATGCGGATTTTCTCGACGGCGCTGGCATGGGTGAAGGGCGGCAGGGGTGGGCGGGCGGTCATGGATGCTCCATTTGAATTGGTCGATAGCAGTATAGACGCTAGTCTTGCCGGCCGCAGGCTGGCGCGGTATTGGAAAAATGCTGCATGGCACAATACCTGCTTAGGTTATATCTGTATAGCAAGAATTCATGCCAGTTGTAAGAAGGCGGCGGGGGCGGATGACGATGAGTGCATCGGCCCGGTGCAGATGGGATTGCTCTAGTTTGGTGCAAATGTGGCCGCAGCGGACATCGTGCAATCCTGGATGCCAACTTGAAGAGCACGAAACCATGATGCAAGCAAACAATATGGAAGCCGGCGCACGCGCCGTGCACAAGGCAGTATCGATCGAGCCGGATCTGTGGCTGCGCACGGTGGCGCGCACCGGGATGGCCGACCAGGCTGAGGAATTGGCCGGCTTTGGTCGCTGGTGGATCGACCGCACGTCCGCCCAAGTGGCACTGTCGGTGGTCGCGGCCGGCTATCTGGGCGTCACGCCGGGCCAGCATGCGCTCGCGCCGTGCTGCATCCACGTCGTCGCCGACGACCTGCCGCTGCTGCGCGCGGCGTTGCGCCAGGCCGAAACGAGCGGCGCGCCGATCGACTGCCAGTTCCGCCTGATCGACCCGCTCGAAGGGGTGCGCTGGCTGCGCATGCTGTCGATGCGCGCCGCCTCGCCGACGATCGCCAGCGGCATGCTGATCGATATCACCTTCGCCAAACACGCGGCGATGCGCGAAAAATTCAACTTCGCGCTGACCCAATACCTGATCGGCACCGATACGCTGGGCGAGGCGGTGACCAAGATCATCCAGCTGGTGTGCGAGGACCTGGGCTGGGAGTGGGGCGCGTATTGGGCGCTCGACGCGGACGACGACGGCGCCGAGGTGCTGCGGTGCACGCATTCATGGCACGGCGGCGATGCGCGCCTGGCGCCGTTCAAGCGCCACAGCGAAGCGTTCGCCGTGCAGCCCGGCGCGGGCCTGGTGGGCCGCGTGTGGCGCAGTGGCGCGGCCGAGTGGGTCGACAATGTGCGCAGCGATCCGGATTTCCTGCGCAGCGAACTGGCCGCGGCGTGCGGCCTGCGTTCGGGCTATATTTTCCCGGTTACCTATGTCGCGCCGGACGGCGTGCTGCAAAGCCCCGGTGTGCTGGAGTTCTTCAGCAAGCTGCCGCGCCAGCGCGAGGCACAGTTGCCCGACCTGTCGGCGTCGATCGGCGCGCTGATCGCCCTGACGGCGCAGCGCATGATGCAGCAGGAGCGCATCCGCCGCCTCGCGCTGATCGATGAAATGACCGGCCTGTGGAACCGCAACCATTTTCACGCGCTGGTCGACGCGGCTTGCCGCAGCGTCCCGGCCAGCCAGTCGTTCGCCATCCTGTACATCGACCTGGACCAGTTCAAGCCGATCAACGACGCCTACGGCCACCAGGCCGGCAATGTGGTGCTGATCGAATTCGGCGCGCGCCTGCAGGCGCTGGCACCGCCCGGCTGCGCCATCGGCCGGCTCGGCGGCGACGAATTCGCCATCCTGGTCGCCGCGCAGACGCCAGCTGCCGGCGTCGACGCGCTGGCCGAACAGGTGCTGCAGGCGGCGCGCGCGTCGTTCATGTATGACGGTAACGAGCTGTCGGTCTCCGCCAGCATCGGCGTGAGCCAGTACCCGCAGCACGGAGCCAGCACGCCGGCCCTGCTGCACGCGGCCGATGCGGCGATGTATGTCAGCAAGCGCAACGGGCGCAACCTGGCCAGCCATTTCAGCCTCGACGGCCAGCACCAGCAGATCCAGATCGCTGAACAACTGACCCTGCTCTCGGAGCTGCATCACGCCTTCGCGCGCGACGAATTTTTCCTCGAGTACCAGCCGATCTTCGACAGCTTCGACGGCCGCGTGATGGCGGTCGAAGCGCTGATCCGCTGGCGCAAGCCGAACGGCGAGATCGTGCCGCCGGACCTGTTCATCCCGATCGCCGAGCAAAGCCGGCTGATCGTCCAGCTGGGGCAGTGGGTGGCGCAGCAGGCGTGCCGCGACCTGCCGCTGATGCACGCGGCCGGCATGGCCGACCTGCAGGTGCACATCAACATGGCGGCGCCGGAGTTCATCGACAGCGAACTGCCGCACGCGCTGATGGCCATCGTGCAGGCGGCCGGCGTGGCGCCGCGCCACATCTGCCTGGAACTGACGGAAGGGGTGGTGATGAGCCGGCCGGAGCAATCGATCCCGGTCATGCATGCGCTGCGGCGGCTCGGCTTCGAGATCAGCCTGGATGATTTCGGCATGGGCTTTTCCTCGCTGTCGATGCTCAAGCGCCTGCCGATCTCCTCGCTCAAGGTCGACCGGCTGTTCGTCGGCGGCCTGCCGCACGAGCGCGACGACCGCGCCATCGTGCGCGCCATCCTCGAACTGGGGCGCAGCATGAAGATGCGGGTGATCGCCGAAGGCGTCGAAACCGACGCGCAGCTCAGTTTCCTGCGCCAGTTCGGCTGCCTGATCCAGGGCTACCTGCTGGGCCGGCCGATGCCGCTCCACCAGCTGATCGTCTTGCATGGCGCGGGACCCGCGCCCGATCCGATTTCCATTTCACCGCCGCGCGCCGCCCCATGAAAACCACCGATCCCTTCCTTGTCGATACCTATTTGCCCTACATGCGCGATGTCACCAACTGCGAACAGTCGTTGCGCGAACTGAACCTGATGTGGCGGATGATCGAGTCGTCGGCCAAGATGAACTGCCCGGCCGAAGCGCGCACCATCCTGCCGACCATAGCGGCGACCCGGGCCGGTTTCAGCCAGCTGGAGAAGGAACTGGTCGCCAGCCTGGCGCGCGAAAAGATCGGCAACGTGCTCGCCGAAATGGCCACCAAGGCGCAGTACGTGACCGAGATCGTGGTGCGCAACCTGTACGAGCGCACCGCCGATGTCGGCTTCCTGGCCACCGACCGCGAACTGTGCGCCTTCGTCGCCGGCATCGACGCCGATGCCGATGCGATCCGCCTGCGGCTGCGCGCCTACCGCAGCAAATACACGGTGTACGACGAGATCATCCTGCTCGACCTGGCCGGCAACGTGCTGGTGCAGATCGACCCGGCGACCCCGCTCGAAGGCAGCTGCGATGCGCTGATTGCGCAGACCCTCACCAGCGACCAGTACGTCGAAACGTTCCGCTACAGCGACCTGCGGCCGGGCAAGCGCGCCGCGCTGATCTACTCGCGCCGCATGCGCCATCCCGACAGCGGCGCCGTGGTCGGCGTGCTGTGCCTGTGTTTCGCCTTCGACGAGGAAATGGCCGGCATCTTCGCCGCCCACCGCGACCGCACCGAACGGTCGAACATGCTGCTGCTCGACGCCGACAACCGCGTCATCGCCAGTGCCGACCAGCGCTGGATTCCGCTCGGCGCGCAGGTGCCGGTGCAGACCGACGCCTTGCCGCGCCTGATGATGTACGCCGGCCGCGAATACCTGGTGCGTACCTACACGTCGGCCGGCTACCAGGGCTATCCCGGTCCGGCCGGCTGGCAGGGCCAGGTGATGATCCCGGTCGATGTGGCGTTCGGCAGCGCCCACAGCGCGGTGCTGGCGGCGCTCGATCCGGACGTCGCCGACGGCCTGCTGTCGCACGCGCGCTCGTTCTGCCCGCCGCTGTTCGAGATCATGGGCGCGGCCGAGACGATCCGCCGCGTGGTGTGGAACGGCCAGGTGATGACGGCCGGCCAGGGCGGCGAACTGGCCAAGCTGAAAAGCATCCTCGAGCAGATCAGCGAGACCGGCGCGCGCAGCAACGAACTGTTTGCGCAGTCGATCCGCGACCTGTTCGAGACCGTGCTCGCCTCCGGCCTGCGCGACGGCGAGTTCGTCTCGCACCTGCTGGTCGACCTGCTCGACCGCAACCTGTACGAGCGCGCCAACGATTGCCGCTGGTGGGCGCTGTCGCCGGTGCTGCGTACCTTGCTGGCGCGCCCCGGTCGGCTCGACGACGCCGGCGTGCAGGCGATCGCGCACATGCTCGACTATATCAATGGCCTCTACACGGTCTACACCCGCATCGTCGTGTACGACCGCGACGGCGTCATCCTCGCCGGCAGCAACGGTACCACACCGGCCGAGGCCATCGACGCCGCGACCCTCGCCGCCGTGCTGGCCCTGCGCACGGAGCAGCAGTACTACGTGTCGCCGTTTGCGCCGTCGGACATGTATGGCGACCAGCCGACGTATGTGTACCACGCGGCGATACGCCATCCCGACGACGATGCGCAGGTGATCGGCGGGATCGGCATCGTGTTCGATGCCGGCGCCGAACTGGCCGCCATGCTGCGCGGCGCGCTCGGCGAGAAGGCCGACGTGCAGGCGTTTTTCGTCGACCGCAGCGGCACCATCATCGCCAGCACCGATCCGGCGCGGCCGATCGGTCAACAGCTCGAGATCGACCCCGCCATGCTGGCAATTGCCAACGGCGGCAGCGCCTCGCGCATCATCGCGCATGACGATCAGTATGCGATCATGGGCTGCACGGCATCGCACGGCTACCGCGAATTCAAGACCACCGACAACTATCGCGCCGATGTGATCGCGGTGGTGATCGAGTCCTTCGGCCTGGTGCGCGAACGACCGAGCCGGAGCGAGCATGGCGTTGCGATGCTTCAAAATGGGCTGAATACTTCGCCGGCGGCGGAATTCGCCACCTTTTTCATCGACGGCAGCTTGTTCGCCATCGCCGCCGAACAGGTCCAGCAAGCGCTGCCCGCTAGCGAGGTCGCGCCGGTTTCGCTGGGCGGTTTCGCGGAACGCATCGGCGTGCTGGCGCTGGACGGCGGCGACGCCGACAGCTTCGTCTGGGTGTTCGATCTCGGCGCCTACTTGTCCGGGGAAATCACCGCCATCGACACCAGCAGCCAGGTGGTCGTCGTCGGCAATGGCGTTCGCTCGGTCGGCTTGCTGGTAAGCGAACTGCATGGCGTCGCCAAGTTCGACGAGGCGCAGATTATCGACACGCCGCTGGCGATTGGTGGCGGCGCGATGCTGGTCAAACAGGTCATCAAGGCCAATCAAGGCGACCTGCTGATCCAGGTGGTCGA
>JARXKM010000205.1 GCA_030272785.1 Pseudomonadota bacterium
AGACACGGACTCATCCGTACCCTGGGGTCAGTGCCGGCATTCAGACACGGACTCACCCGTAGCGGTCTGGCGCGTGTCCGGCAATGCTCAGGCCGTGTACGAATGCCGGCACTGACCCCAGGGGGATGGGATAGCACTGTTCAGGCCGTGTCCGGATGCCGGCACTGACCCCCGTAGTGATAGGAGGAATTAGGAGGTGATCAGGCCGTGCTCGTCGAGCAGGTCGTGCATCAGCTCGAGCCGGATCAGCGGGTTGTCGAGCATTAGCAGGCTCTGCTTTTGCACCATCGTCAGCGGCAGCAGCTCGCACCAGCGGTTCGAAACCCAGCCGCAGTCGTCGAGCCGGAACGGCAGCCGCACCGGCCAGCGCTCCTCGGGCACGTCGCTCAGCGACACCAGTACCCGGTCGAGCGCGTCGGCGGCACCTTGCAGCTCGGACGGGATGCGCACCGCCAGGTCGGCTGGCAGCAGTTCGACCTCGGCCGTCCACAGGCCGTTCGGCCGCCGCTCGCTGGCAATGATGCGAAAGCGCGCGCCGCCGCGGCACACTACCTGCAGCAGCCCCGGCGTGGCCGTGCCACGGTCTTCCACCGTGGCCAGGGTGCCGGAGGCGACAAATTTTTCCAGCGCCTCCGGCACCCGCACTTCCTGCCCCTCGGTAAGCATGACGACGCCGAACGGGCTGCCGGCGGCGATGCACTTGCCGATCATGTCGAGATAGCGCACCTCGAATATCTGCAACGGCAACACGCCGTCGGGAAACAGTACTGTTCCGAGCGGAAACAACGGCAGGGTGATGGTCGTCATGCAGCCATCATGACAGAATCGCCCGCCGGGCCGGCGCACGATCGGCGGCCCGGCGCTCGCCTACAGCCCGAGCTCGCCAAGGATGGCGTCCTTGAGCTGCTGCAGGTCCGGACTGGACAGCTTGCGCGGATGCGGCTGCGGCACCGCGAAGCTGGCCTGGATCACCGTCGGGCGCGCCGACAGCACGATGATGCGGTCGGCCAGGTACAGCGCTTCCTCGACGTCGTGGGTGATCAGCAGCACCGTGTGGCGCTCTTCCTGCAGGATGCGCAGCAGCTCGGTGCGCATGCGCAAATTCATCAGCGCGTCGAGCGCCGAGAACGGCTCGTCCATGTAGAGGATCTCCGGCTTGACCACCAGCGCCCGCGCGATCTCGACCCGCTTGAGCATGCCGCCGGACAGCTCGCGCGGGTAGCTGTTCTCGAACCCTTTGAGCCCCACCATCGCCGCGTAGTGGTCGGCCAGCGCGGCCTTGTCGCCGTGGCCGTCGCCGTTCAGGCCGAACATCAGGTTCTGCTGCACCGTCAGCCACGGGAACACCGAGCCGTGCTGCGAGATGACGATGCCTTTCGCGCTCGGCCGGCGCAGCGCCACGCCGTCGATCAGCACGTCGCCCTGGTCGGGCCGCTCGAAGCCAGAGACGATCTTCATCAGGGTCGACTTGCCGCAGCCGGACGGTCCGACGATGGCGACGAATTCGCCGTCGGCCACGCCGAGCGTGACGCCGCCCACCACCGGCAGCAGCTGCTTGCCGGACTTGAAGCTCTTGGTGATGCCGTTGACGGCAATCTTATCGGCCATAGCGCCACCTGACAGAACTGAGTCCTTCGAGTTTGCGCATGGCGCCGTCGAGCATCAGGCCGATCAGGCCGATGATGATCATCGCCGCGATCACCAGGTCGTAGCGGTTGCCGGCGTTGCGCGAGTCGATGATCAGGTAGCCAAGCCCGGACTTCGGCGCGATCATTTCGGCCGCCACCACCACCAGCCAGGCCACGCCGAGCGTGATGCGCATGCCGGTCACCACTTCCGGCAGCACCGCCGGGATGACGACGCGGCGGAACAGGGTGGCGCGCGAGACGCCGAAGTTCTCGGCCGCGTCGAGGTAGCGCCGCTCGATGGTGTGCACGCCGGCGGCGGTCTGCACGATCAGCGGGAACACCGCGGCGATGAAGATGAGGAAAATCGGCGACACGTTGCCGACCCCGAACCACAGGATCGACAAGGGGATCCAGGCGATCGGTGAGATCGGCCGCAGGATCTGGAAGACCGGATTGAAGGTGCGGAACACGCTGTCGATGCGGCCCATCCACAGTCCCATCGGCAGCGCCACCAGCACCGCCACCAGGAAGCCGCAGCCGACCCGCAGCAGCGAGTTGCCGATGTGCTTCCACAAGGTGCCGTCGTCGACCAGCTCCATCGTCCCGGCCAGCACCTGCCACGGCGTCGGGAAGATCTCGCTGGCGCTTTGCACCACGATGAGCCACCACAGCGCCAGCAGGGCGACGATCAGCGCCAGCGGCGCGATGACCTGTTTGAGTTTTTCCACGTGCGGCCTTATTCGGGTGACTGTTGTTTGAAATAGCGGGTGGCCTGGACCAGCGCGGCGAGGCGCCAGGTGAGCCGGTCCCAGCCCGGCACCGGCTGCGCCACCACCGATACCGTCATCTGCCCGCTGGCATGCGCGGTGCAGGCGAACTGGTTCTCCGACACCTGCTCGAACGGCAGCCTAAAGTCCTGGCCGGGCATGATCAGCACCGGGCCGAACAGCTGCGGCACGGTGTCGCTGTTACGCAGCAGCAGCACGTCGCGCACGCCCAAGGTGAGCCGCACCACCGAGGGCAAAATGTCGACCTTGTCGCCGGCCATGCGGCGCGCCCAGGTACCCTTCGGGATCTCGAACAGCAGGTCGCGATTGGCATACTTGAGCGGCGCCAGCGCGGCCCACGCCAGCACCAGCAGCAGGCTGGCCGACAAAGTCCATGCGACCGGATGACGGCGCAGCAGCGGCATCAGGTCCATTCAATCGCGCAGCAGCAGGCGCACGTCATGCGCGATGTCGGCGGCCGGCCGGCCGTACGGCATCAGCGCGCGCAGCATGCCGCGCCGGTCGACGAAGTACAGGTACGACGAGTGATGCATCGTGTAGTCGGTGCGGCTGCCTTCGACCATTTTCTTGGTGGCGGAAATGCCGTAGGCCTTGAGCACCGCGTCGACCTGTTGCGTGCTGCCGCTCACGCCGATGAAGGCGGAATCGAACTGCGCCAGGTAGTCGTGCAGGCGGGCGACGCTGTCGCGCGCCGGATCGACCGTCACGAACACCACTTGCAGGCTGGCGGCGTCGGCGCCGAGCAGGGTGCGCGCCTGCGCCAGCGACGCCAGCGACACCGGGCACACTTCCACGCAATGGGTGAAGCCGAATTCGAGCACCACCACCTTGCCGCGGTAGCGCGCCAGGTCGAACGGCTTGCCGTCGCTGGCGGACAGGCCGATCGATGGCGCCGCGCGCGGCGGCTCGAACAGGCCGGCTTTGAGGCCGGCGACCGGCGCGGCGCCGGCGGAGGTGACGGCGGCTGCGGCGGCGGCGCCGGCGCCGGCGAACAGCAAGAGCGTAGCGAGGAAGGCGGATTTCTGCATGGGTTCAGAGCGCGATCGGCGCCGGTTGCACGTGCCGCACGAAGCTCTCGTCGACATAGCGTTCGTACGGCACCGGGCGCTTCAGCGTTTTCGCTTCCAGCGACAGCGCCATCAGTTCGTCGAACTCGGGGCGCAGCATGCGCAAGTCGCCGTAGGTGACGCGGTCGGACGGGTTGTCCATCACGAAGCGCAGGATTTTCGGGTTCTGGTTGAAGAAGGCGCGCCCGGCGGCGATCTGCACCGCCTTCTCGCGGTTGGCGGCGCCGGCGTCGAGCCAGCTGCCGGCCGCCTGCACATGGTTGACCAGGTCCTGCACCAGCGGCCGGTTGTCGCGGATCAGCTCTTCGCGCACCGTCAGCACGCAGCAGATGTAGTTGCGCCAGGCGTCGCGCGTCATCGCCAGCGGGCGCGCGTAGCCGGCGCGCTGCGCGGCGGCGCCGAACGGCTCACCGGTGCAGTAGGCGTCGATGGTGCGGGTGTACAGCGCGGCCGGCATGTCCGGCGGCGGCATTTCGATGATCTCGATGTCGTTCGCCGTCATGCCGGCGGCGGCCAGCATCTTGCGCAGGAAAAGATAGTCGACCGCGAAGCGGCTCGGAATGGCGATCAGCTTGCCGCGCAGGTCGGTGAAGCTGCGGTAGGCCGACTTGGCGTGCACCATGATGACGGCGCCCGAACGGTGCCCGATCGAGACGATCTTGAGCGGAATGCGGTGGTCGGCCAGGTCCATCACCAGCGGCGCCAACATGTAGGCGGCGTCGATCCGGCCGGTCATCAACGACTCCTTGATCTCGGCCCAGCCGCTGTACTTGGCATACTCGAAACCGACCGGCTGGCCGCCGCCCTGGCGCAGCGACGCCGCCTTCGCCATGCACGTCACCGGCAACGTCAGGTTGCACGTCACCGGCAGCCCGCCGACCACCAGCGGCGCCGGCGCGGCCGCCGCGCGCCCGAGCGATGGCAATGCCAGCGGCAGCGGCAGCACGGCGGCCAGCGCGGCGCGCATGACCTGGCGGCGGCGCACCAGCCGGTCGGTGGCGGGAGTTTCGGGAGTCATGAAATGGAGGTTGCGCGATGCCGGATGCGGTGGAAAAATCTGCCGCCAATTGTACACCACCGGGCTTTCTTGTAGTAAATCTACATGACGCCGCGGCAGCCAAGCCGAGTTGTATTTCCGGCAAAGATGGATTACCCTCGCGGGCATCATTCTTTTCCAAAAAGAGGCAACCCCATGCGCTTCCTGCGCCTCGCCCTCGCCGCGCTCGGCCTGATCTCCACACTGGCGTTCGCGTCGCCGGCCGAGCCGCGCAACGGCGCCGAATTCATGACCCTGCCCACCCGCCAGGACGTCAAGGCCCCGGCCGGCAAAGTCGAGGTGGTGGAGTTCTTCATGTACCACTGCCCGTTCTGCTACGCGCTGGAACCGGAACTGGCCGCGTGGGTCAGGAAGCAGGGGAACGCCGTCGTGTTCCGCCGCGTGCACCTGCCCTACACCGGCCCGAACGACCCGGAAGCGCACCTGTTCCTGACGCTCGAAGCGATGGGCAAGGCCGACGCGATGTTCGCCAAGATCGAGCATGCGGTGCACGTCGAGCGCATCCGCCTGGCCAAGGACGACGCCATCCTGGAGTGGGTCGCTAGGAACGGCATCGACAAGGCCGAGTTTCTGAATGCATGGAATTCGTTCGGCGTGATGACGGCGATGCGCCGCCTGGCGCGCACCATCAGCGACTACCGCGTCGACAGCGCGCCGACCCTGGTGGTCAACGGCCGCTACCTGACCTCGCCTACCCACGCCGGCAGCCGGTTGGTCGACAAGTCGAATGAGGCGGCCATGACGGGCACCATGCTGGTGCTCGATGCCCTGGTAGCGAAGTCGCGCGCGGAAAATGCGGCGGCGAAGAATTAGTCGCTGGTTCAGTGTATGAATTTCGCAGTTAGCACCACTACGCCCGCCAGCGAGAAAACGCCGGCGATACACCATTTGACCATTGCCAACTCAAGCTGTGCAATATCCGCTTTGGTGGAGTAGTTGGAGCGTATGACCGCTACATCGGTCTTCAATTGGGCCACGTCGTTTTTCAGCATCGACACGTCAGCCTTCAGTATCGACACGTCAGCTTTCAGCATCGTGACGTCGGTTTTCAACTCGGACACATCAGCCTTCAGCACGGCCACGTCAGTCTTCAGCACGGACACATCAGTCTTCAGCACGGCCACGTCAGTCTTCAACTCGGCCACGTCAGTCTTCAACACTGCCACGTCAGTCTTCAACACGGACACATCAGCCTTAACGGTCGACATATCCATTTCAAAGGCCAAAATCCGCTCGTTCATATCGTCCATGATCATATGATTGTCCCAGTTGGAGGCATTGTCAACCGGGCCCGGCGAGCGACCCGGGCCCGCGTGCACACCGATCAACCCATCGCCGCCTTGCCGGCCTGCGCCATCTCCTCCGGCGACATGTCCTTGATATGGGTGGCGATCGACCAGGCATGGCCGAACGGGTCGATCACCATGCCGTAGCGGTCGCCCCAGAACATGTCGGCCATCGGCATCTTGGCGGTCGCGCCGGCGGCCACCGCGGTGTTGAACACGGCGTCGGCGTCGGTCACGTACATGTGCATGGTCACCGGCGTGCCCTTGAGCGCCTTCGGCCCGGTGCCGCCCCACTCGGGATACTCGTCGACCAGCATGACGAAGGAATCGCCGATCTTGATCTGCGCGTGCATCAGCCTGCCGTCGGGACCGGCCATACGGCCCAGCTCGGTGGCGCCGAATGCTTTTTTGTAAAAGGCGATCGCCTCGGCGGCGCCGGCGCAGGTCAGGTGCGGGGTAATCGTGTGCATGCCTTCGGGAATCGGTTTGACGGCGTTTGTCATGCTGGTCTCCTTGTCAAAGTTGGGCGAATGGCCAGAATACGCCAATTGGCGCGGGCAGTCTTGGTCTTTTGACAGGTGCGCGGCCGGAACCAGTCGGGCCCTGCGCTGTCTACGCCGCCGCGGCCTGCAAGCGTCGTTGCAGCAGCGCCAGCACCGCCGCTTCTTCCGGCGACAGCGCAGGCAGCGCGGCGCGTTCGCCCAGCACGCGCGCGATGCTGCCGTCCAGGTAGGCGTCGATCACCGCCGGATGGACGTAGCATTTGCGGCAAACGGTCGGCGTATTGCCGAGCCTGGCGGCCACCGATTCGATCGCCCGCACGATGTTCTTCCGGGCCTGCGCTTCGGAGTCGGCGATGGCGAATTGCTGCAAGGCGAGCGCGGCCAGCACGGTGCCCGACCAGGTGCGAAAATCCTTCGCCGTATATTCCTCGCCGCTGATGGCGCGCAAGTACTCGTTGACGTCGGCCGAATCGACCGTGTGGCGCACGCCGTCGTCGTCGAGGTACTGGAACAGCTCCTGGCCGGGCAGCTCGCGGGTGCGTGCGATGATGCGTGCCAGGCGCCGGTCTTCCAGCCTGACGGTGTGGAACACGCCGCTCTTGCCGCGAAAACGGAATTCGACCGCCTTGCCGGCGACCTTGACGTGGCGGCTGCGCAAGGTAGTCAGGCCGAACGAGTGGTTGGTGCGCGCGTACTCCTCGTTACCGATGCGCATCATCGTCACTTCGAGCAGGCGCACGATGGTCGCCAGCACCTTTTCGCGCGGCAGCCCCGGCAGCGCGAGGGCGGCATCGACCGCCGCGCGGATCTGCGGCAGCGCCTTGCCGAAACTGAGCATGCGTTCGTACTTGGCCTCGTCGCGCACGCTGCGCCAGCGCGGATGGTAACGGTACTGCTTGCGCCCCCTGGCGTCGCGCCCGGTCGCCTGCAGGTGGCCATGGGCCAGCGGGCAGATCCAGACGTCGGTCCAGGCCGGCGGTATCGCCAGCGACTTGATGCGCGCCAGGGTGGCGGCGTCGGTCAGCGGCGCGCCGTCCGCCGCCACATAGGCGAACCGCGCGCCGTCGGCCACGCGGGCGATGCCGCGCATGCGGTCGGTGACGTAGCGCAGGCCGGCCGATTTGGCGGCCGCGCCCGGGTCGCTGTTCGGCTGCGGCGCGAGGCCGCCGGGAGCACCGTTTTTCATCGCGTCGGTGTGATCGGCTTGTGTCAGACCGATACTAGTCGAAACGGCAAGGCCACGGCGTACGCACCGCCGCGCCTACTTGCAGGCGTCCCGTTCCGGCTCCTCGATCGGCGACATCGCCACCTGCTTGCCGGCGATTTCAAGCACCTTGCCGACCGCCGCGACGGCGCGAAAATGCCCGGCGACCAGGTTCTGGCGCACCGCCGCGCAGCCGGCGAACTGGTACGGCAGCCGCTGCACCGGGCGCCAGCCGCCACGCCCGTCCTGGCCCATGACGACGGCGCCGCCGCCGCGCCCGGTACCGATCAGCATCACTTGCGGTTTGCCGTCGCCGGCCAGGTCGACCAGGTAGGCGTCGCAGGTGCTGCCGCCCTTCCACAGGCAGGCCGGCAAGGCGGTCGGATTGCCCCATTGGCTGTCGAGGAAAGACTGCGGCAGCCGCGTGCCGCTCGGCCAGACCGCCAGGTTGAGCGCCAGGTCGGCCGGCGACAGCTTCGCCTCGCCGCCCCCGCGCACCCACGGCCGCGCATCCGACAACGCCTGTTGCGCGCCCTGCCGGACCGCTACCGCGTCGGCACCGGCGGCACCGGCGGCCAGCCGCGCGAGTGCGGCGCGGCCGAAGCGCGCGCCTTCGAAGCGCAGGTAGCGGTAATCGAATTTGGCCGCCGCGACCTTGCCGGCGGCCAGCCGCGCGAGCTGGTGGTTGACCGACAGGCGGGCCGGATCGGCCAGCGGCGAGAACAGCGCCAGCAGCAGCGCCAGCACCACGAAGGCGGTGCCGACGTTGACGCCGGCCAGCCCGGCCAGCCAGCCGCTGCGCAGCGCCGCCCGCGCGTAGCCGAGCGCGTAGCAGGCCGCCACCAGCAGGCCGGCGGCGGCGATGATGCGCTCGTTGGTCCAGCCGTATTCGGCCACCCGCAGGCCGAGCGCGTAGATGGCGATGGCGGTCACCGGCGCCAGCAGCAGCGCGGCGACCCGCGCACTGACCCGTACCAGCGGCGCCACCGAGGCCTGCGCGGCGCCGTTCTGCCAGGCGGCGTTGATCATCACCACCAGCAGCGCGCAGGCGCCTAGCAGCACGCCGCCGGCCATCCTGGTCGCCCACAGCGGCGCCAGGCCGGTGAA
>JARXKM010000206.1 GCA_030272785.1 Pseudomonadota bacterium
GGAATTCCCCATGAAAATCGCTTTCCTCGCCGATCCGCTGTCCGGATTCAAGATCTACAAGGATTCCACCTTCGCCATGATGCGCGAAGCGGCCAAGCGCGGGCACGCCATTTTCGCCTTCGAACAGCGCGACATGGCGCTCGAGGACGGCGTCGTCACCGCCGACGTCGCCGCCATCACGCTCACCGGCGAGGCCGACGAGTGGTACCGTGTCGGCGCCCAGGCCACCACCCGCCTGGCCGAGTTCGACGCCGTCATCGAGCGCAAGGATCCGCCGTTCGACATGGAATACGTGTATGGCACCCAGCTGCTCGAACTGGCCGAACAGCAAGGCGCGCGCGTGTTCAACAAGCCGTCGGCGATCCGCGACCATAACGAGAAGCTGGCCATCGCGCAGTTCTCGCGCTTCACCTCGCCGACCCTGGTGTCGTCCGACCAGGCGCGCCTGCGCGCCTTCCACGCGCTGCATGGCGACGTTATCTTCAAGCCGCTCGACGGCATGGGCGGCGCCGGCATCTTCCGCATCAAGGACGACGCCATGAACCTCGGCGCGGTGATCGAGACGCTCACCGCGCTGGGCGCGCGCACCATCATGGCGCAGAAATACATCCCCGCCATCGTCCACGGCGACAAGCGCATCCTCGTCATCGACGGCAAGCCGGTGCCGTTCGCGCTGGCGCGCATCCCGCAGGCGGGCGAAGTGCGCGGCAACCTGGCCGCCGGTGGCCTCGGCCGCGCCCAGCCGCTCACCGAGCGCGATCGCGAAATCGCCGAGACGCTCGGGCCGATTCTGGCCGCGCGCGGCCTGTTGCTGGTAGGATTGGATGTGATCGGCGATTTCCTCACCGAAGTCAACGTCACCAGCCCGACCTGCTTCCAGGAGATCACCGACCAGACCGGCTTCGACGTCGCCGCCATGTTCATCGACGCGCTCGAGCGCCAGGTGGCGAAAGCCTGATATGGTAGGCATCTTACTGTTGACCCACGCGCCGCTCGGCAAGGCCTTCATCGAGGCGGTCGCGCACGTGTTTCGCGCCGCCACCGAGCGCTTCGAGGCGATCGACGTCGCCGCCGACCAGGACCCGGCCGAAGTCAATGCCTTCGCGCGCGAGGCCATCGCGCGGCTCGACGACGGCAGCGGGGTGCTGGTGATCACCGACATCAAGGGCGGCACGCCGTCGAACTGCTGCAATTCGCTGGCGCTGCCGGGCCAGGTTGAGGTGATCGCCGGCATCAGCCTGCCGATGCTGCTGCGCGCCATCACCTACCGGCGCGACAGCCTCGACGTGGTGGTGGAGATGGCGCTGGCCGGCGCGCAGAGCGGCGCGGTGCGGGTCGACAACCGCATCCGCGTCGGACCGGAATGAGGGGAGGGCCCGGTGCGGCCGTCCGTTGTGGCGCCATGTTTGCGTGTTTGCGCGTTTGCGCGTTTGCGTGATTGCGTGTTTGAGTGATTGAGTGATTGAGTGATTGAGATGATAAAAATATGATTCAACAAGAACTGGAAATTATCAACAAGCTGGGTCTGCACGCGCGCGCCTCCGCCAAATTCACCCAGCTCGCCGCCAAGTTCCAGAGCGAGATCTGGCTCACCCGCAACGGCCGGCGCATCAACGCCAAGTCCATCATGGGCGTCATGATGCTGGCCGCCGGCAAGGGCGCCAAGGTCACGCTGGAAGCCGACGGCGCCGACGAGGCCGATGCCCTCAGCGCGCTGTCGGGCCTGATCGGCGACAAGTTCGGCGAAGGCGAGTAAGCCCGGTGTACGCCCCGCGTCATCCCCACTCAGGACCATCGATGGCCTCGTTCACGCTGCATGGCATTCCGGTCTCCCGCGGCATCTCGATCGGCCGCGCACACCTGCTCACGCCCGCCGCGCTCGACGTCAAGCACTACCTGGTCGCCGAAGAACAGCTCGAAGCGGAAGTGCGCCGGCTGCAGGACGCCATCGCCGAAGTGCACCGCGGCCTGCAGGCGCTGTGGACCGACCTGCCGCGCGACGCCCCCACCGAACTAGGCGCGTTCATCGACGTGCACGCGCTGATCCTGTCGGACCCGATGATTTCGGAGGCGCCGCTCGACATCATCCGCAGCCGCCACTACAACGCCGAGTGGGCGCTGGTGACCCAGATCGACGAGCTGTCGGCGCAGTTCGACGAGATCGAGGACGAGTACCTGCGCGAGCGCAAGGCCGACATCCAGCAGGTCGCCGAACGCGTGCTCAAGGTGCTGATGGGGACCGCCCAGCTGGCGCCGGCGCGGCTGCCGTCGGACGAATACCAGCCGCAGATGATCGTCATCGCCCACGACATCTCGCCGGCCGACATGCTGCAGTTCCGCGACCGTTCCTTCATCGGCTTCGTCACCGACGTCGGCGGCCAGAACTCGCACACCGCGATCGTCGCGCGCAGCCTCGACATCCCGGCCGCGGTCGGCATGTCGCAGGCCTCGCAGTTGATCGAACAGGACGACTGGGTCATCATCGACGGCGACGCCGGTGTGGTGATCGCCAACCCGAGTCCGCTGGTGCTCGAGCAGTACCGCGCGCGCCAGGCCATGCTGCTCAAGGCGCGCAAGAAGCTGCTCAAACTGAAGAAGACCCCGGCCGTCACGCGCGACGGCACCCACGTCACCTTGCTGGCCAACATCGAGCTGCCGGACGACTGCCCGGCCGCGCTCGAGCAGGGCGCCGCCGGCATCGGCCTGTTCCGCTCCGAATTCCTGTTCATGGGCCGCGGCGCGCACGCCCACCTGACGCCGAGCGAGGACGAACAGTTCGAGCAGTACCGCCGCGCGGTGGTGGCCATGAAGGGCCGCCCGGTGGTGATCCGCACGCTCGACATCGGCGCCGACAAGCCGCTCGACCAGACCGAACACACCGCGCTCAACCCGGCGCTGGGCCTGCGCGCGATCCGCTACTGCCTGGCCGAGCCGCAGCTGTTCCTGACCCAGCTGCGCGCCATCCTGCGCGCCTCGGCCTACGGCAAGGTGCGCGTGCTCATTCCGATGCTGGCGCACGCGTTCGAGATCGACCAGTCGCTGGCGATGATCGAGCAGGCCAAGGCGCAATTGCGCGAAGCGGGCCAGAAGTTCGATGCCGACGTCGACGTCGGCGCCATGATCGAAATTCCCGCCGCCGCGCTGGCGCTGCCGATGTTCGTCAAGCGGATGGATTTTCTGTCGATCGGCACCAATGACCTGATCCAGTACACCTTGGCGATCGACCGCGTCGACTACGAAGTGGCGCACCTGTACGATCCGCTCCACCCGGCGGTGCTGCAGTTGATCGCCATGACCATCGCCGCCGGCAAGAAGGCCGGCATCGACGTCGCCGTGTGCGGCGAGATGGCCGGCGACGTCAAGCTCACCCGCCTGCTGCTGGGGATGGGGCTGCGCGAGTTCTCGATGCATCCGGCGCAGCTGCTGGCGGTCAAGCAGGAGATCCTCGGCTGCGACCTGAGCACCATCACGCCGCAGACGCGCAAGATCATGCGCACCATGGAGCCAAGCGCGATTGCCGAAGCGGTCCAGCAGTTGCAAGTGATCTAGGGGGCAGACGGGGACGCCGAGTCCCGATTTATCTTTTAGAGGTCTGACCCCGGTTTGCGGTAGTGTTCGCATTGCCTATCCCTTAATTTTTTTCGAGTCTCATGGCATCCATTGGAATAGTCTCACCGCAAGCGATGCATTTCGCCGAGCCGCTGCGCCTGCAAAGCGGCGCCCAGCTGGCCGACTACACGCTGATGTACGAAACCTACGGCACCCTCAACGCGGACAAGTCGAACGCGGTGCTGGTGTGCCATGCGCTGAACGCCTCGCACCATGTCGCCGGCGTGTACGCGGACGACCCGAAAAAGGTCGGCTGGTGGGACAACATGGTCGGTCCCGGCAAGCCGCTCGACACCGACCGCTTCTTCGTCATCGGCGTCAACAACCTCGGTTCCTGCTTCGGCTCGACCGGCCCGATGCACCTCAACCCGGCCACCGGCAAGCCCTATGGCGCCGCCTTCCCGGTGGTGACCGTGGAAGACTGGGTCGCCGCGCAGGCGCGCCTGGCCGACGTCCTCGGCATCGCCTGTTTCGCCGCCGTGATGGGCGGCTCGCTGGGCGGCATGCAGGCGCTGGCCTGGGCCATCATGTACCCATCCCGCCTGCGCCACTGCGTGGTGATCGCCTCGACGCCGAAGCTGACGGCGCAGAACATCGCCTTCAACGACGTCGCCCGCCAGGCCATCCTGTCGGACCCGGACTACCACGGCGGCGACTTCTACGAACATGGCGTGGTGCCCAAGAACGGCCTGCGGGTGGCGCGCATGGTCGGCCACATCACCTACCTGTCGGACGACGACATGGCGGAAAAATTCGGCCGCAAGCTGCGCAATGCGGCCGCCGACAACGCCTACAAATTCGACTTCGGCATCGACTTCGAAATCGAGTCCTACCTGCGCTACCAGGGCGACAAGTTCTCCGAGTACTTCGACGCCAACACCTACCTGCTGATCACCAAGGCGCTCGACTATTTCGACCCTGCGCGCGCCTGCGACGGCGACCTCACGCTGGCGCTGGCCGGCACCGAAGCGGAGTTCTTCGTCGCCTCGTTTTCCACCGACTGGCGCTTTTCGCCCGAGCGCTCGCGCGAGATCGTCGCCGCGCTGGCATGCAACCGGCGCAACGTGACCTACGCCGAAATCGACGCGCCGCACGGCCACGACGCCTTCCTGCTCGAAGACGCACGCTACATGAACATGGTGCGCGCCTGGTACCAGCGCATCTGGGACCGGCTCAAGCAACCGACCAGGGAGCACGCATGAATTTCCAGGAACTGTCCCGCGCGCGCCCGGACCTCGCCTTCATCGCCCACTGGGTGCCGGCCCACGCGCACGTGCTCGACGTCGGCTGCGGCAACGGCGCCATGATGCACTACCTGCAGACCGACAAGGCCTGCACCGGCTACGGCATCGAGATCGCCGACGACAAGCTGCTGGAAAGCGCGCAGCGCGGCATCAACGTCATCCAGCAGGACATGGAGAAGGGCCTGGCCATCTTTGGCGACAACTCGTTCGACACGGTGCTGTGCCTGCAGTCGCTGCAGATGATGCAGCATGTCGAGGCGCTGCTGCGCGACATCGTGCGGGTCGGCGCCGAGGCGATCGTCTCGTTCCCCAACTTCGCCTACTGGCCGCACCGCGTCGCCCTGGCGCGCGGGCGCATGCCGGTGTCGAAGACGCTGCCCTACCAGTGGTACGACACCCCCAACGTGCGCTGCGCCACCATCTTTGACTTCGAACAGCTGGCCGACGAATGCGGCCTCGAAGTGCTCGAGCGCGTGGCGCTGGCCGAAGGCGGCCGGCCGGTGTCGTTCCTGCCCAACCTGCGCGGCAGCCTGGCGGTGTTCCGGCTGCGCAAAAAAGCCCGCCCCGGCCTGTGAAGATGACCACTCCCGCGGCGCCGGCGACCTGGCGCAGCCTGCTCAACCTGCGCATGCTGACGGTGCTGTTCCTCGGCTTCAGCTCCGGGCTGCCGCTGTTTACGCTGCTGTACCTGATCCAGGCCTGGCTGGCCAAGTCGGGCGTCGACATCAAGTCGCTCGGGCTATTCGCGCTGGTCGGATTCCCTTACACCTTCAAGTTCCTGTGGGCGCCGTTCATGGACCGCTACAGCATCGGCAAGCTGGGGCGGCGGCGCGGCTGGATGGTGCTCACCCAGCTCGGCCTGTTCCTGGTGATCGGCGCCATGGGTTCGCTCGACCCGCACAGCCAGCTGCGCCTGATCGTGCTGGCGGCCGGCGCGATGACGTTCCTGTCGGCCAGCCAGGACATCGTCATCGACGCCTACCGGCGCGAGATCCTGGCCGATCACGAACAGGGACTGGGCGCGGCCGTCATCGTCAATGCCTACAAGGCGGCCGGCCTGGTGCCGAGCGCGCTGGGCCTGATCCTGGCCGACAGCCTGCCCTGGTCGACCGTGTTCTGGGTGGTCGGCGCCTTCATGCTGCCCGGTTTCCTGTGCACCCTGCTGGCCAGCGAGCCGCAGGTGTATGGCGAGCCGCCGAAGAACATGCGCGAGGCGATCGTGCTGCCGTTTCGCGAATTCATCGCGCGCGACGGCTGGCGCCAGGCGCTGATCATCATCGCCTTCGTGCTGCTCTACAAGATCGGCGACAGCATGGCCACCGCGCTGGCGACAAAATTTTATCTCGATATCGGCTTCACCACCACCCAGATTGGCTTGGCAGCCAATGCCACCGGGCTGTGGGCCAGCCTGGCCGGCGGCGTGGTGGGCGGCATCTGGATGGTCAAGCTGGGCATCAACCGGGCGCTGTGGGTGTTCGGCGTGCTGCAGGCGGTGGCGATCCTCGGCTTCGCCTGGCTGGCGCAGGTCGGGCCGAACCAGTTGCTGCTGGCCGGCGTGATCGGCTTCGAGTCGTTCGCCAGCCTCGGGCTGGGCGCCGCCGCGCTGGTGGCGTTCTTGTCGCGCTCGACCGATCCGCGCTACACCGCCACGCAGTACGCCTTGTTCTCCAGCCTGGCGGCGGTGCCGCGCACGTTCATGAATTCGACGACCGGCTTCATCGTCGCCGAAACCGGCTGGTTCGTGTTTTTTATTGTGTGCTTTGGTCTGGCGATTCCTGCCATGATGATGTTACCGAAAATCGCACCGTGGAACAAACCATGAAGACGCTCAAACAGATCGTGCTGGCCGCCGCATTGTGCGCCGGTGCCGGCGCCATCGCCGCCCAGGCGCCGCAAGTACAGGACGGCATCCAGGTCAAGCCGCTGCCGCGCTACCGCGTGCTGGCCTCCGAAGAAAAGCTCGAGCAGCAGGCCAGCCTGCAGTATTCCGGCTTGATGGCACAGGCCAGGGAGAAGCGTGCGCTCGCGCCCGACAACAACCCGCAGCTGATCCGCCTGCGCGCCATCGCCGGCCGCATCATCCCGTTCACGGCGCGCTGGAACCCCGACGCGGCCAAGTGGAACTGGCAGGTCAACCTGCTCGGCTCGAAGCAGGTCAACGCCTTCTGCATGCCGGGCGGGCGCATCGCTTTCTTCAGCGGCATCCTCACCAGCCTGAACCTGACGGACGACGAAATCGCCGCCATCATGGGCCACGAGATCACCCACGCGCTGCGCGAGCACGGCCGCGAACAGGCGGTCAAGGGCACCGTCACGCAGCTCGCCTCGCGCCTCGGCGGCGCCGCGCTGTCGGCCTGGCTGGGCATCGATCCGCGCCTGACCGACTCGTTGGCGCAGCAGGGCGGCCAGCTGGCGGTGCTCAAGTTCTCGCGCGACGACGAGCGCGAGGCCGACCTGGTCGGCCTCGACCTGGCCGCGCGCGCCGGCTACGATCCGCGCGCCGGCGTCGCCCTGTGGCAGAAGATGGGCGCGCTCAACGCGCGCCAGCCGATCGCCTTCCTGTCGACCCACCCGAGCGGCGCCGACCGCATCGCCCAGATCAACGCCCACATGGACGTGCTGCTGCCGCTGTACGCGCGCGCCAAGGGCGCCGGCGTCGCCCAGCTGCCGGCTTACCGCACCAGCGCGATGCCGAACTAGGCATGGGACGCCAGGCCGACGCCAACGCCTTCGTGCCGCTGCCGATCCTGCAGGGCCTCGCGCCGAGCTACCTGTGGCTGCAGCACGGCAGCGGCGGCGCCATGCTGGCCTTCCTGGTCGCGCAGTTCCCGGCGGTCGGCGCCGATGCCTGGCGCGACCGCATGGCGCGCGGCCAGGTGGTCGACGGCGCCGGCACCGAGCTCGCGCCCGACAGCGTGGTGTGCGCCGGCACCCGCATCTGGTACTACCGCGAACTGGACGCCGAAACCACCATTCCGTTCCGCGAGCAGGTGCTGTTCCAGGACCAGCACCTGGTGGTGGTCGACAAGCCGCACTTCCTGCCGATGAACCCTGCCGGCCGCTTCCTGCACGAGACCTTGCTGGTGCGCCTGAAAAACAAGCTGGGCCTCGACGACCTGGTGCCGATCCACCGGCTCGACCGCGAAACGGCCGGCGTGGTGCTGTTCTCGTCGAACGCGGCCAGCCGCGGCGCCTACCAGTCGCTGTTCCAGAAGCGCCGCGTGGAGAAAGTCTACGAAGCGCTGGCGGCGCCGATCGAGGGCCTGGCGTGGCCGCATGTGCGGCGCAGCCTGATGGTCGAGGGCACGCCGTTTTTCCGCATGCAGGAAGTGGCGGGCGAGCCGAATTCGGAGACCATCATCGAACTGGTCGAGCGGCGCGGCGCGCTGGCGCTGTACCGCTTGCAGCCGCACACCGGCCGCAAGCACCAGCTGCGCGTGCACATGGCCGCGCTGGGCGCGGCGATCGTCAACGACGCCTTCTATCCGCTGGCGCTGGCCGACAAGGGCGACGATTTCACCCGCCCGCTGCAGCTGCTGGCGCGCTCGATTGCCTTCGTCGACCCGTTCAGCGGCGCGCGGCGCGAATTTTCCAGCCAGCGCACGCTCGACGGTTACGGCGAATAAATCTACAGCGAGTAGTCGATGATCAGCGGCGCGTGGTCGGAAAAGCGCTCGTCCTTGTAGATCGCCACCGTGTGCGCCTGCGCCGCGATGCCTGGCGTGGCGACGTGGTAGTCGATGCGCCAGCCGACGTTCTTCGCATACGCCTGGC
>JARXKM010000207.1 GCA_030272785.1 Pseudomonadota bacterium
CCGCCGCCCCGGCCAAACGGAGCGACGGCGCCGCCGCCAAGCCTGCCGCCAAGCCGGCCGCCAACTCCGCAGCGAAAGCTGCTGCCAAGCCCGCCGCCAAGCCCGCCGCCAAGCCGGAAGCGAAAGCGGCTGCCAAGCCCGCCGCCAAGCCGGCCGCCAAAGCGGTCAAGCCTGCCGTCAAGGCGGCGCCGAAAGCGGCCGTCAAACAGCCGGCGGCGAAGGCGGCGCTGAAGCCTGCGCGCAAGCGCGCCTCCCCAGCCGCGGCGCCGGAGGCCGTCGCGGTGCGGGAAAAAGCCAAGAAAACCAAGCTGGTGCGCGATAGTTTCACGATGCCCGAGCACGAATACGAACTGCTCGGCCAGGTGAAGAAAGCCTGCCTGAAGGCCGGTTTCGAGATCAAGAAAAGCGAATTGCTGCGCATCGGCGTCGCGCTGATCGGCCAACTCGACCTGGCGACGTTGCAAACCGTGCTGGCCAGCCTGCCGCAACTGAAGACCGGCCGTCCGAAGAACGACTGACATGCCACCGGCCCGGTGACGCCGGGCTATGCGCGGCCGTCACGCAAATTGTTAAATTGCGGCCGCAGCGCCGCGCCGCGCGGGCTCGTGGCCGGCGCCGCAGCCGTCGCGGCTTCAGGGGCACCGCCTCAGTGCATGGCCGTGTTTGCCAGTTCCTTCAGGTCGCGGATGCTCATTTCCGACTTTTCATGCATGCGCAGCAAGATGGTCGCGCCGACCGCCAGCTTGCGGTGACGAATCTTGCTGACGATCGGCGGCTGCACTTCCAGCACCCGGCATAACTCCGCGTCGTTCTTGAGATTGAGTTTTTCGATCAAGGTGTCGAGCAGCTTGTTCGGCACGAAGCTCGATGGCTCAAGCGCTCGAGCACGGTTCATCGCCTCGATCATTTCCAGTTTCTTTTGGCGTACGTTCATCTAGTCCTCCACATTCAGACGAGTTCAGAAGCTGACCGATTGTTTCCTTGATGGCCCAACTGTGACATTTGGAGATTTTTATGCAGATTGGGTTAGTTATGATAATACTACGGCAATAGCTTTTTGTAAGTGTTTCGCGTAAATATCGCGAGAAACATGCGGCTTCAGGGACCTTTTGGCGACACACTCAGGCCATCGCGTGACAATATGAGTATTTTGTCGGCCTGCGCGGCGGCCGCGTGCGAGTGGGTGACCATGATGGCGCTGGCGCCGCTGGACTTGATTTCGCGGCGCAGCAAGGCCAGCACGCTGTCGGCCGTTTCGGGGTCGAGGTTGCCGGTCGGCTCGTCGGCCAGCACCAGCGCCGGCCGGTGCACCAGCGCGCGCGCGATCGCCACCCGCTGCATCTCGCCGCCCGACAGCTGGCGCGGAAAGTCGCCGCCGCGCCCGGCCAGGCCGACCGCCGCCAGCATCTCGCCGGCGCGCGCCAGGCCGGCGTGGTTGAGCAGCAGCGGCAGCGCCACGTTCTGCTGCAGCGTCAGGTGCGGCAGCACATGGAAGGCCTGGAAAATGAAGCCCATGCGGGTGCGCCGCAGGCGCGTGGCGGCGTCGTCATCGAGCGCCGCCATCGGCTGGCCGTCGACCAGCACCTCGCCGCTGTCGGGTGCATCGAGCCCGGCGATCAGGTTCAGCAAGGTCGATTTGCCGACCCCGGACTCGCCCATGATGGCGACGAATTCGCCGGCCTTGAAATGGTGCGAGAGCGCCTGCAGCACGCTGCGTCCGCCGTATGATTTGTCGATGTCGCGTAGTTCGAGCATGGCGTCCTAACGAGTGAGCGCGCGGCGCAGCGCGAAGCTGATCGCATCGACCAGCGCCACCAGCAGCAGCATGCAGACGATCACGGTGGCCGCGTCCGGCATCTGGAACAGCGACAGGTGGTACTTGAGCATCTGGCCGAGGCCGCCGGCGCCGACCACCCCCAGCACCGCCGCGGCGCGGATGTTGTTCTCCCAGCGGTACAAGGTGTACGACAGCATCTGCGGCAAGGTCTGCGGCATGGTGGCGTAGAAAAATGCCGCCAGCGGCGCCGCGCCGTTGGTGAGCAGCGTCTGCTGCGGCAGCGGTTCGGCGTTTTCCAGCGCGTCGGCGAACAGGCGACCGAGCACGCCGCTGGTGTGCGCGGCCAGCGCCAGGGTGCCGGCGAACGGACCGAGGCCGGCCGCCACCAGCAGCAGCGAGGCCCACACCAGTTCCGGGATCGAGCGCAGCACGTTGAGCAGCGCGCGCGTCATGGCGCGCGGCAGGCGGCCGAAGCGGCCGGCCGCCGGCAGCGCCAGCGCCAGAGCGCCGAACACCGCCAGCAGGGTGCCGAGCGCCGACATCGACAACGTTTCGGCGGTCGCGTTCAGGCATTTGAGCAGGAACGGCGTCGACAGCTCCGGCGGCGCGAAGCCGGTCATGAATTCCGCCGTCGTCGCCGCCGCCTCGGGGGTGAAAAACTCCGACAGCTTCAACGGCAGCGAGGCGAAACTGGCCGCCACCAGCGCTGCCAAGGCCAGCACCAGCAGCCAGGTCGACAGCGAACGGGCCGGCGCGGCCGGCATCATCCCAGCCTCCGGCGCAGCATCTTCGAGACCACGTCCGCCAGCGCCACCAGCAGCACGAACATGATCAGCATGGTCGACACTTCGCCGCCGACCATGTTGCGGGTCGACTCGTCCATCCGCTGGCCCAGCCCGCCGGCGCCGACGAAGCCCATCACCGCCGAGCCGCGGATCGCGCACTCCCAGCGGTACACGGTGTACGACACCAGCTCGGCGGCAGATTCCGGCAGCGCGCCGTACAGCAGGGCCGGCAGGCGCGCGCTGCCGTTCGCCAGCAGCGTGTCGGTGGCGTGCGCATCGGACGATTCGAGGATTTCGGCGTACACCTTGCCGAGCATGCCGCAATAGGTCAGCGCGATCGCCAGCACGCCGGCGGTCGGCCCGAGGCCGACCACGCGCACAAACAGCAGCGCCCACACCAGTTCGGGCACGCTGCGCAGCAGCACCAGCAGCCAGCGCACGCACTGGCGCACCAGCTGGGCGGGCAGGCGCATGCGGCCGGTTCCCAGCCGCGAGATCGACAGCCGCTCGGTGACGATCAGCGTGGCCGGAATGGCGCCCAGCAGCGCCAGGCTCAAGCCGGCGGTCGCGATGGCCACCGTCTGCCAGGTCTCGCGCAGCACCAGCTGCAGGAATTCGAGCGAGTGGGCGGGATGCAAAAAGCCTGCGAGGAAGCGGCCCGCCGCGGCCAGGCTCTGCATGTCGAACAGCAGCCAGGGCTTGAATTCGCTGAACACCATGGCCGGCCACAGCAGGGCCAGGCCGACGATGGTGGCGCTGACGCGGCTGCGCCAGGCCGGATCGGCGGGAACGTTATGCGTGCTGGTCATGCGATCAGAAACAGGCGCCGACGGCCAGCCGTTCGGGCGACGGGTGCGGCACCGCGACGGCCGGCGCGGTCGCCTCGTTGCGGTACAGTGCGGCGATCATCGCGTCGCTGACCTGGTCGCGCGGCGCGTCGAACACGATGCGCCCGTCGCGCAGACCGACGATGCGGGCGAAACTGGCGCGCGCGATATCGACCTGGTGCAGGCTGCAGATGAGGGTGGCGTTGCGGGTGCCGGCTTCCTGCTGCAGCGCCGCCAGGGTCAGCTGCGACAGCGCCGGATCGAGCGCCGACAGCGGCTCGTCGACCAGGAACACCTGGGCCGACGACAGCAGCAGGCGCGCCAGGCCGCAGCGCTGGCGTTCGCCGCCGGACAGCCGGTCGACCCGCGCATACAACTTGTCGCCCAGGCCGAAGCGCTGCAAGGCGCCGTAGGCAGCCTGCGGATCGACCGGCTTGACCAGCGAGGCGAGGGCGCGCCACAAGGTCCATTGCGGCAGGCGCGCCGCCAGCACCGCGGTGACCACGCGCTGGCGCGGCGGCAGCGGCGGCGTTTGCGGCGCCAGGCACTGGCGCGCGCGCAGCCGGTGGCGCTGCGCTTCCGGCAGCGACCACGGGTCCTGCCCAAACATCTGGAAGCTGCCGCCGGCCGGCTCTTGCGCGCAGGCCAGGGTGGCCAGCAAGGTGGTCTTGCCGGCGCCGGACGGGCCGATCACGGCCAGCTGCTCGCCCTGCGCGACCACCAGGTCGATGTCGTGCAGGGCCGGCGCGCCGCCGGCGGCGCCCAGGTGGCGCACCGTCAGCTTGTCGAGGCGGTAAGTGGTCATGGCAGGACGGTGATTACTTCAGCAGGCCGGCGCTGTGGGCTGCCTTTTCGATGTCGCCGTAGTTCTCGGCCTTGGTCGGGATGAACTTGGTGGCGCGCTGCAGTTCGAGGATTTCCTTGCCTTCAGGGGTCGCCTTGTCGAGCGCGAGGAAGGCATCGGTGATCTTCTTCTTCAGTGCTGGTGTCATGTCCGAACGCACGCTCCAGTTGTAATCGAAGTAGCCTGGGGTGGTATAGAACACCCGCACCACGGCCGGATCGACCTTCTTCTCGTTGACCAGTTTTTCCCATACCGAGATATTCAGCGCCCCCGCATCGACCTTGCCGCCGGCGACCGCGGCCACCGTGGCGTCGTGCGCGCCCGAGAAGGCGATGCGTTTGAGGTCGGTATCGGGATTGATCTTGGCCGCCAGCAGGTAGGAGCGCGGCATCAGGTGGCCCGAGGTGGACGACTCGGAACCGAACGACAGCGTCTTGCCCTTCAGATCCTCCAGCTTGTTGATGTCCTTGTTGGTGGTGATGAACACCGAGCGGAATTTTTCGTCTTCGGCGCGCTGCACCAGCGGCGTGACCATGCCCTTGCTGCGCACGTTGGCCTGCACGAAGGTGAAGCCGCCGAACCAGACCATGTCGATCTTCTTGTTGATCAGGCCTTCGACCGAGGCGGCGTAATCGGTGACCGGGGTGAATTCGACCTTCAGGCCGGTGGCCTTGGCCAGGTAATCGCCGAGCGGCTTGAACTTGCGCTGCAGTTCAGTCGGCGCCTCGTCCGGGATGGCCGACACGCGCAGCACGCCCGGCGTGTTCTGCGCGCCGACATGGGCGCTGGCGAACATCAGGCCGGCGGCGGCGGTGGCGCCGAGGAGCGCCTTGAGCGTACGAATTGCGGAGAAGTGGCGCATG
This sequence comes from Pseudomonadota bacterium, assembly GCA_030272785.1. Lineage (GTDB taxonomy): Bacteria > Pseudomonadota > Gammaproteobacteria > Burkholderiales > Burkholderiaceae_D > JAFCUW01. The sequence goes on from JARXKM010000207.1 coordinate 5,097, forward strand.
GAGACTTTCGGTGAGGAAGTTGAATGGAATCAGGCTGGCGCGGGGCGGCACGTTTCAAACTCCGCGGGCGCTGAAAAAATGGATATTCAGCTATCATAACAAAAACACCGCAGTCTCTTTTAGCCAGCCGTTTCTGCGCCGCCGTGGTGCGAATGATAATCCCTATGCCGACGTCTTGCCCGCCCGAATCGAACCGCCCTCACGCCAGCGCCGCCGTCCTGGCCGAGCTCGACGCGGGCCTGCGCGCCGACAGCGCGGCCATCTCGCCCAAGTTCCTGTACGACGCGCTCGGCTCGCGCCTGTTCGAGGCGATCTGCGAGCTGCCCGAATATTATCCGACCCGTACCGAGGCATCGATCTTCGCCCGCCACGGCCACGAGATGGCGCGCGCGATCGGCCCCGGCGCCACCCTGATCGACCTCGGCGCGGGCAACTGCGCCAAGGCCGCCAGCCTGTTCCCGCTGCTGCACCCGATCCAATATGTGGCGATCGACATCTCGGCCGACTTCTTGCGCGAAGCGATCGAGCGTCTGCAGCAGCGTTTTTCGCACATCGAAATGACCGGGCTCGGGCTCGACTTTTCCAGCGCGCTCGAGCTGCCCGGCATCGTGCGGCAAGAAAAGCGCTTGTTCTTCTATCCCGGTTCGTCGATTGGCAATTTCACGCCGGCGCAGGCGGGCGCCTTCCTGCGCCGCGCGCGCGCGCAGTGCGACAACGACGGCGGTCTGCTGATCGGCATCGACCTGGTCAAGGACAGCGCCACGCTTGAGGCGGCGTATGACGACGCGCTCGGCGTCACCGCCGCCTTCAACCTGAACCTGCTGCGCCACGTCAACCACCTGGCCGGCGCCGACTTCGACGTGCGCCAGTGGCGCCACCGCGGCCGCTACAACAGCGCCGAGAGCCGCATCGAAATGCACCTCGAGGCGCGCGAGCCGCTGCGGGTGCGCTGGCACGGCGGCGCGCGCGAGTTCGCCGCCGGCCAGCGCATCCACACCGAGAACAGCTACAAATACCGCGAAAGCGCGGCGGTCGGGCTGCTCGAGCAATCCGGCTTCCAGGCAACGCGCGTCTGGACCGATCCGGCCGGCTGGTTTGCCGTCATTCACGCGCGTGCGATTGCCTCCTGAGATGAAACCGTCCAACGAGTTCACCTGGCGCTGCCACTTCAACAACGTGCGCAAGCGCTCGCTGATGCTGGCCGAGCCGCTGTCGGACGAAGACTGCGGCGCCCAGTCGATGGCCGACGCCAGCCCGGTCAAGTGGCACCTGGCGCACACCACCTGGTTCTTCGAGACCTTCATTCTCGAACCGATGGAGGCGCGGTTCCAGCCGTTTCATCCGGCCTTCCGGGTGCTGTTCAACTCCTACTACAACGGCATCGGCGACCGCCATCCGCGCGCCAAGCGCGGCATGCTGACGCGCCCGTCGATGCGCGAGGTGCGCGCCTACCGCGCCAATGTCGACGCCCGCATCGCGCGCCTGCTGGCCGCGCAGACCGACAACGACGAGCTGGCGCTGCTGATCGAACTGGGCCTGCAGCACGAGCAGCAGCACCAGGAACTGATCCTCACCGACGTCTTGCACCTGCTGGCGCAAAGCGCGCTGTATCCGGCCTATACCGACGCTGCGCCGGCGCCGGCCGACGCGGTGGCGCCGCTGGCGTGGATCGCGTTTGCCGGCGGACTGGTCGACATCGGTCACGACGGCGACGGCTTCTGCTTCGACAACGAGCTGCCGCGCCACCGCCAGTACCTGCAGCCGTTCGCGCTGGCCGAGCGGCTGGTGACGAACGGCGAATACCTGCGCTTCATCGAGGCGGGCGGCTACCGCGACCCGGCGCTGTGGCTGTCCGAAGGCTGGGACCAGGTCGGCGCGCTCGGCCTGGCGCAGCCGCTGTACTGGCAGCGCGACGAGGCCGGCCACTGGTACGAATTCACGCTGCACGGGCTGCGCCGGCTCGAGCTGGCGCGGCCGGTGACGGCGATCTCGTTGTACGAAGCGGACGCCTACGCCAGCTGGTGCGGCGCGCGATTGCCCACCGAAGCGGAATGGGAAATTGGCGCGCGCGCCCAGGCCAGCGGCGGCGCGGCGCTGCGCCAGCTGTTCGGCCATTGCTGGCAGTGGACCAGCAGCAGCTACGCCGCCTATCCCGGCTACGCCAGCGCGCCTGGAGCGCTGGGCGAATACAACGGCAAGTTCATGCTCAACCAATACGTGCTGCGCGGGTCGTCGCACGCCACGCCGCCTGGCCACGCGCGCGCCAGCTACCGCAATTTCTTCCCTGCCGGCGCACGCTGGCAATTTTCCGGCATCCGACTGGCCAAACAATGACCGTACAACTGCCGCAGATCGACCTCCTGAACCGCCGCGCCAACGCCTACATCCTCGCCCATCCGCTCGCGTTTGCCCTGCAGGTACTCAAGGCGTTCCGCGCCAACCAGGGCCTGCTGCTGGCCGGCGCGGTGGCCTACTACGCCTTGCTGTCGATCGTGCCGTTCCTGATGCTGGTGGTGGTGGTGCTGTCGCACTTCATCGACCAGGCCGACCTGCTGGTGACGTTGCGGCGCTACCTCGAATACATCGTGCCGAGCCAGTCGAAATCGATCACCGCCGAAGTGGCGCACTTCCTCGACAACCGCGAGCTGATCACCTGGGTGCTGGTGGCCACGATGCTGTTTTTCAGTTCGCTCGCCTTCACGGTGCTGGAAAACGCCATGAGCGTGATCTTCATCCACCGCGTGGCGATCCGGCGCCGCCACTACCTGATGTCGGCGATCCTGCCGTACTGCTACATCCTCGCGCTCGGCGTCGGCATCCTGATGGTCACGCTGGTAGCCGGGTCGCTACAGGTGATGGGGCAGGAGAGCGTGCGCCTGCTTGGTTACGATTGGTCGCTGGGCGGCGTCTCCGGCGCGCTGCTGTACCTGCTCGGCCTGGGCGGCGAGATCCTGGTGCTGACCTCGATCTACCTGGTGATGCCGGTGGGGCGCCTGTCGCTGTCGCACGCGGCGATCGGAGGCGTGACGGCGGCGCTGCTGTGGGAGATCGCGCGCCACGTGCTGGTCTGGTATTTCACCACGTTGTCGCAGGTGAACGTGGTGTACGGCTCGATGACGACGGCGATCGTGGTGATGTTCAGCCTCGAGATCGGTGCCACCTTGCTGCTGGTCGGTGCGCAGGTGATCTCCGAATACGAGCGGGTCGGGCAGAACAAGCAGGACCAGGCGCCGCAGCCGATGGTGACGCGGCCGGCGAAATGATTTGCTGCATCGCACAAACCTGTGTTACACTCCGTTTTGTACTGCAGTCCGCTTGCGAATTGTTGTACGCCCCAGGCGCTGCGCCTCGATAACGGCATGTGTAATGCTGCATTCGTAGACAGTCGCAAAAGGCTGGGTTTGTAATTCCGGATACGTTGGTCGATTTACACATCAGCGCACCACGCAGATAGCATGGGCGCTCGAGACACGATTAAAGCATTGGTAATACATTGGAACAGAGCTCGCTTCGGCGGGCTTTTTTTT
>JARXKM010000208.1 GCA_030272785.1 Pseudomonadota bacterium
GGGGTCAGGTCTGTCATTCGGATATTTCGGCTTTTTGAAATGTTCGAATGTTAGACCTGACCCCCACCTCAGGAGCAAACGCTGGGGTCAGGTCTGTCATTCGAACATTTATGAAGCCAAATGTCCGAATGACAGACCTTACCCCGTCCCATGTTCGGATGCCCGACCCGCACATACTACGTTTCGGCCCACATGCGCAGCAGGTTGTGATACTGCGACGTCAGGCTGACGGTGTCTTCGCAGTCGCCCAGGCGCGCGCGCAGGCGCGTGATGGTGCGGTCGAGCTCGAGCAGCATGGCGCGCCGCGCGTCGTCGCGCACCATGCTCTGGATCCAGAAGAAGGCGCACACGCGCTCGCCGCGGCTGACCGGCTCGACCCGGTGCACACTCGACGCCGGATACAGGATCATATCGCCCGCGGCCAGCTTGACGGCGTGCTCGCCGTAGGTATCGGACACCACCAGTTCGCCACCGTCGTACTCGCCCGGCTCGGTCAGGAACAAGGTCGCCGACAGGTCGGTGCGCAGCGACTGGCCGCCGGCCGCCGCGCGCACCGCGCCGTCGACATGGGCGCCGTAATGTTCACCGCCGGCGTAGCTGTTGAACAGCGGCGGGACGGCGCGCAAGGGCAGCGCGGCGGCGAAATACAGCGGATTCGCCGCCAGCGCCGCCGTGATCTCGGCGCCCAGTTCCTGCGCCAGCGCGCAGGCTGCCGGCAACTGGCGATTGCGCTTGACGCGCGCGCCCTGGTCGCCGACGGTGGCACGGCCGTCGACCCAATCGGCATGGCCGAGCCGGGCGCGCATGGCGCTCACCTGCGCGCCGCTGAGCACCGCGGGAATATGCAGCATCATGGTGCTCTCCTGGTCAGAAGCGGAAGTTGGCGGTCAGGCTGGCCGAACGCGGCGCGCCCGGCGTGTAGCGGTAACCGCTCTTGTTGATCGCCGCAATGTACGCCTTGTCGGCGAGGTTATAGACGTTCAGCTGCAGGTCGACGTTCTTGGTCAGGCTGTACGACGCCATCGCGTCAAGCACCCAATACGCGTCGGCGGAGGCCGGCGTGCCGATGGCGCCGTCGGTGCCGCGCAAAAGCCGGTCGACGAAGCGCGCGCCGCCGCCCAGTTTCAGGCCGCCCGGCAGGGTGTACGACGTCCATGCGGTGAACGCCTGCTTGGGTGTGTAGGTCAGCGCGTTGATGCCGTTGGCGGTGATCAGCTTGCCCGATTCGACCTTGGTGTCCATCCGCGTGTAGCCGGCGCTGACCAGCCAGTTGCGCATGATTTCGCCGGTGACGCCGAGCTCGATTCCTTGCACGCGCTTCTTGCCGGTCTGGTAGTACAGCGCGTCGACCGGATCCTGTTCGACTTCATTCTTGACCGTGGTGCGGTAAGCGGCGGCGCTGAGCGACAGCTTTTGCTTGAGCAGGTCCCACTTGGCGCCGATTTCGGTCGTCACGGTCTCCTGCGGCGCGAACTTCGGATTGGTGGCGCTGCTGGCGGTGTTCGACAGGGCGAACGTGGTGCCGCCCGGCGGCAGCTTCGAGCTGGCCACCAGCGCATACACGCTGCTGTCGGCGGTCGGCTTGTACAGCGCCGACAGCTTGCCGTTCACCAGCGTGTCGGCCAGCGCCAGGCTGGTTGGCATCAGCGTGCCCACCGGCAGGGTCGGATTGCTGGTCGCCGTCGACAACGCTGCGCCGGAATAGCTGGCGTTGTAATGGTCGAGCCGCACGCCGCCGTTGAAAATCCAGCGCTCGCCCAGCTTGATGGTGTCGAAACCGTACACGCTCTGGGTGCTGATGCTGCCGTCGCCGAACACGCCGTTGCGGTTCAAGGCAATCGCCACCGGCAGGTTGAAATCGGGATGGTAGAGGCTCGTCGCCGGCAGCGCGCCGGTCGCCGCGTAGCCGAAGTTGCGCTGCTTTTCGTTCGTCAGTTCGAGCCCCGTGACGACCGTGTGGGCCAGCGCGCCGGTGCGCAGGTCGAACGTCACGGTGCTCTGGTTGGTGACGATCTCGTTGACCTGGTCCTTGACGGTGAGGTTGGTGCGCGCCAGCGTCCAGCTGTTGAAGTCGGTCGGCGACGGCGTCTTCAGGTTGGCGGCGCTGGCGGTAAATGACGTCAGCAGGTAGTTCTGCGACGTCTTGCCGTAGCGCGCGGTGTTCTGCAGCCGCAAGGTCGGCGAAAAATCGTGCTCGATGCGGGCGGTGAGCATGTCGGCCTGGACGTCGTCGTGGTCTAGCGTGGAGCCGTAGAAATTGGACGGCGCGACCCTGGGCGCGCTGGCGATGTTAGGACGCAGCGGATCCGGGCTGGTGTAGCCGGGCAGGCCGACGGTGAGCACGCCGCCGTCGGGCAGGTTGTCCTGCTTGACGTGCAGGTAGTCGAGGAACACGCGGGTGCTGCCGTTCAGGCCGAAGCCGATGGTCGGCGCGATCGCCCAGCGCTTCGCCTTGACGCGGTCGCGCGCCGGGTTGCCGCTGTCCTGGTCCATCAGGTTGATGCGCAAGGCGGTGCCGCTGTCCTTGCCGATCACCTGGTTCAGGTCCGCGGTGGTGCGTTTCTGCTGGCCGCTGCCGGCCGACAGCGAGGCCGACATCGCGTCGCGCAGGGTCGGCTGCTTCGACACCAGGTTGACCGATCCGGTCGGCGAACTGCGCCCGTTGTCGGTGCCGGCCGGGCCTTTGAGCACGTCGATCTGCTCGATGTTGAAGACGTCGCGCGAGACCGAACCGACGTCGCGCACGCCGTCGACGAAGATCGAGCCGGAGGTGTCGAAGCCGCGCATGTTGATGGCGTCGCCGGTGCTGGTGCTGCCGTTCTCGCCGAGGAAGAAGGCGCCCACGCCGGGCGTGTTGCGCAGCGCCTCGGTCAGGGTCACCGCGCCTTGCTGCTCGATCAGTTCGCGCTTGATCACCTGGATGGTCTGCGCGGTGTTGACCAGCGCTTCGGTGTACTTGGGCGAATCGGCCCGCTCGGCGCGGAAATCGTTGTCGGCCTTGCCGATCACCTTTACTTCCTGCAGCGTCTGCGGCGCCTTCTGGGTCTCGTCATCGCCGGCGTGGGCGGCGATCGGCAGCAGCATCACCGCCAGCGCGGCGCCGATGTGCTGGTTGAAACGGGACTGGGCGTGCTTGCGGCTGGTGATCGGGGTCATGGATCGGACTTCTTTCGTGGAGGGCGCCGCAGGCTGCGGCGCCGATGAAAAGAAGTATAGGGACTTCGTGAAAATATGTAAACGAGAATCGTTCTTATTCGCATTCGCATTAAAGCTGCGTCAATACACGTCGCGGCGGTATCGGCCGTCGGCGGCCAGCGCCTCCAGTTGCGCCTCGCCGAGCGCCGCCGTCAGCGCCGCATGCACGCCGGTCGCCATGCCCTGCAGGCTGCCGCAGACATAGATGGCGGCGCCCTGCGCCACCCAGTCGCGCAACAGGTCCTCCCGCTGCGCGAGCGCGTGCTGGACGTAGCGCGGCGCGCCCGCATCGCGCGAAAATGCCAGGTCGAGCCGTTCGAGCTGGCCGCCGTCGCGCCATGCCGCCAGGTCGGCCTCGTAATGGAAGTCGTGCGCCGCGTTGCGTTCGCCGAACAGCAGCCAGTTGCGCGCTGCGCCCTGCGCGACGCGGCTGGTCAGGTGCGCGCGCAGGCCGGCGATGCCGGTGCCGTTGCCGATCAGGATCAGCGGACGCGCACCGTTCTGGCCGAGCCGGAAATGCGGATGTGCGCGCACCCGCAGCGCAATCGTGTCGTGCGCGCCGGCCTGCAGGCACAACCAGCCGGAGGCGGCACCGACGCTGCCGTCGTCGCGCGCATGCAGGCGCACCAGCAGTTCCAGCGCGCCTTCGGCCATGGTCGAGGCGATCGAGTATTCGCGCGGGCGGTCCGGTTCGGCCGGCGCGCACAGCTGCGCCAGGTCGCCCGCTTCCCACTCGGGCAGTGCGCCGTCGGCCGGCGCCAGCCGGATCCGGTACACCGCCGCGCCGGCGCTGCCGGCATTAAGCAGGGTGCGATCGACGATGCGCCAGCTGGCGTACGCCGGGCCGCTCCAGTCGGGCGCGTCGCTGGTGCCGGCCAGGTGGCTGAGCTGGTGCTGCCACGCTTCGATGGCGGCGGCGGCGCCGCGGTCGACGTCGATGCGTTCGAACAGCGGCTGCGCGCCGTGCGCCAGCAAGGCCTGCTCGAGCGCGCGGCCGAAGCCGCAGTAGTGGGCATAGGTGGCGTCGCCCAGCGCCAGTACCGCGAAGCGCAGCTCGCCCAGCGCCAGGGTGGTGGTGGCGAGCATGCGCGCAAAGCGTGCGCCGCTGTCGGGGGCGTCGCCTTCGCCGTACGTGCTGGCGATGAACAGGATGCGGCGGCTGCCCTGCAGCGCGGCCTGGTCGAGCGTGTCGAGACTGGCACTGCGCACCGCCAGGCCGCCGGTGCGCAAGGTCGCGGCGGTCTGGCGCGCCAGGTATTCGCCGCTGCCGGTCTGGCTGGCGTAGGCGACGATCCAGTCGGCCTCGCGCGCGCCGGCCGGCGCGCCGCGGCGCCCGCGCAGCAGCGCCACGCACAGCGCGCCGTACGCGCACAGCAGCAGCAGGGCGATGCCCCAGCGGGCCGGATCGGCGCTCATTGCGTTCATTGTGTCATCGCGCGCCAGGCGTCCGAACAGCGTTCTTCGAGCCGCGCGCCGCGCCGCAGCAGGAAGCGCGCCGCCAGCTGGCGCTGGTCGGCCCAGGCCAGGCCGGCGTCGGCGCCGAGCACCGTCAGCGCGGTCGACAAGGCGTCGGCGGCCATGCATTCGGCATGCAGCACGCTGACCGCGGCGACGCCGTTGTTGATCGGATAGCCGCTGCGCGGATCGAGCGTGTGCGAGGCGCGCCGTCCGGCGTAGTCGAAATGGCGCCGGTAGTCGCCCGAGGTGGCCACCGCCATGCCATGCAGCGCGATCACGGTGCGGCCGCCGTCGCCGGCGTCCGGCAAGCCTTCCAGTTCGACCCACCATGGCGCGCCGTCCGGCTGCATGCCGGCGCCGCGCAGTTCGCCGCCGATCTCGGCCAGGTAATGCTGCACGCCGTGCGCTTCCAGGCAGCGCGCCAGCTGGTCGACCGCGTAGCCCTTCGCCACCGACGACAGGTCGAGCTGCACGCCGCCCGGCTGCAGCAGGCGGCGCCCGGGCCGATCGAGTTCGACGCGCTGCGCCGCGCGGCGCGCCAGCAGCGCGTCGACGGCGGCGCCGGCCGGCGCCTGGAAGCCGCCCTGGTCGTAGCGCTTGCGCGCGCCGAAACCCCACAGGTTGACCAGCGCGCCGCCGCACGGATCGTAGGCGCCGCCGCTGTCACGCGCCACTGCCAGGGCGTATTCCATCACGCTGAAAAACGCCTCGGGCAGCACCTGCCAGCTGGCGGCCGGCGCGCCGTTGAAGCGGGCCAAATCCGAATCGTCGTCCCAGTGGCTCATCTGCGCCACCACCGCATCGAGCCGCTGTTGCAGCACTCCCGCCAGCGGCGCCAGCCGGCCCGGCGCGCACGCCGCCCGCACCGACCAGCTTGTGCCCATGCTGGCGCCGGCCAGCCGCTGCACGCTGCTGGCGCGCGGCGGCAGCTGCGCCGTGACGTGCAGGGGAACCAGGACGCACCGCGCTGCCTGCATTACGGCGGCAGGATTTCGAGCGTGGCGGCGTAGCTGTAGCGGCGCGAGCCTGGCTCGCCCGGGCCTTTTTCGCGGCTCTGCGGGAAATTCGCGTTGAGCCAGTACATGCCCGCCTGCGGCAGCGTCACCGACGCTTCGCCCTTGGCGTCGGTGGCCAGGCGGATCTCGCCGAGCACGCCGCGGTAGCGCACCCCGCCGGGCACCAGGCTGAAGGCGAAATTCGGCAGCGCCTTGCCGTCGAGCGTGAAGCGCCATCTGGCCGCTTCGCCGGCGCGCAGCTCGTTCGGGTGCGTCAGCGGCACCATTTCGAGTCCGCGCCCGCTCGCCTTGAGCGCGGCGTCGGTCGGCTTGACGTTGGTGACGAAGGTTTCGACGCGGGCCTGCTGATAGGTCGCCTGCAGCTCCGGCGCATTGGCCGGCACTTCGCGGGCAAACGCTTCGGCGCTGCCGCGAAAGCGTTTGGTCTCGGTGCCGGCCTTGTAGCTGGCCATCACGCTGTCGGTCAGCAGCGCGATCTTGTAGGTGCCCGGCTGGTCGAGCTTGAGGTCGAAGCTGCTGCGCAGCCTGGCCATGGCCACCGCCGGCACGGCCAGCGCGGCGCCGTTCGGGGCGGTGATGGCGATGCCGTCGAGCTTGAGCGCGTTGTTGTCGAACTCGAACAGGTTCTCCGACACCGCGCCGTCGATGGTGACCCACGGGTCGCGCCCTTCGACCAGCGTGGCGCTTGGCAGCAGCCAGGCGCGGTTGGCGTTCGCGTGCAGCGACAGGGCCGCCAGCGCGAGCGCGGCGAGGGTGTGTTTGAGGGGGATGCGGGTCATGTCGGTCTCGCCAATCAAGGGGTGATCTGCAGGGTCACGGCGCCGAGTTCTTCCTTGCCGTGCGCGCTGGCGCTTTGCTTGCCTTTGAGCGGCAGCGAGAACGGCACGCGTACCAGTTCGCGCCCGCCCGATTCGCGCGCCGCTTCGATCACCAGCTTGTAGTCGCCGGCCGGCAGCTGGTCGATCTGGGTGCGCGCCGGGCCGAAGCTGAGGCTCTGCTCGCCGGTGGCGCGGGTGGCGCCGCTGACGCCGTCGATCGGCAGCGCCAGGTCGCGCCCGGCCTTGCGCCACCAGGTGCGCAGGTCCTTGGCCCACTTGGCGCCGCCGTTGTCCTTCTTCTTGACGTCGTACAGCACCGCCAGGTTGGCCGCCACGCTTTGGTCGGCGCGCTCGATCCAGATGGCGACGTAGGGCTTGTGGTATTCGGCCACGTTCAGCTGCGGGATCTCGAACTTGACGGCGAGGTCGGCGCCGACGGCCCAGCCGCTCAGCATCGGCAGGGTCAGGGCAAGCGTGTGGTGAAGTTTCATGGCGGTCCGTAGGGTTGGTCTAATTCTAATGAATGAACAGCAGGGCCAGCAGCACCGGCAGTAATATGCCGAAGCCGATCACCGGCCAGGTGGCGGGGCGGTTGGCCGCGTGCAGCTGCATGATGAAAAAGCCGGTGACGCAAAACACCAGGCAGGCCACGCCGAGCAGGTCGATGAACCAGCTCCAGGCGGCGCCGCTGTTGCGGCCCTTGTGCAAATCGTTGAGCCACGAAATGGCGCCGCGGCTGGTCACTTCGTATTCGGCCGCACCGCCGGCGGCGATGCGCAGCCAGGCGTCGCCGCCGGGACGCGGCAGCGCCACGTAGGCGTCGTCGGGCGTCCATTCGGCGTCGGCGCCGCGCACGTCGATGCCGAACGCGCCGCCGGCCCACTCGGCCAGCGCGGCCGGCAGCGGCGCGTGGGCGTCGGCGTGGGCGGCGCCGAAGCTGGCCAGCTGGGCGCCCAGCGGCGCCGGCAAGCGCGCCTTGTGGCGCGTCACTGTGGGCTTGGACTCGATCTGCGCGGCGTGGTTGAGCGTGATGCCGGTCACGCTGAACAGCAAGATGCCGAGCAGGCACAGCGCCGAGCTGATCCAGTGCCACTGGTGCAGGCGCTTGAGCCAGACGGCGCGGCCGGCGCCGGGCAGGGCGCGCGGCGGTGCAACTGGCCGGTCGGGTGAAGGCATCGGGTCTTTCGCTTGGATGAGTTGAATGCAAATGATAACCATTATCATTTGATGGGTCAACCATGTTCTGTCGGCAAGTCGCGACAGTCGCCGCTCGCGCGCTGCGCTCAAGCACACTTTAACGCCACAAGCGATGTTGCGTTACAATATTGCGTGCTATTGTGATGAGCTTTTCAAATTTTTACATGTCCTTCCCCACAACTTGATGTGCAATCCGCTAACCGGTCAGGCCGTGTCGCGGAAGGTTAGATAAACCCGCCAATTTCGCGAAGCGCGAAGAAAGGTGAGCAAGATGATGCAACAACAGACAGCGAACTCGTATCTGTTCGGTGGAAACGCGCCGTACGTGGAAGAGTTATACGAGGCCTACCTCGACAATCCTGGCTCGGTGCCGGACAACTGGCGTTCGTATTTCGACGCCATGCAAAACGTGCCGGCAGTGGACGGCTCGAACAAGCCCGACGTCGCCCACGCCTCGGTGATCGCCTCGTTCGCCGAGCGCGCCAAACACGGACCGATCCGCGTCGTCACCGCCTCGGCCGACGCCGAGATGGGCCGCAAGCGCGTCGCCGTCACCCAGCTCATCGCCACCTACCGCAACCTCGGTTCGCAGTGGGCCAACCTCGATCCGCTGCAGCGCCAGGAGCGCCCGACGATTCCTGAACTGGAACCGGCGTTCTACGGCTTCACCGATGCCGACCTGGACATCCAGTTCAACATCAGCAACACTTATTTTGGCCAGGAAACCGCCTCGCTGCGCGACCTGCTCAACTTCCTGCGCGAGACCTACTGCCGGTCGATCGGCGCCGAGTTCATGTACATCAGCGATCCGGCCGAGAAGCGCTGGCTGCAGGAAAAGCTCGAATCGATCCGCTCGACGCCGAGTTTCACGGCCGAGAAAAAGCTGCACATCCTCGACCGCCTGACCGCCGCCGAAGG
>JARXKM010000209.1 GCA_030272785.1 Pseudomonadota bacterium
CGTGGAACAGCAGGCCGATCACGCCGGGCATGAAGAAGATCGGGATGAACACCGCCACCAGCGAGATCGAGATCGAGACGATGGTAAAGCCCATCTCCTTCGCGCCCACCAGCGCCGCATCGATCGGCTTCTTGCCCATCTCGATGTGGCGCACGATGTTCTCCAGCACCACGATGGCGTCGTCGACCACCAGGCCGACCGCCAGCGTGATGCCGAGCAGCGAGACGTTGTCCAGGCTGTAGCCGAGCCAGTTGAGCAGCGCCAGCGCGCCGAGCAGCGAGATCGGCATCGTGATGGCCGGGATGAAGGTGGCGGCGGCGCGGTGCAGGAACAGGAAAATCACCAGCACCACCAGCGCGACGGTCAGCGCCAGGGTCAGGTTGACGTCGTGGATCGCCTCGCGGATCGACACCGAGCGGTCGTTGACCAGGTTGATCTTGATCGACGCCGGCACCTGCGATTCGAAGCGCGGCAGCAGCTTGCGCACCGCGTCGACCACCTGCACCGTGTTGGCGTTCGGCTGGCGCTGCACCAGCAGCACGATCGAGCGCTCGCCATTGTAGCTGCCGGCCGTCTTGACCGACTGGTAGCTGTCTTCGACCGTGGCGACGTCCTTCAGGCGCACCGCCTCGCCGTTGCGGTTGGCGACGATCAGGTCGGCGAACTCGGACGCCTTCATCAGCTGGGCGTTGCCCTGGATCGTCAGGGTCTGACTGGGGCCGTCGAGGATGCCGAGCGGCGAATTCGAATTGGCTGCGCGCAGCGCGAGCGCCAGTTCGTCCATCGACAGGTTGCGCGCGTTCATCAGGTCGGCGTTGGCGCGCACCCGCACCGCGAAGCGCTTCTGGCCGTTGACGCTGACCTGCGCCACGCCGGGCAGGGTCGACAGGCTGGGCGCGATCAGGTTCTCGGCGTAGTCGTTCAGGTCCGACAGGCTCATCGACGGCGACGTCATCGTCATGAACAGCACCGGCGCGTCGGCCGGGTTGACCTTGCGGTAGGACGGCAGTTCCGTCATCTCCTGCGGCAGCTGGCGCTGGGCGCCGAGCAGCGCCGCCTGGACGTCGACGGCGGCGACGTTGACGTCGATGCTGGGATCGAATTCGAGCGTCAGCGAGGTGCTGCCCTGGGTGCTCGAGGAGGTGATCAGGTTGATGCCGGCGATGGTCGAGAACTGCTTCTCGAGCGGCAGCGCGACCGACGAGGCCATCGTCTCCGGACTGGCGCCGGACAGGTTGGCCGAGACGTTGATGACGGGCGTGTTATAGCTCGGCAGCGCCGCCACCGGGATGCTGCCATAGGCCAGCACGCCGACCAGGATCAGGCTGATCGACAGCAGCACCACCATCACCGGGCGCCGGATGCACAGTTCGGAAATGTTCATGCTTGCGGGTCCTTGGTGGCCACGCGCAGCGCGCCGGACGGCTTGGCGCCGGTAGCGGCGGCGGCGAGCTTGATCTTGCCGCCCGGGCGCAAATTCTGCTTGCCGTCGGTGATCACCTGCTCGTCGCCGGTCAGGCCTGACACCGCCGCGTTCAGGCCGAACGCGTGCAGGCGCGCCACCGCCACCTGGCGCGCGGTCTGGTCGGCGTCGACGACGTAGACGAAAGTGCCGCGCGTGTTGGTGATGATGGCCGCCTGCGGGATCACGACGGCGCCGGCGAGGGTCTGCACGGTAACCCGTGTGTTGACGTACTGGCCCGGCCACAGGCTGCTGTCGCGGTTGTCGAACTGCGCCTTGACGCGGATCGTGCCGGTGACCGGATCGACCGTGTTGTCGATGAAACTGAGGGTGCCGCTGACCGGCTTGTCGACGCTGCCCGACTGCACCGCCACCGCGCCACGCTTTTGCGCCGCCAGCAGGTCGGCCAGCGCCGCCTCCGGCAGGGTGAAGGAAACGTTGATCGGATTGAGCTGGGTGACCGAGGTGAGCGAGGTGGCCGGCTGCACCAGGCTGCCCGGGAACACGTTGATGGCGCCGACCCGCCCGCCCATCGGCGCGCGGATTGCGTTGTAGCTGACCGCCACGCCGGTCGAGCGCAGCGCGGCGCGGTCGGCGGCCAGCAACGCGCGCGCCGCCTCGACCTGGCTGCGGGTCGTATCGACCGCGCTTTGCGAGAGGAACTTCTGCGCCACCAGTTCCTCACTGCGCTTGTACTGGCGCTCGACGTCGGCCAGCGCGGCCTGGTCGCGCGCGATCTGGGCGTGCGCCTTGTCGGCATTGGCGACGTCGCCGCGGTCGTCGAGCGAGAACATCAGCTCGCCGGCCTTGACGAACTGGCCTTCCTTGATGTGGACCTTGCGGATGGTGCTGGTAATTTGCGGGTGCAGGTCGACGCTGCTGACCGGCGTGACGGTGCCGTTCGACTGCAGCACCACCGGCACGTCCTGGCGCAGCGGCTTGATGACGTTGACCACTGTGGCCGGCTGGCTGTTGGCGCCCTTCGCGCCTGGCGTGCCCGCCGCGCCCGTGTCGCCGGCGCCATGCAGGTACCAGGCGGCGCCGCCAATGATGGCGGCGGCGGCGGCGATCACGCCGATGTTTTTCTTGTTCATGCTATTCCCAGGACGCCGTCGAAGGCGGCCGTCTTTGTATATGGTAGTTGGAAGTCGATTGCGCGGGCGCGCGGCGCGAGCCGCGAGCCGGTATTGTCGCATAGGTACCGCGTCATTTTCCGGCGTAGTACTCCGGCAGCACCAGCGTCACTTCGAGGCCGCCGTCGGGGTGGTTGGCCAGCGCGATGGTGCCGCCGTGCTGTTCGGCGATGTTGCGCGCGATCGTCAGGCCGAGGCCGGTGCCGCCCGATTCGCGCGAGCGCGAGCCCTCGATCCGGTAGAACGGTTCGAACACGCGCGCCTGCTCGGCCGGGGCGATGCCGGGGCCGGCGTCGCGGATGCGGATGCGCGCCGCGCCGGCCAGCCGTTCGACGGTGACCACTGCCTCTTGGCCGTACTTGACGGCGTTGTCGATCAGGTTCACCAGCGCGCGCCGCAAGCCCATCGGCCGGCCCAGCACGGCCATCGCGGCGCGCCCGTTGAGCGCCACGTGCTGGCCGGCGTCGCTGGCGTCCGAACAGACGCTGTCGAGCAGCGAGTCGAAATCGAGCGGCTGCATGGTTTCGCTGGTGTCCATGCTGCGCGCCAGGTCGAGCCCCTCGCGCACCATCGCCTGCATCGCCGACAGGTCGCCGATCAGGCGCTCCTGCAGTTCCGGATCGGCCACCTTTTCGAGCCGCAGGCGCAGCCGGGTGAGCGGCGTCTGCAGGTCGTGCGTGATGGCCGCCAGCATCTGGGTGCGCTGGAAGATGTACTGGCGGATGCGCGCCTGCATGGCGTTGAAGGCGGCGCTGGCCTGGCGGATCTCGCTCGCGCCGCTCAGCTCGAGCGGCGGATGGTTGATGTCGTTGCCGAGGTCCTTGGCCGCCTGTGCCAGCTGCTTGAGCGGGCGCGTGGTCATGCGCGCGACCAGGTAGGCGAGAAAGCCGATGCTGACCAGGAACAGCGCGATGATGGTGCGGTAGTCGGTCTTGCCGGCGATCGGCGAGCCGCGCGGCGGCAGCACCGACAGGCGCAGCATCTCGCCGTCGCGCAGGCGCACGTCGACGCTCTCGCAGGCGCCGCGCCACTGCGCCTTGGTGGAGCCGAACATGGTCGACTGGATGCGCTTGTTGTCGCAGGCGGACGGCCGGGTGGCCAGCGACTCGAGCTTGTACGACGGGCCGAGCCGCTGCGCCAGCCCGGCCGCGAACTCGCTCGGCGCCGCCGCGTGCGGCATCTCGCGGCGGATTTCCTCGAGCCGGATGCCGGGCCGGTTGGCCACCGCCAGGTAGGCCAGCCGGGCCGACGCCGGCACCACTTCGGTGGCCATGATCAGCTGCTCGGCGCGCTCGAGCGCGTGGGCGTCGCGCACGTCCTCGATCACGCGCAGGCGCTCGGCGTCGGCCAGCCACTGGGTCAGCGCGGCCGACAGCAAGATGCCGAGCGCCAGGGTGAAGAACACGCGGCCGGTCATCGAACCGAGGAACGCCTTCACGCGGCCGGTCATCGACCCGAGGGACGCCCTCACGCCGGCGGCTCCACCGTCACTTGCCCGGCCAGCACGTAACCGCCGTTGCGCACCGTCTTGATGATCTGCGGCAGGCGCGCATCCTCGCCCAGCTTCTGGCGCAGGCGGCTGATCTGGATGTCGATCGAGCGGTCGAACGGATCGGCGTCGCGCCCCTGGGTCAGGTTCAGCAGCTGGTCGCGGTTGAGCACCCGGTTCGGATGCTCGAGAAAGACCCGCAGCAGGCGAAATTCGGCGCCCGACAGCATGATGACGATGCCGTCCGGGTTGAGCAGGTGGCGCGCCGTCAGGTCCAGCGTCCAGCCGGAGAATTTCATTTGCTGGGCATTGTCGGACGGCGTATTCGACGGCATCGCATGGCTGCGCCGCAGCACGCTGCGGATGCGCGCCAGCAGCTCGCGCGGCTCGAACGGCTTGGGCAGGTAGTCGTCGGCGCCCATCTCGAGCCCGAGGATGCGGTCGAGCGGCTCGTTGCGCGCGGTGAGCATGATGACCGGCAGGGTCGAGTGGGCGCGCAGCTTGCGGCACAGGGTCAGGCCGTCGTCGCCGGGCAGGTTCAGGTCGAGCACGATCAGGTCGGGACGCGCCTCGTCGAGCACTTTCCACATCGCCGTGCCGTCGGCCGCCACCAGCGCGCGGTAGCCGTTCGACTCGAGATATTCGGCCAGCAGGGAGCGGATGTCGCGGTCGTCGTCGACGATCAAAATAGTAGAGGGGGTATCCATGGGACCGATTATCGCCAGTAAAAGCTCCCCTGAACAGCCTATTTGTATCATCATGTGTATACCCGTATGGACGAAACAAATTGATACAAAGTACGCGGCTGCTGACATGCGGCGGAAACACGCCGCGGTGATGATGAACAAGTGCAGTGAGTAGTTGAGATGCACACCCCACTTAACACTCAAAGGAAAACAGATGAACACATTACGCAAGCAAGTCCTGATCGCCCTGACAATGCTTGGCATGGGCAGCGCCGCGTTCGCGGTGCAGGCCCAGACCGCCGCGCCGGAAGGACGCCACGCCCACGCGGCCAACCAGCAGGAGCGGCTGGCCAAATTCGACGCCATGTTCGCCGCGCGCCAGGACAAGATCCACGCCGCGCTGCAACTGACGGCGGCGCAGGAACCGGCGTGGGCAGCCTACCAGGCGGCGATCAAACCGGCTCCCAAGGCGATGGCGGGCGAGCATGCCGGCTTGGCGGCCTTGTCGGCGCCGGCCCGCATGGAGAAGATGATCGCCATGGCCAAGCAGCACACCGCGGCGATGGAAGCGCACCTGGCGGCGCTGAACACCTTCTACGCGGTGCTGACGCCGGCGCAGAAAAAGATCTTTGACGCCGCCACCATGGGCGGCGGGCGCGGCGGCCATCGCGGCCACATGATGGGCGCGATGGCGCACTGACCGGGCACTGACCGGGCGCTGGGCAACTGGCCCGCGCAGCCAACAAGAAAAAGGGGAGCCGCGGCCCCCTTTTTCTCGCCTGCGCGCAACTTTGTGCATATAAGCAACAATATGCCGGCCGTTCTCCCACTTGGCCGGAAAGCGGGTGTATCCTCAAAAAATCTATCCGTACGGCAACAACTGGGCATCGAGCGTACCTCCATCGATTCAGGGATCGGCATGAACACCTGTATTTACGACAAGACCGATAAAGGCCGCGAGGAAATCGCCATCCGCAAACACCAACTGGCGCCGCGGCTGCGCACCTTGCTCGTCATGCTCGACGGGCGCCACCCGCTGGGCACGCTGCTGCGCGATTTTGCGGTGCTCGGGCTAAGCGAGGAGCACATCGACGACCTGCTGCGCCAGCAGTACATTGTGCTGGTCGGCGGCGGCGTGACGGCCGATGCGCCGGCGCCAGAATTGGCGACGCCACGCCCCCCCGCGTCGGCACGCGCGCGCGCGCAGATGCGCATGCGGGCGCAGGCGACGCGCGAAGGCGAGACGTCGGGCCAGCCGGACCAGGACGACGCACCAAGCGCGCCGCAGGCCGCCGCGCCCACCGGCGACGACCCGACGCCAGCAAACGATGCCGAGCGCTACCGCGAACTGTATGCGTTCTACAACCAGACCATCAAGAGCAGCATCGGCTTGCGCGGCATCGTGCTGCAACTGAAGGTCGAAAAGGCGGCCGGCGTCGACGACCTGCGCGCCCTGCGCCTGCCCTTCCTGCAGGCGGTGCTCAAGGCCAAGGGCAACGTGGTGGCGCTAAGCCTGCGCGAGCGCCTCGATCACCTGCTCGGCGGAACCCCGATCAGCGACGATTTTCAGCTGCCCAGCGCCTAGACCGCTCCAGCGCGCCGCGCGGTGCACCGCGCTCCCGCTTGACTCCGACGTGCTCGCCAGTTGCCATTGAAATGCATGGCAAAGGGACGGGCGTCCGTGCGTCTGCATGTGCTGGAAAATGGAGGTGGGTACAGCCACCGCCTATTTCGGCGGCGAGGGCTACACCACCAACAACGAGTCCATGATGGACCAGACCTGCTCGAACTGGACCGATTACTGGGAAAACATGCCGCAAATCATCGCGCCGATCCAGCATCTGTTGGCGTGACGATGGCGCGCTATTTCAGCTTCGCCAGCGAAGCAGTAAATTTGGTGCTGTCCTGGTATCCGATCACGCGGCTGTCGGCGATTTCCTGGCCGCGTGCATCGAACAGGATGATGCCGGGCGGCCCGAACAGATTGAAGCGCTTGAGCAAGGCCTTGTCGTCGGCATTATTGGCCGTCACGTCGACCTGCAGCAGGACGCTGTCGGCCAGCCGCGCCTTGACGGCCGGCGCCACGAATGTCAACTTTTCCATTTCCTTGCACGATACGCACCAGTCGGCGTAGAAATCGAGCAGCGCCGTCTTGCCGCCGGTCTGCGCCAGCGCGGCATCGAGCTGCGCCACCGTCTTGACGCGCGTGAATTGCAGGCCTTGCACCTGCGCCGCTCCCGCGTGCAGGTGCGCCAGCGGCGCGAGCGCGTCGCGGCCACCGCTGGCCAGCCCGATCAGCTCGATCACGCCGAGCACGGCAAACGCGGCGCCAACGGCGGTGGCGCCCCAGTGCAGCGCCGGGCGCATCAGGTAGAAGCCGTAGCCGAGCAGCAGGGCCGACCACAGCGCCATTTGCAGCAGGGCCGGCAGCACCGGCGACACCAGCCAGATCGCCATCGCCAGCATCAGCACGCCGAAGAAGCGCTTGACCGCGTTCATCCAGGCGCCGGCGCGCGGCAGCAGCGAACCGGCCGACACCCCCACCAGCAACAGCGGAATGCTCATGCCGATCGCCATCGAAAACAGCGCCGCGCCGCCGATCAGCACATTGCGGGTCTGGCTGATGTAGACCAGTGCGCCAGCCAGCGGCGCCGCCACGCACGGCCCGACGATCAGCGCCGAGATGGCACCCATCGCGAATACGCCGGCCAGCTTGCCGGACGGCTGGCGGCCGGAGGCGTTGGCCAGGCGGGTTTGCAGCGCACCGGGCAACTGCAGCTCGTACACGCCGAACATCGACAACGCCATCGCCACGATCAGCAAGCCGAAGGCGCCCAGCACCCACGGGTTCTGCAGCGCCGCCGACAGACCTTCGCCAGCCAGGCCCGCCGCCACGCCCAGCGCGGTATAGACCAACGCCATGCCGAGCGCATACGTCACCGACAGCAACAGGCCGCGCGCACGTTTGACCTGCGCGCCCTCGCCGACGATGATCGACGACAGGATCGGCACCATCGGCAGCACGCATGGGGTGAATGCCAGGCCGAGCCCGAGCAGGATGAAGGCCGGGACGATGGCCAGCAGCTTGCCGCCGACCAGCACCGCGGCAATGCCGGACAGCTCGGACGGCTTGGCCGCGGCGGCGGGCGCGATCACGGCGCTGGCCGGTGGCAAACTCATCGCCGGCGCCGCTGGCGCGCCAGCGACGGCAATCATGGCGACCGCGCCGGCGCTGCCCGCGCCGACCGCCACCGACGTCCCCATCAGGCGCGCGCTGGCGTCCTGCGGCGCGTAGCACAGGCCGGCATCGGCACAGCCCTGCGACGTCGCCTTGAGCGTGAACAATCCGGGCGCCTGCACCGGGATGGTGATGGTGACCGTGTGGCGGTACGTTTCGACATTTTTCTGAAACGTGTCGTCGAACTTGACCTTGCCGGCAGGGAAACTGGGCGTGCCCAGGGTAGCGCCGTCGGCGCTGAACTTGAAGCGCTCGCGGTACAGATAGTAGCCGTCGGCGACCTCGTAGGTGATGGCGACCGTGCCGGGATCCTGCATGCGGGCGGAAAACTTGAACGCGGCGTCCGGCTCGAGATAGTCGTCGGCGGCCAGTGCCACTCCAGCGATCAGCAGTGCGCCCAGGGCCAGCAGCACGGCTGCCAAGGCGCGCAGCGGCGCGGTGTATAGTGCACTGGGACGTAGCGAAACACTGGCCATGATATTCCTGTAGTTTGAATCGATGCGCACCGCCAAGCTGGTCTGGTCGGCGCAGGCAGAATAGTACACCCGC
>JARXKM010000210.1 GCA_030272785.1 Pseudomonadota bacterium
GGGTTTGCGCGACAGGTCATTGATTCTTAATGGTTAATCAAGTCTGGCACGAAAATTTCCACCTGGAAAGTAACCAACAAATTTTTTTGAAAGAATAAATGAACGTACTCAAGAAATTGATTTGCACCGCTACCGTCGCCCTGTCGATGGCTTCAGCCCACGCCGGCGTCATGAACAACTGGGTGTTCAATCCGAACGGTGGCGGTTACGCAAGCGGGCAAGCCGTCGGCAGCTACCTGGACATGTATGGCAGTGCCTTCGTCCAGATAACCGCCACGAGTGCCGACACTTTCAATTTCGTCGAGCATGGCGCGTTCGATCTGTACCAGGCTGACAGTAACAGCCAGCCGTTTCCAAGCGGCGGCAATATTACGGCGACGTTTGAAGCGTATGGCAGCGGTCACTTCAACGGCGCGTACGCTTTCGGTGGCGGCGATTTGCAGTTGTTCCATAACCCGGTCAAGCAGTACGGCAAGACGGATGGCATATACGGCGCCAATCTTGGCACGCACATCGCCGACCTGGAAATCATGTTCGGTGGCGGCGGTAACGTCGACGGCAATGGCGGGCCGGTTGCAGGCAGTCCGTCCACCGTCCTCGTCATGGGTTGGGTCCTGGCCCCAGGTTACTTCTTCGACGGCAGCGGCAACGATCTTCTGTCAGACCCCGACGGCCGGCGGATGATGTTGAACTTCACCAGCAACGGCGTCGCCCCGGATCTCATGATGGTCGGAGAGTTGGCGTGCGAATTCAGCCACTATACCGGGCCAGGGTGCGGCCTCGGCACCTACAGCAACGTAGCAGGCAACCACTACTTTACCCGCAATACCGGCGGCGAATTGAAGCTGCTGTCGGCGAACGTGCCGGAGCCAGGTTCGCCGGCGATATTGGCGATCGGCTTGCTGGGCGCCGGCATCGTCTTGCGCAAGCGGGGCAAGAAAGCCTGAGCAACCCAGGCTTGCCAGTCAAGAGCAGGCGGAGCCATGATGCCGTTCGGTGCAGACTGAACGGCTTTTTTTTCGACCGCGACGTGGCAAATGGCAGGCGCCGTCAGGCGCGCCGAAAAGCGCCGCGTGCACACGGCGGAGCGGTCAATTGGGTAAAATTGCGTGTTGAGCCTGGGCCGCCATTTCGAGGCGGCTCGCTCCACTCAGTGACCGAAAGCACACAGCAATGACAGACGACGCAGCAGAACACGCACCGGACGACGACGCACCGGTCCAGGAACCCCGGCTGTGGCAGGGCAACGGCTGGACCGCGCGGGTCATCAAGAACGACGATGACGAAGGCTGGGCGGTGGCGATGATCAAGGACGGCGAGCCGGAGCCGGCGCTGGTGGGCCCGTGGACCATGGGGCGCGACAAGAAGAACCCCAAGCCGCTCGACACCAACGCCTTTCATACTTTGGTGAAGACGGCCAAGGAAGTGCTGCGCCGCCATGAACAGCAGCTGCACGCGCAGCTGCACAAGCACACCACGGTGGCGAGCGACGACGGCGAACTGAAAATCACGCTCGACATCGTGCCCGACGACGAGCATCCATACGCGCTGCTGAGCGCGTTCGACCAGATGGGCGAGCGCATCGCGCAAGCGCGCGTGGCGGCCAGTTTCAAGCTCTCGCCCGCCAGCGCGGCCGAGTGGGTCGAGAAGGACTTCCGCGCGCCGCGCTGAAAAGCGACACTTTGCTTCCTTTTGCACAATGGCCGGGGCGATCCGACCGGGGAACTGCTAATATTTCCCTAATGCATTAATAAAAGGACTCCGATGGAAAGCCGTCTCAATCGCCTGGAAACGGTCCAGGCGATGCTGCTCGAGCTCGGGCAGCTGTCCACCAGCTGCGGCGACATCACTGAATTCATCCGCGCGGTGCACCGCGCGCTCGGACGCATCATGTACGCGGCCAATTTCTACGTCGCGCTGAGCGACCGCGAAGACGGCAGCGTGCGCTTCGTCTACTTCGTCGACGAGCTCGACCCGACCCCCGACCCGCACGAAAAAGTGATGCTGGCCTCGCCCGAGCAGTCGCCCACTGCGTGGGTGATGCTGAACCGGCGCAAGCTGGTGATGACGGCCGCCGAGCATGAAGCGCACGGCCCGGACGGCAACGGCTGGGGCCAGGGCAGCACTGCCGAGCACTGGCTGGGCTGTCCGCTGCTCGACCACCAGCACGAGGCGATGGGCGCGATCGTGATTCAGAGTTACTCGCCGGCGCATACCTTCAGCGACGAGGACCAGGCGCTGTTCGCCCTGATCGCCAACCATGTCTCGAGCGCGCTGCAAGGGCTGCAAAGCATGGACCGGCTCGAACGCGCGGTGCAGGAGCGCACCGCGCTGCTGGCGCACGAGGTGGCCGAGCGGCGCCGCGCCGAGAGCGTGCAGCACGCGCTGTTCGAGATCGCCAACCTGTCGGCGTCGGCGGTCGATGCGCACACGCTGTCTTGCAGCCTGCACCGCATCGTCAGCGACCTGATGGTGGCGGAAAACTTCCTCATCGCGCTGTACCATCCGGACAGCAAGGAAATCAGCATCCCGTATTTCGTCGACCAGATGGACGCCGAGGCGCCGGTCAAGCGCTTCCGCTACGGCGTCGGCATGAGTTCCTACATCCTCGAGTGCAAGCAGGCCCGGCTGCACGACCGGGCCAGCTACGCGCAGTTGCTGGCCGACGGCGCCATCAACGAGCCGCTCGGCAATGCCGACATCGCCAGCTGGATGGGCGCGCCGATGCTGCTGCACGACCAGGCCTACGGCGTGATCGTGGTGCAGAGCTACGATCCGGCGATCGTCTACACGCCGGCCGATCTCGACCTGCTCGCCTTCATGGCCAGTCACGTGGCGGTGGCCATCGCGCGGATGCAGGCGGACCGGGCGATCCGCAAGGCCAAGGAGCGGCTCGAGCAGCAGAACGCCGCGCTGAGCGCCGCCATGGCGGCCTTGCAGGAGGCGCAGTCGGAACTGGTGCGCCAGGAGAAGCTCGCCTCGCTGGGGCGGCTGGTGGCGGGGGTGGCGCACGAGATCAACACGCCGCTGGGGATCTGCGTGACCGCCACCAGCCACCTGGTGCAGGAGCTCAAGCTGACGCGCGAGGAACTCGACGCCGGCGCGATGACCGAGGACAGCCTGCTGCAGTTTCTCGACATCGTCGACCAGTCGCTGCGCATCATGACCACCAACACGCAGCGCGCGGCGGCGCTGGTGCGCAGCTTCAAGCAGGTGGCGGTGGACCAGTCGTCGGACGATATCCGCAGCTTCAACCTGAAGACCTACCTGGGCGAGGTGCTGCTGTCGATGCAGCCGAAGCTGAAGGGGCGGCCGGTGAAGGTGACGCTCGACTGCGCGCCGAATGTCGAGATGGACAGCTTTCCGGGGGCGGTGTCGCAGATCGTCACGAATATGCTGATCAACTCGCTGGTGCACGGTTTCGAGCGCGAGCAGGGCGGCAACATCGTGCTGAAGGCGGCGTTGGAGCATGAGACGGTGGTGTTCGAGTATAGCGACGACGGCGCCGGCATGGACGCGGAGACGCTGGGCAAGCTGTTCGATCCGTTCTTTACCACCCGGCGCGGCAGCGGCGGCAGCGGACTGGGGGCGCATATCCTGTACAACCTGGTGACCGGGCCGCTGGGCGGGACCGTGAAGGTGGACAGCGCGCCGGGACAGGGGCTGCGCTATCAGTTGCGGTTTCCGCGCAGCCGGCGCAGGGAGAAGGTGGTGGCGGGGTGAGCAAGCGCTGGGGCCGGCCGGGCAAGCGCTGGGGTCAGGTCTGACATTCGCACATTTATGAAACCAAATGTACGAATGACAGACCTTACCCCGAGGGGCTTTCCCCGAGGGGCTAGTCGGGCCAGCGGCGGTTGATTTCGACGGCTTTGTCGATGTTGGCGATCAGCAGTTCGACGTAGACCGGGTCGAGGTGCTGGCCGGCCACTTCGCGCAGATGGGCGGTGACCTGGTCGACCGGCCAGGCTTCCTTGTAGCAGCGCTTGTGGCTGAGGGCGTCGAAGACGTCGGCTACCGCGACGATGCGCGCGTACAGGTGGATGTCGTGCCCTTTCAGGCCCTGTGGATAGCCGCTGCCGTCGAACTTTTCGTGGTGCTGGTGGGCGATCACGGCGGCCGCCCTGAGGATCGGGCGCGACGAACCGTCCAGGATCGACAGGCCGACCGTCGGGTGCTGCTTCATGATTTCCCACTCGGCCGGGGTGAGCTTGCCAGGCTTGAGCAGCACCGAGTCGGGGGTGGCGATCTTGCCGATGTCGTGCATCGGCGCCGCGTGCATCAGCACCGCCGTTTCGTCGTCCGGCAGGCCCGACGCGAGCGCCAGCAGGTGGCAGATCTGCGACATGCGCCGCACGTGGTTGCCCGCTTCGTTCGAGCGCGATTCGACGACGTCGCCGAGGCGCAAAATCAGCTCGGCCTGGGTGTCGGTGATTTCCTGGGTCAGCAGGATGTTGTCGAAGGCGATCGCCACGCCGGAGCAAAACACTTCGAGCAGCTGGGCGTCGATGTCGGAAATCTCATCGACGCCCTTGAGCACCAGCAGCGACGCCTTGCCGCTGCTGTTGGGGAAGAAGCCAACGTAGGTGTCGCCGTGCAGGCGCGAGATGCGGTTGCGGCGCGCATCGTCAAGCTGGGCGATCAGCTGCGGGCAGATCACGTCCTTGCCAAGGTCGCCGATCTGCGCGAGGATTTCGTATTCGGTCTCGCCGGTGATGACGCTGGCGCCGGCCAGGCGCAGCAGCATGCTCTGCTCGAGGCGCAGCAGCGCGACCACTTGCTGCAGCAAGCCGCTGGCGAAGTCCTTCAGGTTGCGCTGCTGGAAAATGTGGGCCGAGGCGGCAATCACGCGCTCGAGGCCTTCGCGGTAGTTCAGCTGCGCCAGGCGCGCATCCTCGACCTTCATGATGTCGCGGTAGGCGCGCAGCGCGGCGAAGGTGGTGGTGAACAGCTTGGTGCGGTCGAGCTCGGTCTTTTCCTTGTAGTCGTTGATGTCGTAGTCGACGATCACGCGCTCCTCCGGCGCCTGGCCCGGCTGGCCGGTGCGCAGCACGATGCGGGTGAACTGGTTGCCGAGGTCCTTGCGCATCCAGCGCGCCACTTCCAGGCCGCTGTCTTCCTTCTCCATCACGACGTCGAGGAACACCAGCGCGATGTCGGTCTCGCGCGCCAGGATCTGCTTCGCCTCGGCGCCGTTGTAGGCGTGCAGGAACGACAGGCTGCGTTCGTCGAGGCGGAAACGGGTCAGTGTCAGCTTGGTGACGTCATGGATGTCCGGCTCATCGTCAACAAGCAAGACTTTCCACGGGGCTAGCTTGGGCGTAGCGGACGACAAAAAGGACATGGCAGGTTCCGAAAAACGGTGACGGCGGATTGGGACCGAAATTGTTGCCGATATGCAGGCTCAACGGCGATTGTAGTATGAGAAATGCCTATTAACAACAATCATTGCCAAATGGGTCCATTCTGATGCAACGTGTTGTTTTTATCAATGGTCTGCCGGCGGGTGCGGCGGGGTGAGCCGGCGCGCGGGCGGCCCTAACATTTCGATACAAACGCCGCTTGTCAGGATACAAACAAGGGTGCCGATTGGGCGTATATTGGCAGGGCTGGCATGCAGCTTGAAAGGAATCGACATGAACACCAACTTGCGGACGCTGGCCCTGGCGGGCCTGGTCCTGTTATCGGCGGGCGCCGCGTCGGCCGCCGTCACCGTGGCGTTTTCCCATCCTGAAAACTTCCAGGACCTGCCGTTCGCACCGACCGACCGCGAACAAGTGCTCAAGGACTTGAGTGAGCATTTCGCCCTGCTCGGCAAGGCGCTGCCGGCGGGCCAGGACTTGCGCATCGAGGTGCTTGACCTCGACATGGCGGGGCGCATCCAGCCGAATTTCCGCGGCCGCCAGGACATCCGCGTGCTGCGCGGCGGCGCCGACTGGCCGCACATGAAACTGCGCTACAGCCTCGAGTCGAACGGCCAGGTGATCGCCAGCGGCCAGGACGACCTGAGCGACATGAACTACCTCGCCCACCTGAACCGTTACTTCGAGGGCGACACGCTGCGCTACGAAAAAAGCATGATCGACGACTGGTTCAAGCACAAGTTCGCGGCGCGCAAGGCGGGATAGTGCCGGCGCGGTGCCGGCGTTGACGCACTCGCTGCCATCGACGCCGGCCTGGCGACCGGCCCGCGCTGCGACGTTACGGCGCCTTCTTTTCGATGATGCGCGCGACGTCGGCGCTGCGGTCCTTGACCGTGTAATCGGACGGTACGGCGAACAGCGAGGCGGCCGGCTCGTCGCGCTTGATGCCGGCCAGCCGGTAGACGCTGTCGCCGCTGCGCGGGTCGCTGTGCTTCGACATCACCGTCACCTGCAGTTCGGGCGCGTACCAGGTCTCGTCGGACACCGTGATGGCATTGCGGTTGCCCATTTCGCCGGCGGGGATCTCGTAGCTGCGCAGCTTGCCCTCGGCCTTGACGCCCTCGATGTCGCGCGTGCCCAGTTCCTTGGTGGTGGCCTTGCTGGCCCATTTCATGTCGGCCATCGCGCCGCCGAGGGCGCCGAGTTGGATGGTGCGTTCGCTGCCGCTGCCATTGACGGTGATGTTGGGTGCTTCCATGCGGGTGGTGCTGGTGGTGCCGTTGCGCTCTATTTGCATGTGCACCTTGCCGTCGGCGCCATCGGACTGGCGGATGATGATTTCGCGGCGCTCGATGGCGGGCAGCTTGCCATCCTTGCGCAGCTGTTCGACGCGGGCGCGGGCCGCTTCGCCGAGCGCCTTGCGCTCCTCCGGGTTGCCGAGACCGGTGGGCAGCTTGGTGGCGGTGCGGGTGCGCGGATTGAGCGTGTAGAGTGCGCCGGCGGCGTTATCGTTAATTACCACGGTGAGCACCTCGCCTTTGGCGTCATGCATTTCCTGGCGGGTGCGGCCGGCGCCGTCGCGGTAGCTGAACGAGCTGGTTTTGTTGATGATCTGGTTGCCGTCGGCGAGGTTCTGCTGGCGCTCCGAGACCACCTCGGCGCTGTACGGCGCGCCCTTGACCGGCTTGCCGTGCATGCGCAGGGCCGGAAACGGCATCGCCATGCCGTCGAGCGATTGCAGCACGACCGACTCGTGCACGACGGTACGGGTGGACTGGGCGGGGTCGGCATCGGCGGCGAAGGCGGGCGAGAAGAGCGTGCCCAGGAATGCGGCGAGCAAAATGTTGGTGCGGTTCATGGCGGTCCTCGTGCAGGGTTGGTGGTGGATGGAACGGGAAGTCATTGCAAGGCCAGGCGCAGTGCCAGCGGGTGGCCGTCGGCGCCGACCAGCATCTCGGCATGTACCAGGTCGCCGGCATTTTCCGGGCTGACCGGCACGCCCAGCGTGGCCAGCGCGGTGCGCGGCACGGTCGCCTCGACCATACGCGGCGCCGGCTCCTGTTCGATGCGGGCGAACGAGGCGAGGGCGATGAAGGGCGCGCCGCTGTCGTCGCGGCCGATCGGCGCGCTGTCGGCGTCGTGCGCAAGGCGGCCCGGCGCGTGCAGCGCCAGGGTGACGGCCAGCAGCAGCGCGGCGCTGGCGCCGACGCCGCCGGCGATGTGCCAAGGGGCCGGCGCAAAGCGCTGATACCAGCGGCGCGGCGGGTGCGCGCTGGCGAAGGCGGCCATCAATTCCTTGTGCACGCCGGGCGGGGCGTTGAGCGTGGCCATCTCGTCGCGCAGGGCGTCGAACGGCGAAGGCAGGGCGGGGTCGCGGCGATCATTCTCTAGCATGGGGTGCCTCTCATATCGTGGCGGGGCGCAGCGCGCCCAGGCGTTTGGCGAGCGCGGCGCGGCCGCGCGACAGGCGTGAACGCACGGTGCCGATGTCGAGCTGGCAGACATCGGCGATTTCCAGGTACGACAGATCGTGCATTTCGTAGAGGATGACGACGTCGCGGTAATGCGGCGGCAGTAGCGCCAGCGCGCGGCGGACCTGCTCGGCCTGCTCGTGGTGCAGCAGGCGGGACAGCGGCTCGGCGGCATCGCTGGCGCTATCGTCGTCGGCGCAAGGGGCGCCGTCGGCATCCTCCTGGTCCGGCTCCGGCAGCGCGGCGAAGCGTTGGTGTGGAGGATCGTGCCGCATCACCAGATTGCGCGCCACGCCGAACAGGAAATTTTGCAGCAGGCCGCGCAAGGGATCGAACTTGAAGCTGCCGGTCAGCAGGCCCATGAACACTTCCTGGACGACATCGGCGGCGGTCTCGGCCGAGCCGCAGCGCAGCACGGCGAAGCGGAACAGCGGGCCTTGATGGCGCCGGTACAGCGTGTCGAACGCGGCGGCGGTGCCGGCACGCAGCTGGCGCAGCAGTTCGATATCGGACGAGGAAGGAGGAATCATCATTGGCATGGTTTTAATGGTATTCCCATTGGCAGGCCAAAAAGTTCCACCTTTTTTAACTTGGGGTCAGGTCTGACTTTCGGACAAAAATCCGGGGTCAGGTCTGACATTCGGACGTTTTGCTGGGGTCAGGTCTGACATTCGGACATTT
>JARXKM010000211.1:0-1495 GCA_030272785.1 Pseudomonadota bacterium
AGCACCTGGGCGGCCTGCATCAGCTTTTCGGACGCCTGCAGCTCGCCCTCGGCGTGGATCACCTTGGCGCGCCGTTCGCGCTCGGCCTCGGCCTGGCGGGCGATCGCCCGGACCATCGATTCGTCGAGGTCGACGTGCTTGATCTCGACATTGGCGACCTTGATGCCCCAGGTGTCGGTCTGGGCGTCGAGCACCTGCTGGATGTCGATGTTGAGCCGTTCGCGCTCGGCCAGCATTTCGTCGAGCTCGTGCTTGCCGAGCACCGAGCGCAGGGTGGTTTGCGCCAGCTGGCTGGTGGCCTCGAAGTAGTTGGCGACCTGGATGATGGCGCGCTCCGGGTCGATCACGCGGAAATACAGCACCGCGTTGACCTTGACCGAGACGTTGTCGCGCGAGATCACGTCCTGGGTCGGCACGTCGTGCACCACCGTGCGCAGGTCGACCCGCACCATTTGCTGGAGCACCGGGATCAGCAGGATCAGGCCGGGCCCCTTGACGGCCCAGAAGCGGCCCAGCTGGAACACCACGCCGCGCTCG
Organism: Pseudomonadota bacterium; assembly: GCA_030272785.1. Classification (GTDB taxonomy): domain Bacteria; phylum Pseudomonadota; class Gammaproteobacteria; order Burkholderiales; family Burkholderiaceae_D; genus JAFCUW01. The sequence goes on from JARXKM010000211.1 coordinate 538, forward strand.
TATTCGCGCAGGATGCGCACCGACATCGAGAACAGCGCGAGCAGCACCAGCACCAGCGCGCCGATGCTGAAGCCGAATTGGAACATCATGGCAGTTCTCCCGGTGGGTGTGAGTGGAGTGGGTCGATCGGAATGACGTCGAGCGTGGCGCCGCGGCGCCCGACGATGCGTACCTGCTGGCCGCGCCGCAGCGGCGCGGCGCTGCGCACGCGCCAGGTTTCGCCGGCGGCATTGGCCCAGCCCTGGCCGGCGGCGTCGGCCACCAGCATCTCGGCGACGTCGCCGGGCAGGCTGCCGGCGCCGCTCACCACCGCGCGGCGCCGGCTGCGCAGGGCGACGGCGGCGATGGCGCCGATCAGCAGCGCGCTGACGACGGCGACGCCGCCGATCAGGCCGGGCGGGATGCCGTAGTCGGGCAGGTCGGTATCGATCAGCATCAGCGCGCCGGCGACGAAGGCGGCCACCCCGCCCAGGCCGACAGCGCCGAAGCTGGGCAGGAACGCTTCGGCCACCATGAAGCAGATGCCGAGGATGATCAGCGCCAGTCCGGCGTAATTGACCGGCAGCAGTTGCAGGGCGTACATCGCCAGCAGCAGGCAGATGGCGCCGATCACGCCCGGCGCGACCGCGCCCGGACTCATGAATTCGAACAGCAGGCCGTACACGCCGATCATCATCAGGATCAGCGCGACGCTGGGGTTGGTGATGACGGCGAGCAGGCGCGTGCGGCCGTCCGGCTGCACGCTGATGCGCGCGGCGCCGGCACTGTGCAGCCGCAGCGCGCGCCCGGCCACCTGCACCGTCACGCCGTCGAGCCGCGCGCACAGCGCCGCCACGTCGGGTGCGATATAGTCGATTACATGTTCCTTGAGCGCCTCTTCGGCCGACAGGCTGATGCCTTCGCGTACCGCCCGTTCGGCCCATTCGGCATTGCGACCGCGCATCTGGGCCAGGCCGCG
>JARXKM010000211.1:1595-4400 GCA_030272785.1 Pseudomonadota bacterium
CGCCGGCGATGCCGATCTGGACCGGCGTGGCGGCGCCGAGGTTGGTGCCGGGCGCCATCGCCGCGATGTGGCTGGCATAGACGATGTAGGTGCCGGCGCTGGCCGCGCGCGCGCCGCCCGGCGCGACCAGGCTGGCCACCGGCACCGGCGAGCCCAGGATGGCGCGGATGACCGTGCGCATCGACAGGTCGAGCCCGCCCGGCGTGTCGATCTGCAGCACGACGAGCTGGCTGCCGTCGCGCGCCGCGCGCGCGATGCCGCGCACGACGTAATCGGCGCTGGCCGGGCCGATCGCGCCGTCGATGGTGAGCACGGTGACGGGCGCGACGGCGGCCGCGCATGGCCAGGCGCACGCCAGCAGCGCCGCCGCCAGCGCGCCGGGCAGGCCGCACGGACGGCGCAGGCGGCGCAGGCGGCGCAGGCTGAGCAGGCTGAGCAGGCTGAGCAGGCAGAGCAGGCAGAGCAGGCAGAGCAGGCTATGGAACAAGGCACGGGTCATGCAGCGTCCTCCCATCCTTATTAGAAGGCGCGGCGCGCGATTGGTTCCGGCGGCGCGGCCGCAACACGCTTGATGGCCGGTGTCGCACTGCGTATCATGCGAGAGCTCATCTTTCTCACGGAACCACACCATGCGTATTCAGTACTGTCTGCCCCTGTCCCTGCTGCTGGGCGCCTGCGCCGGACCTGGCGAGGCGCCAGCGCCCGCCGCGCCGATGAGGGGCGCGACCGCCGTGCTGGCCGTGCTGGAGACCACCGACGTCCATTCGAACGTGCTCGGCTACGATTACTACAAGCTGGCGCCGGATCCGACGTTCGGGCTGGACCGCACTGCGACGCTGATCGCCGCTGTGCGCAAGGAGTTCGCCAACACGCTGCTGCTCGATAACGGCGACACCATCCAGGGCACCGCGCTGGCCGACTACCAGGCGCTGGTGGCGCCGCTCAAGTGCGACCAGACGCTGGCGGTCTACAAGGTGATGAACCAGCTCGGCGTCGAGGGCGGCGGCATCGGCAACCACGAGTTCAACTACGGCCTGGCTTACCTGAGCCAGGTCACCGGCAGCCGTTTCGACGTCGACGGTGTCGATCCGGCCAGGCCGCGCTGCGCCGGGCCGGCGTTCCCGCAGGTGCTGGCCAACGTCTACAGCAGCAAGACCCACCAGCAGCTATTCGCGCCGTACCGCATCATCGTCAAGCAGGTGCGCGCGCTCGACGCGAACGGCAAGCCGGTGGTGGCGACGGTGAAGGTCGGCATCATCGGTTTCACGCCGCCGACCATCGTGGCGTGGGACAAGCGCTGGCTCGACGGCAAGGTGTACACCGAGGGCGTGCGCGAGACGGCGCAGAAATACATCCCGCAGATGCGCGCCGAGGGCGCCGACCTGGTGATCGCCATCTCGCACGGCGGGCTGGACGACGCCGCGTATTCGCCGAGCATGGAAAACGGCAATTACCACCTGTCGAAAGTGCCCGGCATCGATGCGATGCTGATCGGCCACTCGCACCAGATCTTCCCGAACGCGGCCAGCAAGGTCGACCAATTCAACTTGCCCGGGGTCGACAAGGCGGGCGGGCTGGTCAACGGCGTGCCGACGGTGATGGCCAACCTGTGGGGCAAGCACCTCGGCGTGATCGGCCTGCACCTGCAGTACGACGGCGCGCACTGGGTGGTCGACAAGCGCCAGACGACGGTCGAGGCGCGCGGCGCGCAGCAGGCCGACAAGGCGCTGGTGGCGGCCGATCCGGCGGTGGCGGCGCTGGTGGCGGCCGAGCACGCGGCCACCATCGGCTACGTCAAGACGCCGGTCGGCGCCAGCGACTACCGCATGGCGAGCTATTTCGCCGATGTCGGCGACATGTCGGCGATCGCGGTGGTCAACCAGGCGCAGGCCGACTACGTGGCGCGCTATGTGAAGGCGAACCTGCCGCAGTATGCCGCGCTGCCGGTGCTGTCGATGGCGTCGGCGTTCAAGAGCGGCTCGGCCGGGGTAAGCGATTTTACCGATGTGCCGGCCGGCAGCCTGGCGCTGAACAACGCGGCCGACCTGTACTTGTATCCCAACACACTGTATGCGGTGAAGGTCGACGGCGCCGGCCTGAAAGCGTGGCTCGAGCACGGCGCGGGGCGCTTCAACACCATCGACGCGGCCAAGGCGGCGGCGCAGGAACTGGTCAATCCGTCGTTCCCGAGCTATAACTTCGATACGATCACGTCAAGCGATGTGAGCTACGAGATCGACATCACGCAGCCGCCCGGCAAGCGGATCGGCAGGCTGGCGTACCGCGGCAAGGCGATCGAGCCGGCGCAGCAATTCATCGTCGCGACGAACAACTATCGGGCCAGCGGCGGCGGCGGCTTTCCAGGGCTGGACGGCAGCAAGACCATCCTCGCTTCGCCGGATGCCAATCGGGATGTGCTGATCGCGTATATCAAGGCGGCCAAACAGCTGACCTTGGCGGCGCACGGGGCGCGGCGCAGCTGGCAGTTTGCGAAGGTGAAAACGGCCGGACCGGTGGTGTTCCATTCGGCGCCGAATGTGATCGGGCTGGCGCGCGCGGCGGGCTTGCAGAATGTGACGCTGCTGCGCGCCGATGACGGCGGCGGCAAGGGCTATGCGCTGTACGCGGTCGACCTGTCGCAGTAGTAGCGCCGCCGTATGCGGACGCCGGTCGGTCAGGCGGCGGCTTGGTTGGCGCCTTCGCGCAGCGTCAGCAGCACCGAATCGCGCTTGTCGAGCAAGTGCTGACGCAGGATCGTCGCCAGGCGTGCGCCGTCGCGCGCCTCGAGCGCGGCGATCATGTCTT
>JARXKM010000211.1:4500-8499 GCA_030272785.1 Pseudomonadota bacterium
CGACGGCAGCGCCGCCGCACCGCTGCATGTTGCAAGGGTGCTGGCGCTGGCGCTGGCGCTGGCGCTGGCGCTGCGGATGCGGTGAGGCGGATCAGTTCAGCCTGGCCTTTTCGGCCTGCACCAGCACGAACGGGCTGACCACCGAGGTCCACAGCACGGCGGCGCCGTCGGTCCAGGCCTGCGCCTGCTCGTCGGTGACCTTGCCGACCTGGCTGGCGGCCATCCAGCGCGCGATGCTGTCCTTGTCGTCGTGCGAAATGCGCACCGCGACGTCGACCAGGTCGAGCTCGGGACTGACGAAAATCACCGAGCCCTGGGCGAAGTGGCGTTCCAGTTCGGCCCATGGCAGGCGCGCGGTTTCGCGGTTGATCTTGATGCGCAGTTCGGTATCGTTATCGGGATTGGTCTTCATGTTCAACAGGTAAAAGGTCAGATGGACTCGACGAGCGGAGTCGGCGAACCCGCCCATGTTAACCGATAGGCGCGGCCCTTGCGCACATTGCCCACCAGCGCCGGGCGAAAGCAGGCCAGGTTGGTGCCGCCGGCGCGCCGCACGCTGGGGAAGATGATGCCCATCGAGCCGGCCTCGAGCAGTTCGGCCGCCAGCTGCTGCGAAGCGATGTAGCTGTCCGGTGCCAGCACCCTGGCGTAGCCGCGCGCGCCGCGCAGGTCGTGGAAGGTGCTGGTGAAATCGGCCAGCATGGTCTGGTAGGTGACGCTGTCGTTGAAGCGGTCGATCTCCTGGTACTCGACGGTCTTGTGGAAAATGATCTCGGCGAGCGCGGTGTCCGGCTCGAAGGCGCAGTACCAGGCGCCGCGCTCGGCGTCGCTGAAGCGGTTGCCTTCCGGGCGCGCGTAGGTGAAGGCGGCGTTGATGATGCGGAAATTGGGCACGCCGAACACCAGTTCGTCGACACCGATGCCGGACAGGCCGCCATATTCGCCGCGCAGGCGCTCGTTGGTGGCGTTATCGAGGTCGAACAGGTCGCGCAGCATGTCGTCGTGGTCGGCCAGCGGGGCCAGCACGGAGTCTTCGACGTCGGCGAAGCGCGACGGGATCAGGCGGCAGCTATCGAACTGGCGCAGCGCGGTCAGCTTCGGTGCAGCGGCCAATTCACAGGCCTCCGCGGCGCGCGTCGAGCAGCTTGCGCACGGTCTGCATCGCCAGCAGGCCGCCGGCCAGCATTTGCGACAGTGGGGTGCGGCCGGCGAACACCGGGTTCTTGTTCGGCAGGGTGACCCATTCGTCGGCCAGTTTGTCGCCGTACAGGATGTGCAGCGCCTTGTAGATGCCGAGCAGGTAGGAGATGCGCGTGATGCGGTCGACATCGAGCACCCGGTCGGGATGCTTTTTCCATTCGTAGAAGGTGGACGAGGACAAGCCGCCGAGCAGTTCGCGGGCGTCCTCGTCGCGCAACTGCCAGGCCGCGGCAAGCTTGAAAAAGCCCTTCAGGGCGGATTTGGAGAGGCGCTCGCGTTCGGCGCGGGCGTTCAGGTCGACCAGCACGGCGGGTTCGAAGCGGCTTTTCGGGTAGGCGTAGGCGAGATTCATGATGACTCCTGTTTTGGATAAGTTATACTCCGTTTTCGGAACGTGTGCAAGTGCCGTGCGTTGCCATTCGTACCATCCCGTGGCAGAATCGGTGGGCACACCTTCGGAGAGCATCATGATGCAATTGAAGCAATTGAAGCAATTGAAGCAATTAGTGGCAGCCGGATCGCTGGCGCTGATGGCCGCCCACAGCGCGGCGGCGCAGCCCGGCAACGCCGAGTTGAAGCGACAGGTGGCCGATACCGAGCGCGCTTTCGCGGCGACGATGAAGGCACGCGACCACGCCGCGTTCAGCGCGTTTCTGTCCGACGAGGCGGTGTTTTTCATGGGCGCGGCGCCGCTGCACGGCAAGCAGGCTGTTGCGGCGGCGTGGCAGCGCTTCTATGACAAGCCGGCCGCGCCGTTTTCGTGGGAGCCTGACGAAGTCGAGGTGCTGGCATCGGGCACGCTGGCAATCAGCAGCGGGCCGGTGTACGACCCGGCCGGCAAGCTGATGTCGCGTTTCAGTTCGATCTGGCGGCAAGAGGCGCCGGGCCGGTGGCGCATCGTGTTCGACCGTGGCGTCGAGGTGTGCGACTGCAAGAAGCCGTAGCCGCGTTGCGCGGTGGCGGTGCCGGCGCGGCGGTGCGGCGGCGTGGGAGTCCATGGCGGGCGGCGTGCGCTTGCCGCTGCAGGCAGGACGCGCACGCGATCGCGGGCGGCGCCGTCGCGATGGATGGGGGGGCGGCCCGCGTTGAATCGAAGGCCGCTCCGCCGTCATTGGTTTCAGGCGCGAATCAGGCGGCGTGGCGCAGGCCGAAATGGCTCTGCCAGGTCGCATCGTCGTGCGGCAGGGTGCTGCCGAAATCGATCAGGTCGGCGTCGACGAAGGAGCCGAGCACGAAGGCCTTGAGGGCGGCATCGAGCGTGGTCCAGCCGGCTGCCGAGGCGGCCATCTCCGGCGCCTTCAGCCACGGCCCGTTTCTCAGGTTGTCCGCGTTCAGGCCATGGACGCGGGTGGAGAACTCGCGCACCGACCCGGCCCACGCGCTCTTGATCAGCACCAGTTGGCCGATCACCGCGCTCGAGGATGGCAGCGTGGACTTCATCAGTTGATCAAGCGCGCCCAGATCGGCGCGATAGCAGGCCAATCTTGCGGCGCACTCGGAGTCGGTTTGCATCGCCGCGACCAAGCCGGCGTAGGCGCTGCGCGCTGTGGCGGCGGCGATGCCCAATGCCGCGGCGGCAGCGGCGTGGCCGCCGGTGGCGGGCGCGTCGGCGGAAAAGCTGGCGTTCGCCACGGGCAGCGAGCGCACCACCATGGCGCCGGTGCCGACGATGGCGATGGTAGCCGGCACCGAGCAGGCCGACATCGCCAGGGCCAGCCATTTCTGGCAGGCGGCATCGCGGGCACGTTCGAGTGCGACGAGCGGCGCGAGCAGGGCGCCGAGCTCGCGGTCGAGCAGGGTGCGGGTGCTCGACGAGCGGTCGGTAAAGGGCTTGATCGCCGTGCGGGCCTTGTCGAGAGCGTGCTCGATGGCCTGGAATTCGCCGATCAGTGCATCGACCAGATCGACCGTCTGCTGCATGCGGTCGATGATCTGACCGCGTTCGAGGAACAGCGCCCTGATGGCCGCTGCCGTCTCGGCGGGCGCGCTCTGGCGGGCGGAGGTGGCGATGCCGTTGAAGGCGGCGGCGAGCGCGAAGGCATCCTGGTGGGCGCGTTCGAGCACCCACACGGTGGCGGCGAACGCATCGTTTTTCGGCCGCACGGACGAGGCCAGGAACAGCGAATCGTTCAAGATGCGAGCGCGCAGGCGTTTCGGGCTGCCGTAGCGGGTGGCGGTGTGCTGCAGCTGGTGCATGGCGCCGAAGCAATCCTGGCGCTGCGCCGCGGCGGCCGGGTCGGCGTAGCGTTCCTCGTATTCGCCGAGATCGGAGGGCAGCGCCAGCAGCGCCTGAACGCCGATTTGCAGCTCGAGCCAATCACGCGAGGCGAGCACAAAGCGCAGCGCGGTCTTACTGTCGCCGGCGTGCTGCAGCAGCGACAAGGGGACGAACAGACTCATGGTGGCTCCTTCAACGAGATTGGCCGAGAACGCACACGGCAATCCAGTGTAGTTAGGGCAAGTGGAGGCGGCAAACTATCACTACGCATAGCTTTCCGCGTCGAGGGCGGTTCAGCGCGCTGGGGTCAGGTCAGCGCGCTGGGGTCAGGTCTGACAATCGGACATTTAGGTGGGGTCAGGTCTGACAATCGGACATTATTTTGGGGTCAGGTCTGACAATCGGACAATTCACGGCAAACTCGTCCAGCAAAAGATGAGCACCCGAAAGAGTAGCGCGCGATTTGAGGCATGAGTCCGCTGGGTTTAGGCGATGAATGTCCGAATGTCAGACCTGACCCCAGAAATTTGTCCGATTGTCAGACCTGACCCCAGAAAAATGTCCGATTGTCAGACCTGACC
>JARXKM010000212.1 GCA_030272785.1 Pseudomonadota bacterium
CTAGCGCCAGCTTCGAGGCATTGCGCGCGCAGCTGGCGCCGCTGTGGCAGCAGCGCTTTCCCGACCAGCCGATGCAGCTGCGGCGCGTGCGCAGCTATTTCGCCGAGAACTATGCCGACGAACTGCGTCTGTCCAAGCTGCTGGGGGCGGCGAGCCTGATCGCCATCGCCATCGCGGCGTTCGGCATTTATGCGCTGTCGGCGAGCAGCGTGCAGCAGCGCAGCGGCGAGATCGTCATTCGCAAGCTGCACGGCGCCCGCCGGCGCGACATCGCCACGCTGCTGGGACGTGAATTCGGCATGCTGGTGGCGGCCGGCGCGCTGGTCGGCGCGCCGCTGGCGGCGCTGCTCAACGCACGCTACCTGGCGCAGTTTGCCGAGCGCGCGCCGATGGGCGCATGGCCGCTGGCGCTGGCATTGATGATGGCGCTGACGGTGGCGCTGGCGGCCAGCGCGCGCCATCTGCTGCTGGCGACACGGCTGGCGCCGGCGCAGGTGCTGCGTGGCTGACAGCGCTGATCGCTGACAGGAGGCGGGAAGCGGCAGACCGCCACCCCCGCACGTGCGGCAATTACCTGAGCGACACCAGTTCGATGTCGAACATCAGGTCGGAATTGGGCGGGATCGCCGCGCCGGAGCCGGCGGCGCCATAAGCTTGAGCGGCGAGAATCTTCACGGTTTTTTTCTCGCCGGGTTTCATTCCGGTCACGGCCGCATCGAAGCCGACGATCACGGTACCGGCGCCCAGTTTGAATTCGAACTGGCCGGTGTCGAATTGCGTGCCCTTGTTATTGACGGCGGTGGCGCTATACAGCCAACCGGTGTATTTCACGTTGGCGGTGGTACCGGCCACTGCCACCGTGGGGGCGGCGGCGGTACTGCCACTCGAACTGCCGCCGCAGGCGGTCAGGCCGAGGACGGCGACGAAGGCGGCGATCAGGGGAAGCTTGAATTTCATGGTGTCCTTGACGGTAAGTTAAGTGCTGCAGAGTTTAGCAGAGGAAGTCACATATCCTCCTCCGCCAAACTGCCGCAAAGTTGTATTAGTTTGTATCAGATCTCGACTTGCGTACCGAGTTCGATGACCCGGTTGGTCGGAATCTGGTAGTAGTCGGCGGCGCCGCGCGCATTGCGCGACATGGCCACGTACAGGTGCTCGCGCCAAGGCGCCATGCCGCCGCCCGGCGCCGAGATCACGGTCTGGCGGGCGATGAAGAACGACGTCTCCATCATCTCGAACGGCAGGCCGTGGTGCTGGCACTGCGCCAGCACTTTCGGGATGTCCGGTTCGTCCTTGAAGCCGTAGTCGATATTGAGCTGGAAGCAGTTGTGGCCCAGTTCGACCACCTTGACCTGTTCCGTCACCGGCACGAACGGCACTTCGCGCATGTGCACCGTCAGGAATACCACGCGCTCGTGCAGCACCTTGTTGTGCGACAGGTTGTGCAGCAGTGCGTGCGGCACGCCGTCGCTTTCGCCGCGCAGGAAAATCGCGGTGCCGTAGACGCGCGCCGGCGGCGCCACGAACAGCGAGGCGAGGAAGTCGTCGAGCGGGATGGCGTGTTTCTGCAGGTTCTCGAACACCAGTTCGCGCCCGCGCTTCCAGGTCAGCATGACGGTAAACAGGACCGCGCCGAGCAGCAGCGGGAACCAGCCGCCGTGCAGCAGCTTGAGCGAGCTGGCCGAGAACAGCAGGATGTCCATGATGATGAAAAAGCCGGTGGCGCCGAAGCACAGCGCCAGCGGCAGGTGCCAGCGGTAGCGGGTCAGGAAGAACGTCAGGATGGTGGTGCACAGCATGGTCGCGGTGACCGCGATGCCGTAGGCGCCGGCCAGCTTGTCGGACGAGCCGAAGCCGATCACCGCCGCCAGTACCACCATCAGCTGCAGCCAGTTGACGGCCGGGATGTAGATCTGGCCGATCTCGCTGGCCGAGGTGTGCAGCACGCGCATGCGCGGCAGCAGGCCGAGCGCGATGGCCTGCTTGGTCATCGAGAAGGTGCCCGAAATGGTCGCCTGCGAGGCGATCACCGCGGCCATGGTCGACAGGATCACCAGCGGGTAGACGCTCCAGCTGCCGAGCTGCTGGAAGAACGGGTTGGCGATCGCCTCGGGATGGGTGATCAGCAGGCCGCCCTGGCCGAGGTAGTTCAGCGCCAGCGCCGGGAACACCACCAGGAACCAGGCCGCGCGGATCGGCTTCTTGCCGAAGTGGCCCATGTCGGCGTACAGCGCCTCGGCGCCGGTGAACGCCAGCACCACCGCGCCGAGCGCGACGAAGGCGATGAAGCGGTTCTGCAGCATGAAGGCGAACGCATGCCATGGGTTGAGCGCCTGCAGGATCACCGGCGCCTTGACGATGTTGATCACGCCCATGATGGCGATGGCGGCGAACCACACCACCATGATCGGGCCGAACCAGCGGCCGATGCCGGCGGTGCCGCGCTTTTGCACCGCGTAAAGGGCGACGAGCACGATCACCGCCAGCGGCACCACATACTGCGCCAGGCCGGGCGCGGCCACCTCCAGGCCCTCGATCGCGCCGAGCACCGAGATGGCCGGCGTGATCACGCTGTCGCCGTAGAACATGGTGGCGCCGAGCACGCCGATCATCATCAAGGGCACGTACCAGCGCGACGACCTGGTGACCGAAGTGAGGGTGAGCGCCATCAGCGCCATGATGCCGCCCTCGCCGCGGTTATCGGCGCGCAGCATCAGGGTGACGTACTTGAGCGAGACGATCATCGTCAGGCCCCAGAAGATCAGCGACACCACGCCGAGCAGGTTGAAGGTGTTCAGCGCCAGCCCGTGTTCCGGGTCGAAGATGGTCTTGAGCGTGTACAGCGGGCTGGTGCCGATGTCGCCGTAGACGATGCCGACCGCGGCGAGCGTCAGCGCGGCCAGGCTGCTCTTTTTATGTTCGGTGTGCTGCGAGGTCAAGATTGCACCATATTGTTGTTTTGGTGCATCGCACAATAGGTCAGGGCCATGAAAATTGCAAGCAGAATTCGTTTCAAAACAACACCTCTTATAGTCGCTTCATGTGGCTAAGTGTGGCTTAGTGTGGCAGAGTTTTCCAAAACCGCAGCAATTCGCGCAGCGCCTGCGGCCGGTTGGCCGGCGCCGCCCGCCCGGCCTGATTGGCCGTGTTGGTGCCGTGGCAGGACGCGCAGGTGCGCATTTCGCCGGGCTGGAAGGTGATCCAGTTGCGTTCGCGCACCACCGGCGTGCCGGCGCGGTCGGTACTTTGCCAGGTCAGCGCGCGCCGCGCCGGCACGAACGCCGCCGTCGAGCCGTCGGCGGCGATGCGCACGCTGCCGGCCGGCCCCTGCGGGTTGGCCGGATTGGCAGCGCCGCCATCGTGCAGCGGCTGGGCGATCACGCGCCGGCCCGGCCGGCCCGGATAGGCGCGCAGCTGGTCGGCCTGGAATATCTGGAAATGCGCGATGTCGTAGACCTTGCCACTGGACATCGTTTTCGACACCGTCCTGACGCCGCCGGGAACCTGCAAATTAAATGGTTGCTGCAAGTCTGCCCGATCGCGGCTGGTCTGGTCGCGCGTGACGATCAGCGCCAAGTCGTGCCGCACCAGCCAGGCGCGCAGCGCCGCCTCGCTGACCTGCTGTTCGGCCAGCACCGCCCGCTCGGGCGCCTCCAGCACGGCCGCCGGGCGCGGCGGCGCCGCGCGCGGACGCAGTTCGACCGCGTCGAGTTCCCACAGCGCGCCATCGTACGCCTGCGCGCCGGCCGGCGTCCACCAGCGCACCTGCGCGCGGATGCCGGCGGTGAGCGGCGCGCCGGCGCGGTACAGGCCGCGCGGGCCGGCGCGCGACAGCAGCGTCAGGCGCAGGTCGGCCAGCGCGGCGCCCGGTTCGGGCGCGCGCACGCTGCTGGTGTGGCTGGCCACCAGCCGGCCGTCCGACAGCGGCAGCGGATTGCGGTAGCGGCCCCCGGCGGGCGCATCGCCGGCGTCGAAGGCGGTCAGCGCGGTCAGCCGCATCTGGTCGCCGTTCAGGGCCGGCGCGCCGTTGATGCTCACCAGCGGACCGGTGCTGAAGGCGCCCGCCTCGCGCGCCACGGTGGCCAGGTAGCGGCCGGGCTGGCGCGGATCCTCGCGCAGGTGGAACAGGCCGCCCTCGCGGCGGATCGCCAGCCGGTTGGCATGGTTGCTGTCGACGGTGTGGTTCGACAGCGCCGGATCGTCGCGAAAGCTGGGCGTGAGAAAGCCGAACGCCAGCTCGTGCTGGCCGACGTGGTTCAAGGTTTCCTCGCCGCTGCCGTCCTGATTCATTTGCCAGATGGTGAAGAAGTTGGTGGCGAAGGCGCTCACTTCGCCATACGGTCCGCGGCTGCCGCTGCGCGACTCGGGGAACGGCTCGGCGCGCGAGTCCAGCGCGGGCGCGCGCGCCTGCTCGCCGGCGAAATTGAAGGAGCGGAACGGCAGCGCGACGTGGTTGTGGGCGGCGTCGCGGTCGCGTTCGGCCAGCTGGTCCTGCTGCTGGTGGTCCCAGCGGGTAAACAGCACCCGCCCGTAGCTGTCGAGGATGGGGGTAAAGGCACCGCTCGGCGCGTGATTGAGGATGGTCAACGCGCCGCTGGCCGGATCGAGCCGCCAGATGCCGGTGACGGTGGGCGCGGCCTCGTACTCGTCGAGCTGCGGATACAGGTGGGCGGCGCCGTTGCGCGGGCGGTCGGAGGTAAACAGCAGCGCGTCGTCGCTGCCGTACAGCGGGGCGATGTTGTTGTAGCCGCCCGGCTGGCCGGCCACCTTGACGATGGTGGCGCGCGCGCCCCTGGCCAGGCCGCGCACCTCGTACAGCTGCCAGACTGGCGCCGGCGTGGCCTCGGCGGCGGCGGCGGCAGTGGGGGCGCCGACCAGCATGCTGAACAACGCCCTGGCGCCGCTGCGGTGCACCGCCGGCTCGCGCACCGCGATGGCGTGTGCGCCCTGCGCGCCGGCATTACCGAAGCCGGCTTCGCGGGTCAGGTTGCGCAGCGTGCCGTCCGGGTAGCGCAGCATCAGGTCGCCGCCGCGCGGCGCCTGCTCGATGCCGCCCAGGTGGTTGCCGAAGGCCGACAGGCGCGCCGCCACATCGCTGTGCAGCGGCACCTGGGTGACGAACAGGATCGGATACGGGGTGCGCGGGGCGGCGGCAGGGGCGGCGCCGGCCACCAATACCAGCACGCCAGCCAGCAGGCGGCGGCAGTGCGGGATGACTTTTCTCATGGGCAGCAGATGGTGGACACGCACTAGTGTAGCGCAGGTAGCCCAGTGCAGCCCAGCAATGCAGCGGGCTTGAAATTTTTCCCGGATAGGCGCAACCTTGCGTCGCTGCTCGGCATTACGCGCGCGCGGCGCGCCACCACCATTTCATCACCATTTCATCCGGAGCATTCGATGCATCAGTTCATGACAAGCACCAAGGCGCGCCTGGCCACGGCAGCGGCGCTGGCGTTGATGGCGGGCGCCTCGATCGTCGCCTGCAGCGGCGGCGGCGGCGACTACGCGGCGGCGCCGTCGCCGCTGCCGACCCCGGTGCCGCTGCCGGTGCCGGCCGTGAACGGTCCCGCCTGGCTCAGCTACGGCGGCGACGCCCAGCACTCGGCGATCGCCGCCATCCAGACGCAGGCGCTGAACCGCATCGTGTGGCAGGCGCCGGTCGACGTGGCGCCGCAGTACAGCGTGAAAGGCTACCTGCTGGTGCACTACGGCTCGCCGGTGATCACCTCGAAGAACACGGTGGTCATTCCGGTCAAGCGGGCGGCGGCCGACGTGTTCCGGGTCGAGGCGCGCATTGGCGGCAACGGCGCGCTGGCGTGGAGCTTCGACAGCGACTACGTACTGCCGGCACACAACTGGACGCCGACCTACAACGTCACCCTGACCAAAGCCAACCGGGTGGTGATGCCGGGCGCCGGCGGCAAGGTCTACTACCGCGACGACGCCGACTCGACCACCGCCGACACCGGCAACTTCGTGTTCTACGGCAAGGCGGCCTACACCGCCGCCCAGGCCGCGTTCGATACGACGGTGTTCATCAACACGCCGATCACTGCCGACAACGCCGGCAACTTGTTCTTCGGCTTCGTCGCCACCGGCACCAATCCGGCCGGGCTGGTCAGCGGCTTCGCGCGCGTCGGCGCCGACGGCGTCGGCAGCTGGGTGAGCGCGGCGGCGGTGGCGGCCGACCCGGCCATGCTCAAGCCGGCGACGGGCGCCGCGCCGGCCGTGTCGACCGACCAGAAGACCGTCTACGTGGTGGTCAAGGGCAGCGGCATCGAAGGCCGCCTGCTGGCGCTCGACAGCAGCACGCTGGCGCTGAAGAGCAAGACCAGCCTGATCGACCCGGTCAGCCGGCAGGCGGCGCGCGTGAGCGAGGACAGCACCGCCTCGCCCACCGTGGGGCCGGACGGCGACGTCTTCTTCGGCGTGCTCGAAACGGTGCAGGGGGTGCACAACTCGCGCGGCTGGCTGCTGCATTTCGACGCCACCCTGGCGCAGTCGAAAACCCCCGGCTCGTTCGGCTGGGACGATACCGCCTCGGTGGTGCCGGCGGCGATGGTGCCGGGCTACACCGGCGGCTCGACCTACCTGTTGATGACGAAATACAACAACTACGGCCGCTCCGGCACCGGCGACTCGAAGAACCGGGTCGCCGTGCTCGATCCGAGCGGCAGCCAGGCCGACACGATCTCGAGCGGTCAGCAGGTGATGAAGGAAGTGCTGACCATCCTCGGACCGACGCCGGACCCGAGCTTTCCGGGCGGGGTCACCGAGTGGTGCATCAACACCGCGGCGGTCGACCCGTTCAGCAAGTCGATCCTGGTCAACAGCGAGGACGGTTACCTGTACCGCTGGGACCTGACCACCAACACGCTGAGCCAGAAGATCAAGCTCACCAGCGGCCTGGGCGAATCGTACACGCCGACCGCGGTGGGCGCCGACGGGCTGGTGTATGCGATCAACAACGCGGTGCTGTTCGCGGTCGGCAAATAAGGGCGGCTAGCGAGGGGCGGCTATCGAGGGGCGGCCAGCGGCGCGGCGGCAATTGGAGGATAATGTCCGCTTAGCAATTTCGACTGTCGCCCATGCGCACCGGCATCACCAATGCAACCCTGGCGTTCCTGTGCTGGGGGCTGTTCCCGCTGTATTTCCATGCGCTCAATGCGGTGCCGCCGGGCCAGATCCTGGCCCATCGCGTGCTCTGGTCGCTGCTGTTTCTGGCCATCGTGCTGACCGTGCGGCGCCAGTGGGCGTGGCTGCCGGCGGTGCTGCGGCAGCCGCGCGTGATCGCCAGCTTCGTCGCCAGCGCCGTGCTGCTCAGCGCCAACTGGCTGGTCTACATCTGGGCCGTCAACAACGGCCACGTGATCGAAGCGAGCCTGGGCTACTTCATCAATCCGCTGGTCAACATCATGTTCGGCTATTTGCTGCTCAAGGAACGGCTGCGTGCCGGCCAGTGGGCGGCGATCGGCATCGCCGCGCTCGGCGTGGCGTGGCTGACGTGGCAGGCCGGCACGGTGCCGTGGATCGCGCTGATCCTGGCGAGCACCTTTGGCGCCTACGGGCTGATGCGCAAGACCGCCAAGCTGGGCGCGCTCGAGGGGCTGTCATTCGAGACGATGGTGCTGTTTCCGCTGGCGCTGGGCTACGTCATCTGGCTCAGCCTGCATGGCGAGAACAGCTTCGCCAACAGCGGTGTCCAGACCCGCGCGCTGCTGGTGGCGGCCGGTCCGATCACCGCGATCCCGCTGCTGCTGTTCGCCTCGGGCGCGCGCAAGATCCCGCTGTCGGTGCTCGGTCTGCTGCAATACATCTCGCCGACGATCCAGTTTTTGCTCGGCGTGTGGCTGTTCCACGAAGCCTTCACGGCCGCGCGCGCGGTCGGCTTCGCACTGATCTGGAGCGCGCTGGCGCTGTACGCCGCCGAAGGGCTGTGGCGCAACCGCCGCTAAAACCGGGACAGACCCGTTTAAATGCCGAAAAATCCGCCTCCGCACCAGACGAAAAACGGGTCTGACCCGGTTTTCGGGCCGTCGCCAGGGCTCATCGAATTTTTTGAAAACCGGGTCTGTCCCGGTTTTGGTGGACCGTGGTTCTGTTTGGCGCGCTTTTATCGTATGCTGTGCACCTTCCGTCACTGCTCGAGATCCCTTCAATGGCCAATTACGTCTATACCATGAACCGCGTGGGCAAAATCGTCCCGCCCAAACGTCAGATCCTGAAAGACATTTCGCTGTCGTTTTTCCCGGGCGCGAAAATCGGCGTGCTGGGCCTGAACGGCTCCGGCAAGTCGACCTTGCTGAAAATAATGGCCGGCATCGATACCGATATCCAGGGCGAAGCCGTGCCGATGCCAGGCCTGAACATCGGCTACCTGCCGCAGGAGCCGCAGCTCGACCCGGAACAGACCGTG
>JARXKM010000213.1 GCA_030272785.1 Pseudomonadota bacterium
CCATGTTGTCGAGCGTGAAGTGAACGGTATTGCCGATGCCATCGCGCAGGTCGGTCATGCGGTGCGCCGCATCATAGGTGTAACTGACCGACGAGCCGTCCGGCGCGACCACGTCGAGCAACTGCCCCACGTCATCGTAGCGATACTGCGTGCGCTCCGCGACCCCGTTGCCATCCTCAACCGAACTTGCGGCTATGCGCTGGCGCGGCCCGTATTCGAGCTTGAAGGTCTGGCCATTGGCTTGCCTGATTTTGGTCGCCAGGCCGTCCTCGCTGTATGCGAGAAACTGCGTCGCTTCGCCGGCGCCGTTGGTGGCGCTGGCGAGGTCGCCGACGGCATGGCTGGCGTTGGTGTCCGCGTAGTAGCCAAGGCGAATCACATCGATATTGCCGCTTGCATCGGCGGGGCCGGTTCTCGTGAGCAGTTGGCCGGTGCCGTTGTAGGTGTATTGCCAGGTGCGCGCGGCACCGGCCTTGCTTGCCGCGAAGCCGAGCGCGCCGTTGTTGTCCGTGGTGGCCTGGATACTCATGCTGCACATGACCGCGATCGGCTTGCCGTTCGGCAGCGTGGCATCGCCTGCGCAATGCGCGAGCTGACCGTCGGCGCCGGGTTCGCCGTTGTAGACGTAGGTCGTGATGCGGTTCGCTTCGGCGACCGCGCTCTTCATGGCCCAGTCGGGATGCCATTGCGTGCTGATCGCCCGGGCTGATTTCGACGACATGTCGCCGGCGCCGGCAGGGCAGCTCATGCTGGCGGGCAGGCCGGCAATGCGCCGCGTTTCCAGCCCGCGCAGCGCGTCTCTGGCGAAGCAGGTCTTCTGGCCATTGAAATCGGTACTGCTCGCCAAATCGCCGCCGTCGGCATACGTGCGCGCGCTCGCGCCGGCGCTGCATCCGGCACCGGCCGGTTGGCTTTCGCCGGTGATGCGTCCGAGGGTATCGTAGAAGTAGCTGACTTTGAGAATTCGTTCGGTACCGAGCGGATCGGTGATGCGGCGCGCCGATTCATCCGAATAGTCGAACGTGTAGCGCTGCGCGCCACCGGCATGTTCGGACAGCACCACGGATCCAAAGCCGTTGTAGACGTAGGTGGCGAAGCGCGCGCCATTTTCGTCCGTGATGCCGGTCAGCAGGTAGCGATTGCCTTCGTGTTCGTAGTGGTAGCGCCGCGATGCGGTCACTGCGCCATCGTGATTGTAAAAATGGACCGCCTCGAGCCTTGCCATACCCTCGATGGCTGCCTGCCCGTCAACCGGCGCCTGCTGGTACTCGTAACGGACGCCGCCGTTTGGGCCCTCGATGGAATCGACTTCGCCGCCGTGCCAGGTAATTTTTACGGTGCGGCCGCTGCTGTCTGCGATAAGTACGAGGTGGTTCTCGGCATCGTAGGAATATGATGCGGAGTGGCCATCGGCGGAGTGCACACTGACCATTTTGAAAACGGCGTTGATTTTCTTGTAGCGTTCGATCCGGCCGTCCGAAGTTGTCAGCAAGAAGTCATCGTACTTGCCACTCAATGCTTTTAACGACAGGACTCTGTCGTAGCGAGAACGCGATGTCCCGTCGGAGTTCAGGTCAAAAGCGAACGCGCTGCCATCGCCTAAACTGCCGCTGATCGAAGGCAGGCTCGCGCTGTTGCTCGTAAAATCCCGGTCGAATGAAAACGACCAGGCGACGCCTGCTGACTGTCCGTTCCCACTCAGGCGCAAGCTGCGGTAGGTGCGATCCACCCGTAGCGCATCCCACTGCCCGGCGACCAAATCAGTTTCGGTCTGCACCTTGGCGCCGCTGGCGATTTGCACAGGGTTCCCGGCCGCCGCGCCAGGACCGCCACCGCCACCGCCACCGCCACCGCCTCCACTGCCACAGCCACCAGGCGGTGGTGGCGGTGGCGCTTCATCATGCCTTACACACAGACCGGGTGCCCTGGGATGATAGCCAGGCTTGCAATCTAAAACCGTGGCTCCGTACCATAATCCATCGTTTGGCGAGCCTATGAAGTGTGCGTATTTGCAGCCCATCATCGCGCCGTTACTACCCATGGGGCGCATCGCCAACAGGGGTGTTCCCATGTGATTCGCAGCGGTCTTCTTGCACGCGGTGATCGGATCTGCCGCGCGGCCGCCATCGCTATTGATGTTCGTGTAGTACCACCACCCCAGCGATCCTTCGGGCATTGTCTGCTGCGCCTGTGCGCAATGCGCCATGGCGAGAAGAATGGTGGCGAGTGCGACAGCAAACAGTCGCGCGAGAGAGGGGCGGCGATTCATCATCAGTCTGGTTCCCGGTAGCATGCAAATGCGGGCAGCAAAGCTGCAATGGGCCTAGACTATATGGTGGTCAAATTGAGTATATTGCGATTCAATAAACTTGACTATACAAGTTGTATTTTTCCCGATAGTTGCCGAACTTGTCCATGCGGGAATGCGACCGGTTCCCTGGGAATGCCCGCCGCTATACTCTTAACCCCGCTCGGTGATGATGCGGTCCAGCGCGACGTCATGCGGCGCGCTGGGAAACTGCGCCGCCAGGCAGGCGTAGGCGATGCCGACCGTGCGCGGGCGCGGCGGCACCGCCAGCGTGCGGTCGTAGTAGCCGCCGCCGTAGCCGAGCCGGTAGCCCTGCGCGTTGAAGCCGAGGCACGGCACCAGCAGCGCCGGCGGCGTCGCCACCATCCGCAGGTCGGCCGGCACTGCCACCCCCATCGCATCCTTGTGCATCGGCTCGCCCGGCCGCCAGTCGGCGAAGCCGAGCGCCGCGTCGCGCGCCAGCACCACCGGCAGGGCCAGCCGAACGCCCGCCCGCGCCAGTTCATAGTACGCTACCGACAAGTCCGCTTCGCCGCGCAGCGGCCAGTACACGCCCAGCGCGGCCACCGGCTGCGCGCGCCACCAGGCCAGCAGCCGCGCGCCGATGGCGGCGTCCCAGGCGGCCTTCTGCACCGGCTCGATGGCGCCGCGCCGCGCTGCCAGCGCGCCGCGCAGCGCCGCCTTGCCGGCCGCCGTTTCGCTTGCGTCCGACGCTGGTGGGACAGGGGGCGCGCATGGTATTCTAGGGTGGCCGGTCATGGGCGCGAACGTAGGTAAAAAGAGAGTTGAAGATTCATGTTTTCGTCGAAATTATTGGCCGTCGTTGTACTCGCGGGTGCCTGCACACTGTCGGTGATTGCCGATGCCGCAGTCCCCGACACTCCTGTCGCGCCGGCCGCGCCCGCCGCCCCCGTTGACACCCGCGCCGACGACGACATCTTCCTGCTGCTGCGCGAAGCGGCACGCCAGGACGACGCCGTCAACGCCGCCGCCTACGCCGCCCGCCTGCCCAACTACGCGATTCCTTCATATGTCGACTATTATCGGCTCAAACCGCGCCTGCGCGAGGCCTCGGCCGACGAAATCCGCGCCTTCCTCGCGCGCTACCAAGGCAGCGCGATCGCCGACCGTCTGCGCAACGACTGGCTGCTCGAACTGGGCCGCACGCGCGACTGGGTCACGTTCGACCAGCAATATCCGCTGTTCGTGCTTAACGACGACACCCAGGTCAAGTGCTACTCGCTGCTTTCGCGCGCCGTCAAGGGTGAAAAAGTCGCCGCCGACGCGCGCGCGCTGCTGGTCAGCCCGCCCGGCTACGGCGACGCCTGCGCCGCGCTGGTCGCCACCCTGGCGCAGGCCGGCCAGTTCGACACCAACGACCTGCTCGCGCAACTGCGGCTGGCCGGCGAACAGCATGCCACCGGCCCGGCGCGCCGCACCGCGGCGCTGCTCGGCGCCACCGAAACACGCGTCGTGCAGGCGGTCGACCTGCCGGCGCTGGCGATGGCGCGCGGCATTGGCAGCGACCGCGTCGAGCACGAAATCTATCTGGTGGCGATCGGCCGCATGGCGCGCACCAGCCTGAACCTGGCCACCATCGCGCTGCAAAAGAACGCCGCCAAACTGAGCGCCCAGGAACTGGCCACCGGCTGGGCCAACATCGCGCTGGCCGCCTCGATGACGCTCTCGCCCGACGCCTATCCCGCCTGGCAGCGCTGCGCCGGCGCGCCGCTGTCGCAGGACCAGTTGCAATGGAAGACCCGCATCGCGCTGCGCCAGGGCGACTGGAAGATGGTCCGGGCGACCATCGAGGCGATGCCGGCGCAGCTGCGCAGCGACCCGGCCTGGACCTACTGGCTGGGCCGCGCGCTGGCGCAGGACGGCGCCGCCGGCGAGCAAGCGGCGCACCCGCTGTTCGCCCGCATCGCCGACCAGAACAGCTTTTACGGCCAGCTGGCGATGGAGGAAATGGGCCAGCAGGTATCGATCCCGCCGCCCGGCCGCGCGCTCGCGCCGGCCGAGATCGCGCCGATGGCGGCCAATCCGGGCCTGCGCCGCGCGCTCAAGTTCTTCAGCCTGCGCTTGCGCTTCGAAGGCACCCGCGAATGGAACTGGGAACTGCGCAAGCTGACCGAACGCGAACTGCTGGCGGCGGCCGAATTCGCGCGCCAGAACGAGATCCTCGACCGCATGGTCAACACCTCCGAGCGCACCCGCACCGAGTTCGACTACACCCAGCGCTTCCCGGCGCCGCACAACGACATCCTGCAGCCGACCACCCAGAGCCTGGGCCTCGACCGCGCCTGGGTGTATGGCCTGATCCGCCAGGAGTCGCGCTTCATCACCGACGCGCGCTCCGGCGTCGGCGCCTCCGGCCTGATGCAGGTGATGCCGTCGACCGGGCAGTACGTGGCGAAAAAAATCGGCCTGACCGATTTCGTCCACACCATGCTCAACGACCTGCGCACCAACATCCTGCTCGGCGCCAACTACATGAACATGGTGCTGGCCAATTCGGACGGCTCGCAGCCGCTCGCCAGCGCCGCCTACAACGCCGGCCCGGGCCGCGCGCGCAACTGGCGCGCCACCCTCAGCGGGCCGATGGAGGGGGCGATTTTCGCCGAGTCGATCCCGTATCCGGAGACCCGCGCCTACGTCAAGAACGTGCTCGCCAACGCCACCAATTATGCCGCCCTGTTCGACAACAAGCCGCAGTCGCTCAAGGCGCGCCTCGGCACCGTCAGCCCGGCCGGCGCGCGCGCGGCCAATTTGCTCCCTTGACCTGCCCCTTCACTGCTGCCCCGGGCGGCGACTTCACAAGGACTCCATGCGACAAATGACAGTAGTAGTGTTCGGCGGTTCCGGCTTCATCGGCAGCGCCGTGGTGGCCCAGCTGGTCGAGCAGGGCGTGCGCGTGCGGGTGCCGACCCGGCGCGCCGAACACGCCCGCCACCTGATCTTCCTGCCGACCGTCGAAGTGGTCGAGCTCGACATCAACCGCGCCGCCCCGGCCGCGCTGGCCGCGCTGCTCGACGGCGCCGACGCCGCCATCAACCTGGTCGGCGTGCTGCACTCGCGCCGCGGCGCGCCGTACGGCCCGCAGTTCCGCCAGGCCCACGTCGAGCTGCCGCGCCGCATCGTCGCCGCCTGCGCCGCCGCCGGCGTGCCGCGCTACCTGCACATGAGCGCCCTCGGCGCCGACCGCGACGGCCCGTCGATGTACCAGCGCTCCAAGGCCGACGGCGAAATCGCCGCGCGCTCCGAGGACTCGGTCGCCGCCACCATCTTCCGGCCGTCGGTGGTGTTCGGGCCGGACGACCATTTCCTCAACCTGTTCGCCGCCATGCAGAAGTGGCTGCCGGTGGTGCCGCTGGCCTGCGCCGGCGCCGAATTCCAGCCGATCTACGTGGGCGATGTCGCGCGCGCCTTCGTCCACGCGCTGCGCGACCCGAAAACGCGCCACCAGGTGTACGCGCTGGGCGGGCCGGCCATCTACACCCTGGCCGAACTGGTGCGCCTGGCCGGCCACTGGTCGCACCACCGGCGCCCGGTCATCGAACTGCCGGCCGCGCTCGGCCGGCTGCAGGCGCTGCTGTTCGAACTGCTGCCGGGTACCCCGTTGATGAGTCGCGACAACCTCGACTCGATGAAGTGCGACAACGTGCTCGACCCGGCCATCCAGGCCTTGACAGCGGCGACCCTGGGAATCAAGCTGACAGCGCTTGAGGCGGTGGCGCCCGGCTATCTGTCGCCGCACGAGCGCCTTGACGATTTCCGCGCCCGCGCCGGACGCTAACCTCCCTGACGCTAACCTTCATTAATCACGAGTGCCCATGCAGACCACCGAACTTGACCCGACCCTGTCGCAAACCTTGAACGACGCCCGCAAGCCCGGCCTGACCTTGGTCATCGGCAACAAGAACTATTCGTCCTGGTCGATGCGCCCGTGGGTGGCGCTGACCGCGTTCGGCATCCCGTTCCAGGAAGTGCGGGTGCTGCTCGACATGCCCGACACGTCCAATCGCATCGCCGCCTATTCCGGCGCCGGCCGGGTGCCGGTGCTGGTGGCTGGCGAGATGACCATCTGGGACAGCCTGGCGATCTGCGAATACGCCGCCGAGCAGTTCCCCGACCTGCACCTGTGGCCGCAGGACGTCGCCGCGCGCGCCACCGCGCGCTCGATCACCGCCGAGATGCACGCCGGCTTCGGCGGCCTGCGCAGCGCCATGTCGATGAACATCCGCGCCAGCCTGCCGGGGCGCGGCCGCACCGCCGAAGCGCAGGGCGACATCGGCCGCGTCTGCGAGATCTGGGAGGAATGCCTGTCGCGCTTCGGCCACCACCAGTTCCTGTTCGGCGACTTCTCGATCGCCGACGCCTTCTACGCGCCGGTGGTGATGCGCTTCAAGACCTACGGCGTGTCGCTGGCGCCGGCGCTGCAGGCCTATTGCGAGCGGGTCGAGGCCCATCCGGCGGTGGCGCGCTGGGTGCGCGAGGCGCTCGCCGAAACCGAGCGCGCCGACAAGCACGAAGACGACCTGCCGCTGTAAGGGCCGCCGCATGCAGACTTTCGTGGTGGGCGGCGCGCTGCGCGACGAGTTGCTTGGCCTGCCGGTCAAGGATCGCGACTGGGTGGTGGTCGGCGCCACCCCCGGGCAGATGCTGGCGCAGGGCTTTCGCCCGGTCGGCAAGGACTTCCCGGTGTTCCTGCACCCCGACACGCACGAGGAATACGCGCTCGCCCGCACCGAACGCAAGACCGCGCCGGGCTATCACGGCTTCGTGTTCCACGCCGCGCCCGACGTCACGCTCGAACAGGACCTGGTGCGGCGCGACCTGACCATCAATGCCATCGCGCGCGCCGCCGACGGCAGCCTGACCGACCCGTTCGGCGGCCAGGCCGACATCGCCGCGCGCGTGTTCCGCCATGTCTCGGATGCCTTCGCCGAAGACCCGGTGCGCATCCTGCGGCTGGCGCGCTTCGCGGCGCGCTTCGCCGATTTCACCGTCGCCCCCGCAACGCTGGCGCTGATGCGCCAGATGGTCGAGCAGGGCGAAGTCGACGCGCTGGTGCCGGAGCGGGTGTGGCAGGAAATCGCCCGCGGCCTGATGGAGGCGACGCCGTCGCGCATGCTGGCGGTGCTGCGCGACTGCGGCGCGCTGGCGCGCATCATGCCCGAGCTCGACGCGCTGTGGGGCGTGCCGCAGCCGCCCTTGCATCATCCCGAGATCGACACTGGCGTGCACATGATGCTGGTCATCGACTACGCCGCCGAACGCGGCTTCGCGCTGCCGGTGCGCTTCGCCGCGCTGATGCACGACCTCGGCAAGGCGGCCACGCCGCCGGCCGCGTGGCCCAGCCATCATGGCCACGAAGGCCTCGGCGCCGCGCTCATCGAGGCGCTGTGCAAGCGCCTGAAGGTGCCCAACGAGTGCCGCGAACTGGCGCTGATGACGGCGCGCGAACACGGCAACGTCAGCCGCGCGCAGATCCTGCGCGCCAACACCCTCGTCACCCTGTTCGAGCGCTGCGACGGCCTGCGCAAGCCGCAGCGCTTCGCCCAGATGCTGCTGGCGTGCGAATGCGATTTCCGCGGCCGCGGCGCGCCCGCCGACGATTTTCGCCGCCGGCCGTATCCGCAGGGCCCATACCTGCTGGCGGCGCTGGCGGCGGCGCGCGGCGTCGATGCCGGCGCGGTGGCGCAGCGCCATGCCGACGCGCCGGCGCGCATCCGCGACGCCGTCCACGCGGCGCGCGTGAGCGCGGTCAAGGCGCTGCTGCGCGAGGCCGACGCATGAACTCGTAAGCACACGTAAGCGGAAACGCCGCGCCGCGCGATACCTGCTATTGTCGGTACGCGGCCATCCGCCGATGCGGTGGCGCGCGCCATGCCTTGCGCGACGATGCTTTTCGCGCAACCTTCCACCCGGCCGGAGCTGTCCGATGAATAGTCCACGTCGTCGCATCACCGTCGCCCTGTTGCTGGTGGTGCTGGCGCTGCTGCTCGGTTTCCTGTTCCATCGCACCACCGCGGTCGACCTGGGGGCGCAGAACCGGGTCATGCTCAACCTGCGCGAACTGGAAAAGCTCGAC
>JARXKM010000214.1 GCA_030272785.1 Pseudomonadota bacterium
CCGCCAGATACTGAAAGTGACAACGCCAAGGATTGAAACGCAAAGGATTGATCATGACGACGCAGGACGACGTGGCAGCGAAGCAGCGAGCCATCCAGAGCAGGCAGGACCAGCACGACGCGGACCAGCCGCCGCGCGCACCAGGCAAGGAAGCGGTCCAGACCGGGTTAGCCAGGCAGCCCGGCCCGCCGCTGCCGGCGCAGCATCTGAGCAAACCGGGCCACGAGGCCGACATGGAGCTCAAGCCGCGCTTCATGGCCGAGCAATACCAGGGCAGCGCCAAGCTGCAGGGCCAGGTGGCGATCGTCACCGGCGGCGATTCCGGCATCGGCCGCGCGGTCGCCGTGCTGTTCGCGCGCGAAGGCGCCGACGTGGCGCTCTTCTACCTGAACGAACACGACGACGCCGCCGAAACCCAGCGCTGTATCGAAGCCGAAGGCCGGCGCTGCCTGACGGTATCGGGCGACGTCAAGGACATGGCGTTCTGCCAGGTGGCGGTCGACAAGGTAGTGGCGCAGTGGGGCCGGCTCGACGTCCTGGTCAACAACGCGGCCTTCCAGGAACACGCCGGATCGCTGCTCGACCTGACCGAGGAACGCTTCGACGAAACCATGCGCACCAACGTGTATGGCTACTTCCACATGGCGAAGGCGGCGCTGCCGCATCTGCGGCGCGGCGCGGCGATCATCAACACCGGCTCGGTGACGGGACTGGAGGGCAGCAAGCACCTGCTCGACTATTCGACCACCAAGGGCGCGATCCACGCCTTCACGATGTCGCTGGCGGCCAACCTGCTCGACCAGGGCATCCGCGTCAACGCGGTCGCGCCAGGGCCGGTCTGGACGCCGCTCAATCCGGCCGACCAGTCGCCCGAGCAGATCGCCAAGTTCGGCGCCGACACTGCGTACCGCCGGCCGGCCCAGCCGGAAGAAATCTCGCCGGCCTACGTGTTCCTGGCGGCGTCGGTCTGTTCGAGCTACATCACCGGCATCGTGTTGCCGATCACCGGCAGCATCGGGGAATAGACGAAAGGGAAGCGCCATGGCACGCAGTTTGTGGAAGGGAGCGATCAGTTTCGGGCTGGTGCACATCCCGGTCGAGATGTACCCGGCGGTGCGCGAGCACTCGCTCGACCTGACCATGCTCGACCGGCGCGATTTTTCGCCCGTCGGCTTCAAGCGCTACAACAAGAACAACGACAAGGAAGTGACCTGGGACGATATCGTCAAGGGCTATGAACACACCGACGGCGAATACGTCGTGCTGTCGGAGGAAGACCTGCGGCGCGCCAATCCCGAGGCCACCGGCACCATCGACATCCTCGCCTTCGTCGACGCCGCCGACGTGCCGCTGCTGTACTACGAACAGCCCTACTACCTCGCGCCCGGCAAGGGCGGCGACAAGGTCTACGCGCTGCTGCGCGAGACGTTGCGCTCGGCCGGCAAGATCGGCATCGCGACGGTGGTGATCCGCGTCAAGCAGCACCTGGCCGCGCTGGTGTGCGTGGGCGACACCATCGTGCTCAACACGCTGCGCTTCGCCGACGAAATCCGCGCGACCGACGAACTGAAAATCCCGGCCAACGATGCCAAGAGCGCCGCCGTGTCGGACAAGGAGCTGAAGATGGCGATGGCGCTGGTCGAGGGCATGAGCGAGCCGTGGAAGCCCGAGCAGTATCACGACACGTATCGCGAAGACATCCTGGCGCTGGTCGAGAAGAAGGTGCAGGCGAAGGAAACCAAGGTCATCACGATGCCGGGCAAGGAAGCGGCGCGGCCGGCGTCGAGCAACGTCGTCGACCTGGTGGCGCTGCTGCAGCAAAGTATCGGCAAGAAGCCGGGCAAACCGGCGGCGGACGAAGAGGACGACGAGCCGCCGCCGCCGCGCAAGGCGCGCACGCCGGCCGCGGCGAACGATGAGCAAGCGGCGCCGGCGGCCAGGCCGAAGAAGGCGGCCGCCGGCAGCACCGAACGGGTGGCGGCATCGGCCAGGCCGAAAAAAACGGCGGCCGCGCCGGCCAAAGCGGCGGCACCGGCCAAGGCGCCGGCACGCCGCAAATCGGCGGCCTGAGAGGCTCGGTCCGATGCCCGACTGGATCGACTATCTGCAATGGCCGGCGATGGCGGTCACCTTGTACGCGGCCTATCTGCTCGGATCAAAGCGCACCGACCGGCGCGTGCTCGGTTTTTCGGCCTTCATATTAAGCAACCTGCTGTGGGTGGCGTGGGGCTGGAAGGACGGCGCCTGGGCGCTGATCGCCCTGCAGGTCGGTCTGTGTGCCATGAACGTGCGCGGCATCTGGAAGAACGAGAAATGACGGCAGCGGCGCGGCGCCCTGCCCGGTTGCGCGCCGCTGGCGAAAACGCTCGTCGTAATGCGGATCGAGCGTACCCATCGCACGGTCCCAGAACAGGAAATACCAGCTGTAGTTGTAGCGCGCCTTGGCGTGATGGGTGTTGTGCGCCACCGAGGTGTTGATCCAGCGGCCGAACCAATGCGTGCCGAAGGCGCGCGGGTACAGTTCGTAGCCGAGGTGGGTGTACACCGCGTAGGCCGTATTGATCCAGGTGAAGGTGAACAGCGCCAGGCCGCAAGCCGGCACCAGCATCAGGATCGCCATGCCGCCGAAGCTGTCGACCAGCGCCTCGAGCGGCGCCACCGAATAAGTCGTCCAGGGATTCGGATTGGTCGACCGGTGATGGGTGCGGTGGAACCAGCGAAACAGCCGGCGGTGGTGCATCAGCCGGTGTGTCCAGTAAAAATAGGTGTCCTGCACCACCATCATCAGCACGATGCTGAAGAAAAAATACGGCCAGCCGTGTTCCTCGACGCTGCGGTAGAAGTGCGTGTAGCGGCCGAAGCCGAAGAAGAACAGCAGCGGCGTCAGGTTGGCGATGATCACGATGCTACCCACCGTGGTGAGCATTTCGCGCCGGATCTGGGGGGCGCCGGCCGGCTTGGCCTGCAGCCGCGCGCGGCCCGGCCGCAGCCGCCACCACAGCCACGCGGCGAAGAACACCGCCACCACCATCAGGTAATACCAGGCGGTGTGTCTGACGTTGGCCACGCCGTGGGCGAATGCGCTGCGCACCGGGTAGGGTATGGCGTGCCAGTCGAACATCGGCAAAACTCCTTATTTGATGCGGAAAATGACGTCCACCGATTGCGACATCTTGAGCGTATTGATCATCAACAGGCTGTCGCGGTCGTATTCGTTGCGGCCGGCGTTGCGCGTCGAGCGCAGTGGATCGGTGGCCGCCAGGCCCATCGCGCGGGTGACGTTTTTGAGATCGCCGGCCGAGACGCCGCCGATCGCGCCCAGCTTGCGGCCGAACCCCGCCGCCATCGCCTCGCCCTTTAAGCGCGCGGCCTTGATCGCCTCGCCCATCAGTTCGGCTTCGAGCTGCTCGCGCCGGCTGGCGTCGAAGCCGGTCATGAAGCCGTCCAGGTTGGGCATGTTAATCAGCGGCGACACCAGCGCCTTCCACTTCGACAGGTCGGCCACCTTGATGTGCACCCCGCATTTGAGGTCGTACTGTACACCACCGCTCTGGGCCGCATCGCCTTTGCGGATCTCCCGGCGCACGTCGCGGATTTCGACGTCCGCTTCCGGCAGCGCCAGGCCGGCCACCAGCGCGCGCACCTCGGCGATGCGCGCCTCGACCAGCGTGCGCGCCGCTTCCGGTTCGGCGTTGTGGGCGGAGATCTCGAAATCGATCTCGCCGACGTCGGGCCGCACGTAGGCGAAGCCGTTGCCGCCGACGTGGATGAACGGGTAATCGGGCAACTGCGAGGCCGAGGTGGCGAAGGCCGGCAGCGCGATGGCGGCAGCGGCGAGGATTTTTTTCAGCATGGGTTCTCCGTGATGGTGGGAAGTGACGACATTATTCTTGCAGGGCCAGCGCGGGCGAGATGCGCATCGCCGCCAGCGTGTGGCGCACGGTCGACGCCAGCGCCACCAGGCCGACGCAGCCGAGGGCGGCCAGCAGCGGCCAGGCGCCGATCGGGGCGCGCTCGACGAAGCCAGCCAGATAGCGCTCGGTGGCGAACCACGCCAGCGGCAGCCCGATCAGCGCGCCAAGACCGATCAGGCCGGCGAACTCGCGCGCCACCAGCCGGCCGACGTCGGCGCCGCCGGCGCCATACAGCTTGCGCAGGACGATCTCGCGCGTGCGCCGCTTGACACTGTAGGCCGACAGCACGTAAATGCCGAACGCGGCGAGCGCGGTGGCGACCACGCTGGCGGCCGACAGCATCCGGGCCAGGCGCGCGTCGTCGCTGTAATTGTGGGCGAAGACGGCGCCGGCCGGCTCGATGTCGGGCAGATCGTTGGGGAAGTGGCGCGCGAACAGGGCGTCGATCTGCGCGCGCACCGGCGCGGCGGGGCCGTCGATGCGTACCGTGAGCACGCCGGGCGCGGCATCGATCCGGTACACCAGCGGACCGGGCGCCTGGCGCAGCGTCCGGTAGCGCAGGTCGGGGGCGATGCCGACGATGCGCAGCTGCTCGTCGAACATCTGGCCCAGCGCTGCCTGCGGCGACGCGAAGCCCAGCGCCGCGGCGGCGGCGGCGTTGATCACCACCGAGGTGCTGTCCGGACCATCGCGCGCCGGATCGAACACGCGGCCGGCCAGCGCGCCGACCCGGTAGACCTGGAAGAATTCCGCGCTGACCAGCTTCGCTTCAACCGGCACGCTTTGCGCTGCGCCGGGCCGGTTCACCAGGTAGACGATCTTGTTGCCGTCGCGCCCGATCGCTTCGGACAGCGCGGTGACGCCGCTCACGCCCGGCAGGCGCGCCAGCGCATCGCGAAAGGCGTGCGCCGCCGCCGATCCAGGCTCGCCCGGCAGCGCCAGCACCAGCAGCGGCGAGGCGTCGAAGCCGGGATCGGCATGGCTGGCGTAGCGGGTCTGCCAGCTCACCGCCAAGGTCATCGCGATCAGGCCGATCGCGGCGGCGAACTGGAACACGGACAGCACGCGCCGCAGCATCAGGCCGTGGCGCGTCTCGCTGTTGGCGCGGCCCTGAATGCTGCCGACCGCCGGCTGGCCGAGCGCCAGCCAGGCCGGGTACAGCGCCGACGCCAGGCCGACCAGCGCGCCCAGTGCCATCAGGGCGGCGCAGCTGCCGACCGAGAAGAAGCCGTCCAGCGGACGATTGACCAGGGTGGCGAACAGCGGCAGCGCCAGCCACGCGGCCAGCAGGCCGCACAAGGTGGCCAGCATCGATACCACCAGCGACTCGGCGACGAACTGGCCGGCCAGGCGGCGGCCGCTGACGCCGAGCACCTTGCGGATGGCGATCTCGCGCTGGCGCCCGAGCGTGCGCACGGTGGCCAGGTTGACGTAGTTGGCGCTGGCGAGCAGCAATATCAGCAGCGCCAGCGCGGCCAGTCCGGCGACGCCGGCCGGATTGCCGTACTGTTCGCCGGAGCGGCCGGCCAGCAGGTCCGGGTCGAAGTAGATGTCCGACAGGCGCGTGATGGCGATATCGGTCCAGTAGCCGCTGGCGGAAACGGGCCGGCGCGGCACGCTGAATTTCATCTTGGCGTCGCGCTCGCGCGCCACGGCGTCCTGCAGCAGCGCGGCCAGGCCGGCCGCATCGACGCTGCGCCCCGCCTTGATGTACACGCTGGCGGTGCGGAACCACGCCGCATTGTCGCGCGTCGCCGGCGGATCCCAGCTGTGCAGGCCGGCGCCGACCAGCGCATCGGCGCTGATGCTGGTATTGGCCGGCAGATCGGCGATGATCGCCCGGACCTCGAAGGGCGCGCCGTCGATGCTCAGGCGCCGGCCCAGCGCATGCGCCTGGCCGAACAGCTTGCGCGCCTGCGCCTGGCTCAGCACCAGCGCATCGGGACGCGCCAGCGCGGCGACGGCGTCGCCTTCGACTGCCTTGATACCGAAGAAATCGAGGAAATTGGCGTCCGCCACCTGCAACGTCAGCGGCACCATCCGCGCGTCGATGCGGGCCGCCAGGTCGAACGATTTGGACGACGTCGCCGTCACCTGCGGGCCGCTGCTGGCCGCCACGCCGCGCAGCATCGCCGGCGCGGTGGCGCGCCAGTCCGGCCGCGGCAGCAGGTTGCGGCGTTCCTTGACGACGAAAATGTGCGCGCTGTCCGGGATCTGCGCGTTGTAGGTGTAGCAGTAGCGCACGAAGCCGAGCAGCAGGAAACAGACCGCGAAGCCGACCGCCAGGCCGAGCACCACAGCGAGCGAATAGCCCGGCTCCTTGAGCAGCAAGCGCCAGCCGATACGGAAGTCACGCAGCGTCATTCCACGCCCTTTAATGTAGACAAGTATGTCTATGTTATGGCCAATTACACCGCATGGCAAGTTATTTGAACGCAAAGAATTGATTAGACAGCGCGGTCTAGACGCGCTAAGCTGGCGGCACAAGAGGACCGCCCATGACCACCACACCGAAGATTCCCAAGCCCACCGCGGCCGAACTGGACCTGCTGCAAACGCTTTGGCCGCTCGGCGCCGCCACCGCCAAACAGGTGCACCAGGCGATCTTGCGCGCGCGGCCCGACGTCAGCTACGCCACCGTGCTGCGCCTGATGCAGATCATGCATACGAAGGGATTGCTGATCCGCGACGAGAGCGAGCGTTCGCACGTCTACGCGCCGGCGCAGGCGCAGGACTCACTGCAGACGAACCTGCTCAAGGACCTGATCCAGAAAGCGTTTTCCGGTTCGGCGAAGGCACTGGTGCTGGCCGCGCTGCGCAGCGGCATCTCCAAGAAGGACCGCGAAGAAATCGAGCACATGCTCAAAGAGGAGAGGAAATGAGCGCATCGGCACTGATAAGCGGAATCGGCTGGGCCCTGCTGCACTTCGTCTGGCAAGGCGCGCTGATCGGCTGCGCCACCGCCGTCGCGCTGATCGCCATGCGCAACGCCAAGCCGCAACAGCGCTATGCTGTCGCTTGCGCCGCCCTGCTGCTCTGCCTGACCTGGCCGGCGTGCGAACTGGCCGCGCGCCTGTCCGGCGGCAGCGCCGGCGGCGCCGGCATGCAGGTCGTCGCGCGGCTGGCGTCGGCGGCGCGCGGCGCCGACCTCGGCGCGCTCGGCTGGCTGCAGGACCAGCTGCCGCTGATCGTCATGGCGTGGGCCGCCTGCGCACTGGCGCTGGCGCTGCGCATGGGCCTCGGCCTGATGTGGATCGGCCGGGTGGCCAAGGTCCATGCAGGCAACGCGCAGTGGCAGGCGACGTTGTCGGCGATGGCGCTGCAATGCGGCGTCACGCGCGCGGTGCGCCTGCGCGTGGTCGACCAGTTGGCCAGCCCGGTCACGGCCGGCTGGTGGCGGCCGGTGGTGCTGGTGCCGGCGGCGCTGGTCACCGGCATGCCGCCCGAGCTGCTCGAAGCGCTGCTGGCGCACGAGATGGGTCACATCCGGCGTTTCGACTACCTGGTCAACCTGGGCCAGAACGTGGTCGAGATGCTGCTGTTCTACCACCCCGCGGTGTGGTGGATCTCGGGGCGCATCCGGGCCGAACGCGAACGGATCGCCGACGATATCGCGGCAGTCCACCTGGGCGATGCGCGCCGGCTGGCGCGCGCGCTGTCCGAACTGGAAAAGCTGCAGTTTTCCGGCCACCACCTGGCGCAAGCGGCCAACGGCGGCGACCTGATGGCGCGCATCAGGCGCCTGGTGCGGCCCGACGCGCAGGCGCTGAACTGGAAGGCGGCCATTCCCGTGCTCGGGCTGGCCGCGGCATGCATCGCCGGCTGTGCGCAAGCGCCTGCGGAACCGAAGGCGGCGGCGACGATCATCCCCGCTGTGGCCAACTTCGCCTCATGCGCCAAGCCGCTGTGGCCGAAGGAATCGCTCAGGAACGAGCATCAGGGTACCGTCACGCTGGCTTTCAAGATCAGCACGGACGGACAAGTGGAAGAGTCGAAGCTGAGGAAGTCGAGCGGCTATCCGCTGCTCGACGAGGCGGCCCGCGTGGGCATCGAGAAGTGCCGGTTCAGGCCTGCCACGCAAGGCGGCCAGCCAGTCGCGGCGTGGATGAACATGCAGTATGTCTGGACGCTGAAGTAAGCCAAGCTGTCGGCCCCGCGCAGGCGCGAGGCCGACGTTGTATCAGACTGCCGACACGTCGAGCGGCGCTTCGGTCGCCGCGATCACCTGCTGCTTGGTCACGCCAGGCGCCAGCTCGATCAGCTTGAGGCCTTGTTCGGACACTTCGATCACGCCCAGGTCAGTGATGATCATGTCGATCACCCGCACACCGGTCAGCGGCAGGTTGCAGTGTTTGAGGATCTTGTGCGAGGTGCTGCCGTCCTTGGCGGTGGCGACATGCTCCATCACCACGATGACGCGCTTGACGCCGGCCACCAGGTCCATCGCGCCGCCCATGCCCTTGACCAT
>JARXKM010000215.1 GCA_030272785.1 Pseudomonadota bacterium
CAGTGCGACATCGGCCTCGATTACCGCTCCTATCACCAGCGCGCCGTGGTCACCAACTTCAGCTGCGCCAAGCCGCACCACGGCGTCGCCCGCCAATGGTTCACCGGCCACGAAGGCATCGTCGCGCTGCTGCCGCTGCCGGGTGAGCGCGTCTCGCTGGTGTGGTCGGCGCCCGACGCGCTGGCCGCCACGCTGATGCAGGAGACGCTGAGCGAAATGGCGGTCCGCCTGGCGGTGCTGTGCGAAGACCAGCTCGGCCCCTTGCGCCCACTGCTGCCCGAAGCGGTCAAGGACGTGCCGCTGGCGTTGATCCGCCCGCACGCCATCACCGCGCCGCGCGTGGCGCTGGTCGGCGACGCCGCCCACGTCGTCCATCCGCTCGCCGGCCACGGCATGAACCTCGGTTTCGCCGACGTCGCCCAGCTGCTCGACTCGATCGCCGCGCGCGAGGACCATCGCAGCATCGGCGACGAGCGCGTGCTGGCGCGTTACGCCCGCGCGCGCAAGGAAGACGTGTTGCTGATGCAGCTCGCCACCGATGGCCTGGCGCGCCTGTTCGGCACCGATCTCGAGCCGCTGCGCGTGGTCCGCAATTTGGGGCTAAACTTGCTCGACAAGCTGCCCATGCTCAAGCGTCGGCTGATGGCCCACGCGATGGGCAAGTAGTCATTCACGCATCACATTCATGTATCACCTACGGAGAACCAATGAGTAAATCAAAAATCGCGCTGTTGCTCGCAACAGCGTTGATGTCCGCTTGCGCCGGCGCCGAGTCGCCGGTCGAAGCGGCCATCAAGAAGGCGGTCGAGCCGCGTCTCGGCCCCGGCGTGAAAATCGATTCGGTCAAGGAGACCCCGTACGCCGGCCTGTACGAAGTGCGCGCCGCCGGCGACATCCTGTACACCGACAAGAAGGGCGAATACCTGATCATCGGTCACGTCTACAACGCCAAGACCGCGCAGGACCTGACCAAGGAGCGCGTCGACGAGATCAACAAGATCAAGTTCTCCGACCTGCCGTTCGACGCGGCCATGAAGGTCGTCAAGGGCGACGGCAAGCGTGTCATCGCCGTGTTCGAAGACCCCAACTGCGGCTACTGCAAGCGCTTTCGCCAGACCACGCTGAAGGAAATCGACAACGTCACCGTCTACACCTTCATGTACAACATCCTGTCGGAAGACTCGTTCGTCAAGTCGAAGAACATCTGGTGCGCGCCCGACCGCAGCAAGGCTTGGGACGACTGGATGGTGTCCGGCAAAGCAGCACCGGCCGCACCGGCGTCGTGCGCCGCCACGCCGAACGACAAGGTGCTCGCGCTCGGCCAGCGCCTGCGCATCCAGGGTACGCCGGCGATCTTCTTCGCCGACGGCAGCCGCATCCCCGGCGCGGTCGACACGAAGACGCTCGAAGCCAAACTTGCCAGCATCAAGTAGGTCTAACCAGTACGCCCCATAACCACAACGCAGCGCCCAAACGAAGGAGCTTTGATGGTCACACTGAATATCAACGGCCGCGACATGCAGGTCGAAGCCGATCCCGCGACACCAATTTTGTGGGCGCTGCGCGATAACCTCAACATGACCGGCACCAAATTCGGCTGCGGCGCGGCGCTGTGCGGCGCCTGCACCGTGCACCTCGACGGCGATGCGATCCGCTCCTGCATCACGCCGATTTCCGCCGCCGCCGGCAAAAAGATCACCACCATCGAGGCGATGGAGGCGGACAAGATCGGCAAGGCCGTGCAGGACGCCTGGGTCAAGCACGACGTGCCGCAGTGCGGCTACTGCCAGAGCGGCCAGGTGATGAGCGCCTCGGCGCTGCTGCGCACCAACAAGGCGCCAAGCGACGCCGAGATCGACGGCGCCATGGCCGGCAATATCTGCCGCTGCGGTACCTATCAACGGATCCGCGCGGCCATCAAGGACGCGGCGAAAACCCTGGCCTGAGGAGCTCAATCATGCGTATCGAATGGATTAATCCCGAAGCGCTGGTGCGCCCGGCCGGCGCTGCCCTGTCGCGCCGCAGCTTCATCAAGGCCGGCGCTTTCGCCGGCGGCGGCCTGGTGCTGGGCTTCTTCATGCCGGGTGCGAACAAGTTCGCGCTGGCCGCCGATGCCCCCAAACCGAGCTTCGCGCCGAACGCCTTCCTGCGCATCGCGCCCGACAACACCGTCACGGTGATGGTCAACCGGCTCGAATTCGGCCAGGGCGTGCACACCTCGCTGCCGATGCTGATCGCCGAAGACCTCGATTGCGACTGGTCGCAGATGCGCGGCGAACTGGCGCCGGCCGCCGACGTCTACAAGGATCCGGCCTTCGGCATGCAGATGACCGGCGGCTCCGGCAGCATCGCCCACTCCTACCTGCAGTACCGCGAAATCGGCGCCAAGGCGCGCGCCATGCTGGTCGCCGCCGCGGCCGAACAGTGGAAGCTCAAGCCCGAGCAATGCACCACCGCGAAGGGCTTCGTGATGGGCCCGGCCGGCCAGAAGGCCAGCTACGGCGCGCTCGCCGACGCCGCCATGCGCCAGACCATGCCTGCCACCGTCGCGCTCAAGGACGCCAAGGATTTCCGCATCATCGGCAAGCCGACCAGGCGCATCGATGCGCGCGCCAAGTCGAACGGCAAGCAGCAGTTCGGCATCGACTTCATGCCGCCCGGGACCAAGGTCGCCGTCGTCGCCCGCCCGCCGGTGTTCGGCGCCAAGGTCGGCAAGCTCGATGCGAGCAAGGCCACCGCCATCAAGGGCGTGATCGCGGTGCTGGAAGTGCCGACCGATCGCGGCGGCCGCGGCGTGGCCGTCATTGCCGACGGCTACTGGCCGGCCAAGCAGGGCCGCGACGCTCTGGTGCTCGACTGGGACACCGGCAGCCTCGAAAAAATCAGCAGCAGCAAGCAGATGGCCGACTTCGCGGCGCTGGCGAAAACGCCTGGCGCGGTGGCGATCAAGGGCGACATCTCGAAACTGGCGACGGCGCCGAAGAAAATCTCGGCGGTGTATGAATTTCCCTACCTGGCGCACGCGCCAATGGAGCCGCTCAACTGCGTCGTCGACCTCAAGGCCGACAGCTGCACGGTGTGGGCCGGCACCCAGTTCCAGACCGCCGACCACGCCGCCGTCGCCGCCACCTCTGGCTTGAAACCCGAACAGGTCACGGTCAACACGATGATGGCCGGCGGCGGCTTCGGCCGGCGCGCGGTGCCGAGTTCGGACTACATCGTCGAAGCGGTCAACGTCGCCAAGGCCTACCGCGCGGCCGGCAAGAGCGGCCCGCTGAAAGTGATCTGGAGCCGCGAGGACGACATCAAGGGCGGCTACTACCGGCCGTCGCACCTGCACCGCGCCGACATCGGCCTCGACGCCAAGGGCAAGATCATCGCCTGGGATCACGCCATCGTCGGCCAGTCGATCATGGCCGGCACGCCGTTCGAGGCGTTCATGGTCAAGAACGGCGTCGACGGCACCATGGTCGAAGGCATGGGCGCGCCGTACGACGTGCCGCTCAACCTCACCGCGCACACCGCCAAGGCGAATGTGCCGGTGCTGTGGTGGCGCTCGGTCGGCTCGACCCACACCGCGTTCGTGATGGAGACGCTGATCGACGAAGCGGCGCACCTTGCCGGCATGGATCCGGTCGCCTACCGCAAGACCCTGATCGGCGAAAAGCACAAACGCCACCTGGCCGCGCTCGACCTGGCCGTCGCCAAGTCCGGCTACGGCAAGAAGAAGCTGGCCAAGGGGCGCGCGTTCGGCGTCGCCCTGCACGAGTCGTTCAACACCGTCGTCGCCTACGTCGTCGAAGCGTCGGTAACGAAGGGCGTGCCCAAGCTGCACAACGTCACCGCCGGCGTGCACTGCAACCTGGCCGTCAATCCGCTGACGATCGAAGCGCAAGTGCAGGGCGCCGTGCTGATGGCGCTCGGCACCACCTTGCCGGGCGCCGCCATCACCTTGAAGGATGGCGTCGTCGAGCAGCAGAACTTCAGCGACTACACGGTGGCGCGCATGCCCGACATGCCGCACGTCGACGTGTTCATCGTGCCATCGGCCGACGCGCCGACCGGCATGGGCGAACCGGGCCTGCCGCCGCTGGCGCCGGCGTTCGCCAACGCCATCTTCAAGATCACCGGCAAGCGCCTGCGCAAGCTGCCGTTCGACCTGACGGCGGCATAATCGCCAGCCGCGCCATGACCCCTGTCGGCATTTTGCTGGCCGCCGGCAGGGGGCGTCGCTTCGATCCATCCGGTAACCGCAACAAGCTGCTGCAGCCTTTGGCAGACGGCGAGCCGGTGGTCGTCGCCAGTGCGCGCGCACTGCTGGCGGCGCTGCCGCACGTGATCGCAGTGGTGCGCCGCGCCGACGGCGGCGTCGCCGATGCCTTGCGCGCGCTTGGCTGCGACGTCACCGTCTGCCCTGATGCCGACGACGGCATGGCGGCCTCGCTGGTGCATGCGATCGGCCATTCGCTGCCGCTCGCGCAGGCCTGGCTGATCGCCCTGGGCGACATGCCGCGGGTACGCGTGTCGACCATCGCGGCCCTGTCCGATGCGCTGGCCGGCGGCGCCGACATCGCCGCGCCGATGCACGCTGGGCGGCGCGGCAATCCGGTCGGCTTCGGCATCGCCTGCCTGCCGGCGCTGCTGGCGCTGGCGGGCGACGAGGGCGCGCGCGGCATCCTCAAGCGCCACCCGGTCAGCGAGGTGGCGGTCGACGATCCGGGTATATTCGACGACATCGACCAGCCGGACGACCTGTAGACCAGGCGATCCGGCGCCACTAACGACCCCTTCCAAGGCCAAAGCCATGAAAAAGACCATCCAGAAGAAGCAGCCCGCCATCCACTATGCGATCGTGCCGAAGGACCTGGCCGGCCACCTGTTCGAGGTGACCCTCACGGTCGCGCTGCCGGCGCCGGACGGCCAGGTGCTGGCGCTGCCGGCCTGGATCCCGGGCAGCTACATGATCCGCGAATTCTCGCGCAATATTGTGCAGATTCGCGCCGAGGCGCACGGCGAGCCGCTCGTGCTGACCAAGCTGGACAAGCATTCCTGGCGCGCCGCTCCCTGCGCCGGCCCGCTTACCGTGCAGTACGAGGTATACGCGTGGGACCTGTCGGTGCGCGCCGCCCACCTCGACCAGACCCACGGCTTCTTCAACGGCACCAGCGTCTACTTGCGCGTGCTGGGGCAGGAAGAGATGGCGCACCAGGTCGACATTGTGCGACCCGTTGACGCCGCCGCCAAGACGTGGCGGGTGGCGACCTCGCTGCCCGAACTGGGCGCCAAGCGCTACGGCTTCGGCAGCTACATCGCCGCCGGCTACGACGAGCTGATCGACCATCCGGTTGAAATGGGCGACTTCGCGCTGGCCACCTTCAAGGCGCACGGCGTCCCGCACGACATCGTCATTTCGGGACGCGTGCCGCACCTCGACATGGCGCGCCTGCAGGCCGACCTGAAGGCGATCTGCGAAACTCAGATCGCCTTCTTCGAGCCGAAATCGAAGCAGGCGCCGATGGCGCGCTACGTCTTCCTGACGCTCGCCGTCGGCGACGGCTACGGCGGCCTCGAACACCGCGCCTCGACCGCGCTGATTTGTGCGCGCGCCGACCTGCCCACCGCCGCCACGCCGAAAAAGCTGGAACCGAACGACGGCTACCTGAAGTTCCTCGGCCTGTGCAGCCACGAGTATTTCCATACCTGGAACGTCAAGCGCATCAAGCCGGCCGCCTTCGCGCCCTACGACCTGCAGGCCGAAACCTACACCTCGCTATTGTGGCTGTTCGAAGGCTTCACCAGCTATTACGACGACCTGATGCTGGTGCGCAGCGGGCTGCTCGACGAGCCGGCTTACCTCAAGCTGCAGGCCAAGACCATCGGCAGCGTCCTGCGCGGCAGCGGCCGCGGCAAGCAGAGCGTGGCCGATTCGAGCTTCGACGCGTGGGGCAAATACTACCGGCAGGACGAGAACGCGCCGAACGCGATCGTCAGCTATTACGCCAAGGGTTCGCTGATCGCGCTGATGTTCGACCTGACCATCCGCGCCAAGAGCGGCGGCAAGAAGTCGCTCGACGACGTCATGCTCGCCTTGTGGCAGCGCTATGGCCGCGACTTTTTCAGCTCCGCCGCGCGCGGCGTCACCGAGGCCGAAGTGGAGGCGTTGTTCGACGAGATCAGCGGCCTGAAACTCAAGCCGCTGTTCAACCGCTACGTGCGCGGCACCGACGACCTG
The DNA here is from genome assembly GCA_030272785.1 of Pseudomonadota bacterium. Taxonomy (GTDB): domain Bacteria; phylum Pseudomonadota; class Gammaproteobacteria; order Burkholderiales; family Burkholderiaceae_D; genus JAFCUW01. The sequence continues at coordinate 6,233 of JARXKM010000215.1, forward strand.
CCGCTGGCGAAACTGTACGCGCCGTTCGGCGTCAAGCTGCTCGATGAACGTAAGCTTGCCAAGCCGGCGCTCGATGCCGCGACCGCGCGCGAAGGCGCCGACTGCAAGCTGACGCAGGTGCACGAGGGCGGGGCCGCGCATCGCGCCGGCCTGTCCGCCGGCGACGTGCTGGTGGCGATCGACCGGCTGCGCGTGACGGGCAATCCGGCCAACCTCGACACCTTGCTGGCGCGCTACCGGGTTGGCGACAGCGTCAAGCTGCATGCGTTCCGGCGCGACGAGCTGATGACCTTCCACGTCCAATTGCAGGGCGAGCGGGTGCCCTGCATCGCGCTCGACATCACCGCCGGCGACAAGCAGCACAGGCAGGACAAGCAGGACAAGCAGGACAAGCAGCACAAGCAGGACAAGCAGCACAAGCGCCCGAGCGCCTAGGCGACCCTCCTACTCGGACGTCTGCACCGGCGCCAGGGTGCGCAACTGAAAGCGGTAGTCGGCGTTGAACAGGAAGGTCTCGGAAAACGTCAGCGAAGCGCCCGGTCCGGTGGCCAGGTTGTACGGCCTGGGCAAGGGACCGACGCGCTGCATCGACGCCAGCGCCACCTTCGAGGCGGCTTCATCGCGCGAGCGCTGCACCGCGACCCGGGTGATCCGGCCGGTCTGGTCGACCGTGATGCTGAGCACGACGACGGCCGGCAGCATCGGCGGCAGCCGACCGTTGAACGTATGGGCGCCGTTGTAACGCATGATCTGTTCGGCGACATCGAATTTGTAGCGGTCGACGCTGTCGAACGCGGTGCGCTGGCCGGACACGCCGGCGCCCGGCGCGGGCGCTGTGTACCGGGTAATCGGCGGTGCCGACGTCGCCGCGAAGTTGGGCACGTGCCCGCACGCGGCGAGCGACACCAGCAGGACCGCGCTGGCGGTCCTGGTATTGCATGTGGCGTTCATGATTTAGTCGAATAGCCTGGCAAGTTCCACACCGGGGTCAGGCGCGCGCATGAAGGCCTCGCCGACCAGGAATGCATGCACATTTGCGTCGCGCATGCGCTTGACGTCCGCCGGCGCCATGATGCCCGATTCGGTCACCACCAGCCGGTTGGCCGGAATGCGCGGCAACAGGCCGAGCGTGGTGTCGAGCGAGGTGTCGAACGTGCGCAGGTTTCGGTTATTGATGCCGACCAGTGGCGTGCGCAGTTTGAGCGCCGCATCCAGTTCATCGCCATCATGTACTTCGACCAGCACATCCATTCCAAGTTCCATCGCACATAGTTCGAGTTCGGCCATCAGGCCATGATCGAGCGCAGAGACTATCAACAGGATCGCGTCGGCGCCCATCGCGCGCGCCTCGTACACCTGGTACATGTCGATCATGAAGTCCTTGCGCAGCACCGGGATGTCGCAGGCGGCGCGCGCCTGTTGCAGGTAGGCAGCCGTTCCTTGGAAGAAATGCAGGTCGGTCAGCACCGACAGGCAGGCCGCGCCGTGGCGCGCATAGGTTTCGGCGATGTTGGCGGGACGGAAGTCCTCGCGCAGCACGCCGCGCGACGGCGACGCCTTCTTCACTTCGGTGATCACGCCGGCGCGTCCGGCCGCGATGGTGCGGCGCAGGCTCGCCTCGAAGCCGCGCAGGCCGGCGCGCAAGGCCACATCGCTTTCGACGTCGCCGCGCAGGCTGGCCAGGCCGCGCTGTTTTTTGGCGGCGGATACTTCATCGGCCTTGACGGCAAGGATCTTGTTGAGAATGTCGGTCATGATTGCTCTACTTAAGGTGATTTTGACAGGGCCAGCTTGACGCCGAGCCAGACGAACAGGGCGCCGGCGGTGCGGTTCAGCCATAGCGCCACGCGCGGGCTGACCTTGAGATGGGCGCTGGCCTGCGCGGTCAGCAGCGCCAGGGCGTTACACCACAGCATGCCGTTCAGGTTGAAGATGCAGCCGAGCACGATGAACGCGAGCGCCTTGTCGGGCGCGTCGGCATGGATAAACTGCGGCACGAAGGCGAGGAAGAACATCGCCACTTTCGGATTCAGCACATTGGTCAGGAAACCCTGCGCGAAGATGCTGAGGTACGGCAGCGGCGCCAGCTTGATGGCCGCGGCGGCGCCGCGCGGCCGGCTGCGCAACAGGCCGAGCGCCATGTAGAGA
>JARXKM010000216.1:0-4454 GCA_030272785.1 Pseudomonadota bacterium
CGAGGCCGAACGCCAGCGCGGCCGCGGTCGGCTCGTTGATGATGCGCTTGACGTCGAGGCCGGCGATGCGGCCGGCGTCCTTGGTGGCCTGGCGCTGCGAGTCGTTGAAGTAGGCCGGCACGGTGATGACCGCTTCGGTGACTTCTTCGCCGAGGTAGTCTTCGGCGGTCTTTTTCATCTTGCGCAGGATCTCGGCCGACACTTGCTGGGCAGCGAGCTTCTTGCCGCGCACGCCGATCCAGGCGTCGCCGTTGTCGGCCTTGACGATCTCGTACGGCATCAGGCCGATGTCCTTCTGGACTTCTTTCTCGTCGAATTTACGGCCGATCAGGCGCTTGACCGCGAACAGGGTGTTCTTCGGGTTGGTGACGGCCTGGCGCTTGGCGGTGGCGCCGACCAGAATTTCGCCGTCTTCCTGATACGCGATGATCGACGGCGTGGTGCGCGCGCCTTCGGCGTTCTCGATTACCTTTGGTTGACCATTTTCCATGATCGCGACGCAGGAGTTGGTGGTTCCCAAGTCAATACCGATAATTCTGCCCATGATTTTTTTCCTTTTAGGTACTAAGTTTCAGATATTTCAAATATGCGGAACAACTGTGCGCTTTCAAGAGCTTGCAGCGCCGCAGCACGATTTATTTTGCGTTTATTTGCGTTATTTCGCGTTATTTCGCTTGCGCGGCGGTGACGATCGCCGGGCGCAGCAGCCGGTCGGCGATCATGTAACCTTTTTGCAACACATTGACGACCGTGTTGGCTTCCTGCTCGGCCGGCACGACGGCGACGGCCTGGTGCTTCATCGGATCGAGCTTGTCGCCCTGCACCGGCAGCACCTCGACCAGGCGATTCTTTTCGAACGCGGCGGTCATCTGCTTGAGCGTCAGTTCGACGCCTTCCTTGAGCGACTCGATCGACGGCGACTCGACCTTGAGCGCCATTTCGAGGCTGTCGCGCACCGGCAGCATCGCCTCGGCGAAGCTTTCGACGGCGAACTTGTGCGCCTTGCTGACATCTTCCTGGGCGCGGCGGCGGATGTTCTCGCCTTCCGCCTTGGCGCGCATGAAGGCGTCGTGCATCTCGGCCAACTTGGCTTCGGTGGCGCTCAATTGTTGCTCGAGTTCGTTCAGCGCCGGCATGGCCGAGGTCTGGATCGTTTCGTCTGCGCCGTCGATCGGCTGCGACACTTCTTGGTTTTCTTGGTCTTGCATCGAAAAAACTCCTGGAATCAATGGCTTAACGGATGAGTTGACGTGTCTTGCACACCTTGCTTCGCCCAGATGGGGCGATAACCTACATTTTCAAGGGGTATGCGGCGTCCCGTGTACAGTTCGGCAAATGTAACATTTGTTACAACAGTTACCGGACAGATAAGTCTCTCAAGTAGTTCCCGCACTAATATGAGTTTTACAAGGTTTGCCGCGAATCACTCGCCGCGGCCTGATTCGGGAGCGTGACATGAAGTTGCAACTAATCACCGCCAGCGTCGTCGCCTACACCCTGCTCACGATGGCGTGGATCTGCTATGCGCAGTTGACGGTGCCCTGAGCTTGCCATTTTAGCAGCCGCGACGGTCGCGATCAAACGCCGCCCGGTCGGGTGCGGCGGCGCCGTTCAGGACGCGCCGAGCGCCACGGCGTGTGCGCGGCCCGCTTCCGCATCCTTCTTTTCGCTCTCGCGCTGGGCCGCCGTCATCATGGTCGGCCAGCCGATCAGGTGTTGCTCGGCGATTTCGGCCAGGCCGGCGATCCACGCGGGATCCTCGTTCAGGCAGGCGATGTAGTGGAACTGCTTGCCGCCGGCGGCCAGGAAATCGTGCTTGGCCTCGATCGCGATCTCCTCGAGCGTTTCCAGGCAATCGCTGGTAAAACCGGGGCAGATCACATCGACCCGTTCGACGCCGTCGCGCGCCAGCTGCGCCAGGGTGGGCGCGGTGTACGGCTGCAGCCACTCGGCCTTGCCGAAGCGCGACTGGAACGTCACCAGGTACTGGTCGGGTTGCAGGCGCAGCTTGGCCGCCAGCAGGCGCGCCGTCTTGTGGCATTCGCAATGGTAAGGATCGCCCAGCAGCAAGGTGCGTTTCGGCACGCCGTGAAAGCTCATCACCAGTTTCTGGCCGCGGCCGTTGGTTTCCCAGAACGCCAGTACGCTGTCGTGCAAGGCGGCGATGTAGCTGTCGTGGTCGTGGTAATGCTTGACCATGCGCAGCTCCGGCAGGTTGCGCACGTCCTTGTAGTGGGCGAAGACGGCGTCGTAGATCGAGGCGGTGGTGGTGGCCGAATATTGCGGGTAGGCGGGCAGGATCAGCACGCGCTCGCAATGCTCGGCCTTGAGCTTGTCGAGCACTTCCGGCAGCGACGGCGAGCCGTAGCGCATCGCCATCACCACCCGCAGCGCATCGTGGCCGCGTTCGCCGAGGGCGCCGCGCAGCAGCATCGCCTGCTTCTGCGTGTGCACCTTCAGCGGCGAGCCGTCGCGGGTCCAGATGCTGGCATATTTCTTGGCCGACTTACCGGAGCGAAACGGCAAAATAATCAAGTGCAAGATCATCCACCACAGCAGGCGCGGGATCTCGACGACGCGGCGGTCCCACAGGAACTCTTTCAGATAGCGCCGCACGGCCGAGCGGGTCGGCTCGTCCGGCGTGCCGAGGTTGACCAGCACGATCGCGCTGCGCGCCACGGTGCCGTGGGTGAAAGGAGGTTCTTTGCGAAAGGACATGGAAGGCGGTCTGGAATTGGGGCGAGGCCGCCATTATAGATTTTTCACGGGGGTCAGTGCCGGCATTCGTACACGAGCTGTGCACTAGCCAGCGCCAACCTTGCACTAGCGATGAGGCCGTGTCTGTTTGCCGGCACTGACCCCTGGGGTTAGACGCCGGCCAGCAGTTCGCGGGCGTGCTTGCGGGTGGTGGCGGTGATCTCGAGCCCGCCGAGCATGCGCGCCACTTCTTCGACCCGCGCCTTGTTGTCGAGCACGTCGATGTGCGACACCGTCTTGCCGGCCTCAGTGGTGCCTTTGGCAACCTGGAAGTGCTGGTTGGCCTGGCTGGCCACCTGCGGCAGGTGCGTCACGCACAACACCTGGCGCTGCTGGCCGAGACGCTTGAGCAGGCGCCCCACCACTTCGGCCACCGCGCCGCCGATGCCGCTGTCGACTTCGTCGAAAATGAGCGTCGGCGTGGTCGTCGCGTTCGACGTGATGACGGAGATGGCCAGCGCGATGCGCGCCAGCTCGCCGCCCGAAGCGACTTTGGCAAGCGGACGCGGCGCTACCCCGGCGTGGCCGGCCACTAAAAATTCGACCTGCTCGAGCCCGCTCGCGCCCGGCTCGCCCGGGTGCAGCGCCACCGCGAAGCTGCCGCCGGTCATGTTCAGCTCCTGCATCGCGGCGGTGACCTCGCTGCCGAGCTGCTGGGCCGCGGCGGCACGCACCGTCGACAGCTGCGCCGCCGCTTCCATGTAGCGCGCCAGCACCAGCGCTTCCTGCCGGCGCAAGCCGTCGAGGTCGCTGGCGTCGGCCAGCGCCAGCAGGCGCGCCGCCAGGCTCGCATGCTCGGCCGGCAGGTCGTCGGGGCTGACGCGGAACTTGCGCGCGGTGCTGTGGATCGCCTCGAGGCGCGCATCGACCTGGCGCAGCCGCTCCGGGTCGAGCTCGACCCGGTCGAGGTAGTCGTTGAGCGCGTACACCGCTTCCTGCAGCTGGATGCGGGCCGGCTCCATGCAGTCGAGCACGCCCTGCAGGCCGGCGTCGACGTCGACCAGCTTGCCCAGCTTGGCGTTCAGCGACGACAGCTGCGACAGCATCGGCTGCTCCGACTCGGACAGCGCGGCGAGCGCCTCCTGCGCCCCTTCGAGCAGGCTGGCGGCGTGCGACAGGCGGCTGTGCTCGTTGCTGATGTCGGCCCACTCGCCCGGCTTGACGGCCAGCTTGGCCAGTTCGCCGACCTGCCATTCGAGCCGCTCGCGCTCGATCAGCACGTTGTTGGCGTCCTTTTCGAACCCTTCGCGCTGGCGCACCAGCGCGCGCCATTGCTGGTGGCTGGCGGCCACCAGCTGCGCCAGCGCGGCCGCGCCGGCATCCTTGAAGCCGGCCTGGTTGTCGAGCAGCGCGCGCTGCGCCTCGCCCTTGAGCAGCGACTGGTGCGCGTGCTGGCCGTGGATGTCGACCAGCATGTCGCCCAGTTCGCGCAGCTGGCCGGCGGTGGCGGCGATGCCGTTGATGTACGCCTTCGAACGGCCGGCGTTGTCGATCACGCGGCGCAGCAGCGCGCCGCCGTCCTCGATGGCGTAGGCGTTGTCGAGCAGCCAGGCGGCCGCCGCCGCGCCGACGCTGAACTCGGCCGTGATGTCGGCCCGGGCGGCGCCTTCGCGCACCACCGAGGCATCGCCGCGCCCGCCCAGCGCCAGCTGCAGCGCGTCGATCAGGATCGACTTGCCGGCGCCGGTCTCGCCGGT
>JARXKM010000216.1:4554-6278 GCA_030272785.1 Pseudomonadota bacterium
CCAGGCTGGCGAAGGTCTGCATGTCGAAGTTGACGCTGACGTCGCGCCCGCTGACGATCTCGATCACGATTTCGCTCGTGTCGGGCACCACGATCGGCCGGTTCGACAGCGCGTGCGGGGCGATCGGCACCAGCACGATGCCCGACAGGCTCGGGTGCAGCAGCGGGCCGCCGGCCGACAGCGCGTACGCGGTCGAGCCGGTCGGGGTCGAGATGATCAGGCCGTCGGAGCGCTGGTTGTACATGAAGTGGCCGTCCACCGTCACCTTCAGCTCGACCATGCCGGCGCCGGCGCCGCGCGCCACCACCACGTCGTTGACGGCCAGGCCGCGCGTGATGACGGCGCCGGCGCGCATCACGCGCCCTTCGAGCAGGGTGCGGCGCTCGGCCTCGGCCTTGCCGCTGAGGATGTCGGCCAGCACCGGCAGCATGCGCTCGGCCGGGATGTCGGTCATGAAGCCGAGCCGGCCCTGGTTGATGCCGATCAGCGGCACGTCGTACGGCGCCAGCTGGCGCGCGATGCCGAGCATGGTGCCGTCGCCGCCCATCACGATGGCGGCGCTGGCGACCGCGCCGATCTGCGCCGCGCTCATCGCTTCGATGCCGGCCATGCCCAGGTGCGCCGCGGTCTCGGCCTCGAACACCACCCGGTAGCCGGCGCCCTGCAGGTAGGCGACGATGCCGCCGACCGGTTTGTCGATGCCGACGGTGTTGTGCCGCACCACGAGCGCGATGGTAGGTTGCGGTGCGGCTGGAGCGGACATAGACATCTCGGTGGTTGGGGGCGACACGCAGCAGGTTACCCCAAATTTGGCAAGCTCGGGTAGTCGGCGCGGCGGCGTTGCCGTGCGCCGCCATTCACTGTATGCATGCACAGTATAGTGGCGGGCGGCGCTTTTCCGCAAGCCGGCGCGCAGCTTGCTTCACAGCATGATGGTGGCGGTGAACAAGGTGCCGATCACCACCGCGGCCAGGCTGGCCGTATAGAGCGCCATCAGCACCAGCCAGCGCAGCACGGTGGCGCGGCGCCGGCCGCCGTAGACGCGCTGCATGGCGATCGGCAGGTAGGCGGCCAGCCAGACGAACAGGGCCGTGTCGAGCCAGCCGCCGGGCACCACCCAGATCAGGCCGAGCAGGACGAAGGCGAAGGCGTTGCTGTGCAGCGCAAACAGCATGTGCTCGCCATAGCGCCGGCCAGAGCCCAGGTACAGCAGCCGCAGGTACAGCGCCAGCACCGGCATCATGCAAAACATGGCGTACGGCACGTAGGTGAAGAACTTGCCCTTGACCAGCGACAGCGCCTGGTCCTGCGGCAGCGCGCCGATCTGGCGCAGGCGCGCTTCCCAGGCCGGATTGAATTGACCGAGCTTGGTCGACAAGTGGGTCGTGGTCGGGTCCGGCGCGCGGTCGGTCAGCGCGAAGCTGTTCGGCGCCGTCGTCGCGGCCGGTTGAATCTTGAGCAGTTCGGCCGGCGCGAACCGCAGCAGGGCGAAAAACAGGATGCTCAAGGTCAGGTAAAGGCGCAACGGCTGCACGTAGCGCACGCGCCGGCCGGCGATGTATTCGGCCGTCAATTTGCCGGGACGGCACAGCAGCAGGACCAGCGTCTTCCACAGCTTGCCTTCAAGGGCGATGTAGTGGCCGATGAATTCGTGCAGGAACTCGCGCGCGCTGGCCACTTGCAGCGCGGTTTCCTGACCGCAGGCGGCGCAGAAATGGCCGCCG
>JARXKM010000216.1:6378-8365 GCA_030272785.1 Pseudomonadota bacterium
AATGGCCGCCGTCGAGCGGGCGCTGGGCGCCCTGCAGCGCGGCCGGCAGAGGTGAATTCAAGGTGGGCCCCAAGGAAATGACGCGGTAATAAAGTGTAAACGATCTCATTGCAAAACTGCATTATTTCTTAGCGCCAATGATTCAATTGCGCGGCTGTTTTCGGCGCGCGGCGTTAAGCTAAGCACAACAGACGACAGGAGTTCCGCCATGGCCCACGAAACGACAGACCGCAAGGTCAACACCGACGCCAAGGTCGCCAACGACGGCGTCAAGCGCATGCCGCACGAGCGCGACGAGTCGCCCGACGACCAGCACAAGCAACCGCGCGGCGTCATGCAACAGGCCGCCGCCGACCTTGCGCAAGGGCTGGTCGACACCGACCTGCACGCCACGCCGGGCGCCGCGCCGGCCGCCGGGCCAGCCGGGCAGGCCCGGCCGCAACCGGGCGCCGCCGACGGCATGCGCGACCAGCCATCCCCTACCCCATCGAAAGAAAAGAAACAGCAATGACAAAAACCCTGCAAAAAACCGTACAAAAAACCGTACAACTGAGCTGCCTGGCGCTGGCGCTGTCGACCATCGGCGCCGCCGCGCTGGCGCAAAATTATGCGGTCGGCTACGGCCCCAACCCGGTGCTGCCGGCGCCGGAAAAAACGCTGCTGCCGACCGTCAACGTGGCGCCGGCCGAGGGCTGGCCGCAAGGCGGCAAGCCGGTCGCCGCCGCCGGCCTGGCGGTGACCGCCTACGCCAGCGGGCTGACCCATCCGCGCTGGATCTACGTGCTGCCCAACGGCGACGTGCTGGTGGCCGAAACGAACACCCCGCCGCCGGAGGAAAAAGCGCCGAGCGGCGGCATCAAGGGCGCCGTGATGAAGTTCGAAATGAAGAAGGCCGGCGCCGCCGTGGCCTCGCCGAACCGCATCACCCTGCTGCGCGGGATAGGCGCCGACGGCATGGCGGCGAGCAAGACGACCTTCCTCGAAGGCATCAATTCGCCGTTCGGCATGGCGCTCGTCGGCAACGAGCTGTACATCGCCGCCGCCGATGCGGTGCTGCGTTTTCCCTACCAGACCGGCGAGACCAGCATCAGCGCCAAGCCGGTCAAGGTGATGGACCTGCCGGCCGGCATCAACCACCACTGGACCAAGAACATCGTCGCCAGCCCGGACGGCAAGCGCCTGTATGTGTCGGTCGGCTCGAACAGCAACGTCGGCGAGAACGGCATGGACAAGGAAGACGGCCGCGCCGCCATCTGGGAACTGAACCGCGCCAGCGGCAAGAGCCGCGTGTTCGCCAGCGGCCTGCGCAATCCGGTCGGCATGAGCTTCAACCCGTTCAACGGCGTGCTGTGGACCAGCGTCAACGAGCGTGACGAGCTGGGCAACGACCTGGTGCCCGACTACATGACGTCGGTGAAGGAAGGCGCCTTCTACGGCTGGCCGTACAGCTATTACGGCCAGCACGTCGATACCCGCATCACGCCGCCGCGCCCCGACCTGGTGGCCAAGGCGATCGCGCCCGACTACGCGCTGGGGGCCCACACCGCCTCGCTCGGCCTGGCGTTCTACGACGGCACCCTGTTCCCCGCCTTCAAGAACGGTGCGCTGGTCGGCCAGCACGGCTCGTGGAACCGCAAGCCGGCCGCCGGCTACAAGATGGTGTTCGTGCCGTTCGCCGGCGGCAAGCCGAGCGGCCCGCCGCAAGACGTGCTGACCGGCTTTCTCAGCCCGCAAGGTCATGCGTGGGGCCGTCCGGTCGGCGTGGCGGTCGACAAGGCCGGCGCGATCCTGCTGGCCGACGACGTCGGCAACGTGATCTGGCGCGTGACGCCGGCGGTCAAGTAAACGATTTGCTTTACTCCGTTCCCGCCCGGGAACGGAGGTCGATAACAAGGAGCATCAGATGATCATCAAGAAAAGCGGCAGCGCTGCCTGGAGCGGCGGCATCAAGGACGGCATCGGCAGCGTCTCCACCGAGACCGGCGTG
>JARXKM010000217.1 GCA_030272785.1 Pseudomonadota bacterium
AAAAAAAGCCGCCCGGCTTGCGCCGGGCGGCTTTCAGAGAACGACTTCTGGCTTACTTGTTGACGGTGCGGCTGCCGACCACTTCCACGGTCACGCGACGATTCTTGGCGCGGCCTTCGGCGGTCTTGTTGTCGGCCACTGGCTGGGTTTCGCCCTTGCCTTCGACGAATACGCGCGCTGCGTCGACGCCTTTCGACACCAGGTAGGCCTTGACCGCTTCGGCGCGGCGCAGCGACAGCTTCTGGTTGTACGCATCGGAGCCGATCGAATCGGTGTGGCCGACGGTGACGATCGCTTCGGTGTTCATGCCCTTCAGGTTGTCGACCAGGCCGTCGAGTGCTGCCTTGCCGTCTGGCTTGACGACCGATTTGTCGAAGTCGAACAGCGACTCGGCCGAGAACGAGACTTTCTCGGACACTGCCACTGGCGCAGGCGGCGGTGCCGGCGGCGTTGCAACGACGACTGGCGCTGGCATAGGCTCGGCTGCCGGCGGCGGCGTGTAGACCACTGGCTGGGCGACCGGACGGCCCAGTTTGTAGATCAGGCTGACCGACGCCAGGTTGGCGTCGCCGCGATGTTCCGCTGCATCCTTGAGGCGATAGCGCTCGATTTCGGCGCGCACTGCCAGCGCTTCGGACAGTTTGTACTCCAGACCCAGGCCAGCCTTGGCGTTGAACGACTTGTGACGCGGCTCGCTGTTGCCGTCAACCGCGTTCAGGACGTTGCCGGTGTATTTTTCCTGCACCATCGCGTAGCTGCCACCGAGGCGGCCGTACACCGAAAAGCGCTGCGACAACGGCAGCATGCCGATCAGGTCCAGGCTGCCGCCGCGCACGCCGACGTGACGGTTCAGCGATTTGCCGTTCGAGGTCGTGCCGCTGTAGTCGAACTTGCCGAGGTCGAAGTAAGCGAATTCGAGGGCCAGGTTCTGGTTGAACTGCTTACCGGCGATCAGCTTGCCGCCAAAGCCGCGGTGATCTTCCGTGTAGCTGTTCATGGTGCCGGTACGGCCGAAGCTACGGAAGTAGTCATCGTTGTTGATGAAGGCGCGCGACTGGCCGAAACCGAGGCCGATGTACTGGGCGGTGTTGGCCCATTCCGGATTGATGAAATCATTTTCGCCGGCCCAGCTGGCCTGAGCGGCTACGAGGGAGGCGGCGATCGCGGTCAGGGAAACCAGTTTTTTAGCAAATTTCATGATGTGTTATCCGTTTAAGTTGTTGTTAATTAGTAAATAGGGCCTGGAATTCATTCCAGCGAAGCCGACACTGTATCGTCTTTGCGGGAAACTGTGCGGTCTATGCAGTGCGGGTGTCGACCAGAACTCCACTATTGCCGTTCTGTACTTATCACTCTGTTCGATACCGCTCATAAGAAAAAAATTGCAGATATCTGTACCGCAGAAACAACACTATTTTGCTCCGCCGAAGAAAAAAAGCCGCCCGGCATGCACCGGGCGGTTTTCAGCGAACGACTTCCGGCTTACTTGTTGACGGTGCGGCTGCCGACCACTTCCACGGTCACGCGACGATTCTTGGCGCGGCCTTCGGCGGTCTTGTTGTCGGCCACTGGCTGGGTTTCGCCCTTGCCTTCGACGAATACGCGCGCTGCGTCGACGCCTTTCGACACCAGGTAGGCCTTGACCGCTTCGGCGCGGCGCAGCGACAGCTTCTGGTTGTACGCATCGGAGCCGATCGAATCGGTGTGGCCGACGGTGACGATCGCTTCGGTGTTCATGCCCTTCAGGTTGTCGACCAGGCCGTCGAGTGCCGCCTTGCCGTCTGCCTTGACGACCGATTTGTCGAAGTCAAACAGCGACTCGGCCGAGAACGACACCTTCTCCGACACCGGTACCGGGGCCGGTGGCGGCGCTGGCGGCGTTTCCACCACTTGCGGCGGCGGTGCCGCCGCCGGCGGAGGCGTGTAGACCACCGGCCGGGCGACCGGACGGCCGAACTTGTAGACCAGGTTGACCGACGCCAGGTCGACGTCGCCGCGGTTGCCGACGGCGTCGTTGACGCGATAGCGCTCCACTTCGGCGCGCAGCGCCAGCGCTTCGCTGAGCTTGAATTCCACACCCAGGCCGAGCTTGGCGTTGAGCTTGCGCTCGCTCGGGTTCGGATTGGTCACCGCGAACAGGCGGTTGCCGGTGAAATGCGGGCTGGCCTTGGCGTAGTTCATGCCGGCGCGCGCGAACACCGAGAAGCGCTGCGACAGCGGCAGCTGGCCGACCAGGTCGAGGTTGGCGCCGCGGAAGCCGACGTCGCCATTGAGCACGCCGTTGCCCGACGTGGTCGAATTGAAGCCGAACTTGCCGAGGTCGAAATAGCCGCCCTCGATGGCGAAGTACTGGTTCAGCTGCTTGCCCAGGTAGAGCTTGTAGCCGGTATCGCGCTCGTCGGTGGTAAAGCTGTTCAGCGTGGCGCCGTTGGCGGTCAGGCTCCGGATCAGGCGTGCGTCATCGATGTTGGCACGCGACTTGCCGATGCCGGCGCCGACGTACCAGGCGCTGTTGGCCCAGTCCGGGTTGATGAACGTGTCCTCGCCGGCCGATGCCGCCTGGCTGGCCAGCATGGCGCATGCGACGGCGGTCAGCGTACCGAGTTTTTTAGCAAATTTCATGATGAGGTTCTCCGCTTTCCGTGGACTTATTTAGTGATCTGGTTGTTTTTCAAGGTCACCGCGGCAGCCGACAGCACGCGGCCGGTGAACAGCGTGGTGTTGTCGCCGACCGTGATGGCAGCCGACTGGCCCAGGATCGAGCCCTTGAAGACGCTGTTCGCGCCCAGTGTCGATGGGCCGACCGGCACCCAGGTCACGTTGTCCGAAGTGGCCCCGCCGATCATCGACACGATCGAGTTGGCGGTGGTGTTGAGGGTCAGCGCGGTGCGGAAGATGTACACGCCGGGGCCGTTCAGGAACAGCGTGCCGGTGATGTTGATGGCGCCCGAGTAGCAGTACACGCCCGGGGTCAGGGTGGCGCCGCCGAGGTCGATGCCGCCGGCAAAGCTGACGTCGCAGATACGGCCGTTGGCGTCGGTGATGGCCTTTTGCAGGTCCGCCAGCGCGCCGTCCAGGATGGCGCCCGATTTGTAGTTGGTGAAGCCAGGTGCCTGGGTAGGGTCGGTCGTTTGCGACGGCGAACCGACGTCGCCGGCGATCAAGGTGGTGCCGCCCGAGTTGTTGGTGATCGAGGTCCCGGCGAGCACGGCGAAGGTGGCCGCGCTGCGCAGGTTGACTGGCGACGACGCTGGCAGCGCGGCGGTGACGGTCAGCACGCCGCTGCCCGATTTCAGGCCCGAGGTGGCGGTGATGGTGCTGGTGCCGGTGCTCAGGCCGGTGGCGATGCCGGTATTGAGCACGGTTGCCACGGCGGTGTTCGACGACGTCCACAGCACCGATGCGGTGACGTTGCCGGTGCTGTTATCGGAGAACGTGGCGGTCGCGGTGAACTGCTGCTTGGCGCCGACGGCGATGCTGGCGGTAGCCGGGGTGACGGCGATGCTCGACAAGGTGGCGGCACCGACGGTGGCGGTGGTGGTGGCGCTCTTGCCGCCGAAGTTGGCGGTGATGACCGAGGTGCCCGCGGCGACACCGGTGAGGATGCCGCTGTTCGCTGCCACGGTCACGTTCAAGGTGCTGGCCGACGCGAAGGTCGATGTGCTGGTGACGACGGCGGTGGTGTTATCCGAGTATGTCGCGGTGACGATCAGCGGCAAGGTGGCGCCGATTTGCAGCGACGGCCCTTGCGGTGAGACGGCGATCGACGACAGGGTCACCGCTGGCGGCACGATCACTGGCGGAATCACCGGCACCGGGGTGACCGTCAGCGTGGTCGTGGCGCTGATGGCGCCGGAAGTGGCGGTGATCACCGAGGTGCCGGCGCTGACGCCGTTGGCGAGGCCGGTGGTGGCATTGATGGTGGCGACGGCCGGCGTGGCCGACGTGAAGGTCGTCAGCGCGCTGATGTCACGGGTGGTCTGGTTGCTGAAGGTCCCCATCGCGACGAATTGCTGGGTGGTGCCGGCGACGATCGACGGGTTGGCCGGCAGCACGACGATCGACTGCAGCGTGGCCGGGTTGACAGTCAGCGTGGCGGAGCCGGACTTGCCGTTAAAAGCAGCGCTGATGAGCGAGGTGCCCGGAGCGACGCCGGCGGCCAGGCCGGTGGCGGCGTTGACGGTGGCCACTGCGGCGGTGGCGGAAGTCCAGGCGGCGCCGACGGTGACGTCGCGCGACGAGCCGTCCGAGTAGGTGGCGGTAGCGGCGTACTGCTGGTTGGCGCCGATGGCGATCGACACGGCCACGGGCGAGACGGCCACGCTGACAAGGTCGGCCGCGGGCAAGCCGAGGATCGGGTCGCGGCCCTGGTCGCCGCCGCCGCCGCAACCGGCGACGAGCGCGGCGGCGAGGAAGCCGACCGAGCAAAGTAGAGTTCTGGAGTAGCGCTTCAGAGCGTTCATGATGTGATTCCTTCGTGTGGGTGCTGTTTTTCTTGATCTTCGCCGGCTGGGTTCACCCGGTGGAGCAAAAATTTTTGGCCGACGCACATTGGCGATCGACCATTGGCAGCCACTATTGCGTGTTCGCCCGGCCCGCTCTGTTCGCTAGCGCGCATTGCGTTTGAATGGAGAAATGTTTTCTCCGATAAACAACAGATGGGGTCAGGTCTGACAATCCAACAGATGGGGTCAGGTCTGACAATCGGACAAAAAACTGGGGTCAGGTCTGACAATCGGACATTTGGTCGGGGTCAGGTCTGACAATCGGACAAATGTGTAACGGCGGCGACTTGAACCGTGACGACAACCTTATCTAAACGCAACTAGCGCCAGATATTGCGACTAACGCACCGCGCGATGTCCGAATGTCAGACCTGACCCCGCAAAAATGTCCGATTGTCAGACCTGACCCCAGAAAAATGTCCGATTGTCAGACCTGACCCCAGCGGTTTGATTGTTTGTAGGAATGGCCCAGCACTTGCCCAGCACTTATGGGGTGGCCGGCCGATGGCTCGCCGCCAGATCGGAAATCGCCCGCGCCATCGAGACGAACTCGCTCGGCATCATGATGATCGTGGTGGTGTTTTGCTCGGCCCCCACTTCGGTGATCATCTGCATCCGGCGCAGCTCGAGCCCGGCCGGATTTTCCATGATCAGCCCGGCCGCAGTCTTCAGTTTGACCGCCGCTTCCAGCTCCGCTTCGGCCTTGATGATGCGGGCGCGCTTCTCGCGCAGCGCCTCCGCTTCCTGCGCCATCGCGCGCTGCATCGATTCGGGAATCTCGACGTTGCGCATCTCGACCCGCGTCACTTTCACGCCCCATGGTTCGGTCGCCGAATCGATCGCCTGGCGCATCGTGATGGCGAGCGCCTCCTGCTCCTTGAGCACGTCGTCGAGACTGTGCCGGCCGATGATGTTGCGCAGCGACGTCAGCGCCACCTGGATCACCGCGCCGTCGACATCGCGTACGTCGATCACCGCCTTGACCGGATCGACCGTGCTGTACCAGACCACCGCGGTGATCTTCACCGGCACGTTGTCCTTGGTGATGGTCTCCTGCTGCTGCACCGAGGCGGTGATGGTGCGCAGGTCGACCATCGTCTGCCATTCGGCCAGCGGGATGATCCAGTACAGGCCCGGCCCGCGCAGCCCGCGCAACTTGCCGAGCCTGAAAACGACTGCCCGTTCGAATTGATTGGCGACCCGCAGTCCTGACAGCGCAATCAGCAGCGCGACGACGGCGATGAGTGTAACGACCATGATGTGTTCCTCTTAGTGTGATGCGAAGGCCTAGACCTTCATCGGTAAAATGACCAGCTGCAGGCCATCGAAATGCAGGCGGCGCTGGATCGCCAGTGCCGCCTGGTTGTGCAGCAAGCCAGTGAGCCAGTTGTCGTGCTCGAAAATCAGCTTGCTGGTGAAGAAAATCGCGTTCGGATAGTCGCGCCCGACCTGGCCGCACAGGCCGGTCACTTCGTCGACGGCGTCGGTGCCGAAGCCGAGGTACGCCGCCGCCGCCATGCCGTGGCTGTGGCAGAAACCGACGAAGTACTGCAGCGCCGCGCCGGCGTCGGCGCGCAGGCCGGCGATCTGCGCGTCGCCGCCGTAGGCCTGCGCATCGACCGTGCGTGCGCAGACGAAGATGAAGTTGTCGAAGTGGCCGGGGAACATGCGCTGCACCCACAGCAGCGCATGCAGGCCGCCGCCGCGCGAGCTGCCGACGATGAACACCGCCGTGTGGGCGTTCGCTACCGGTTCGACGGCCGCCGTGCAGGGACCGAACGGCTGGCCGGCAAACACCTGGTCGACCATGCCGATGCGCGCCTTGGTGCTGCGGTAGTGGCGCCGGATGAACAGGCACAGGGCGATCACGGTGGCGGTGATCAGCACCGTGACCCAGCCGCCTTCGAAGAATTTTTCGATCACCGTCACCACCAGGATGCTCGACGTCACCAGCAGCCCGGTGGCCGACAGCAGCAGCCGCCTGCGCCAGCCGGCCACGCCGCGGTGCTGCGCCCAGTAGCAGCACAGGCCGGCCAGCGACATGCTGAAGGTGAGGAACACGTTGATGCTGTACAGGACCACCAGCAGTTCGACTTTGCCGCCGGTCCACAGCAGCGCGGCGACGCCGGCACCGCCCATCAGCAGCACGCCGTTCTGCGTCACCAGCCGGTTCGACAGGTAGCGGAATTTGTGCGGCACCCACGAATCGGCGGCCATGTTGGCCAGCACCGACGGCCCGCCCAGAAAACCGGTGTTGGCCGCCACCAGCAGCAAGCCGGCTTCGAACAGCAGCGTGGCCGACAGCGCCGCCGCCAGCACGCCGTCGTGCAGGCCCATGTTTTCGAGGATCGCCTTGAACACCACCGCGTTGAGGGTCTGGCCGGCTACCGGGTGAGCGTTCCACAACAGGTACAGCAGGATGATGCCGCCGGCCGTGAAGGCCAGGCTGCACGCCATGTACAGCATGGTCAGCTTGCCGGTGCGCGCGCGCGGCTCGGCCAGCGAGTTGACGTTGTTCGACACCGCCTCGATGCCGGTGTAGGTGCCGCCGCCGAGCGAGTAGGCCTTCAGCAGCAGCGCGATGGTAAACAGCCACGAGGTGCTGGCGGCCATCTGGCGCGTCTCGACCAGCGTGTCCGGCAGCAGCGCGGGAATCGCCGCCGCGTGCACCGCCACGCCATATACGATCAGTACCAGGTGGGTGAGCACGAAGCCGATGAAGATCGGCAGCAGCAGCTTGATCGATTCTTTGGCGCCGCGCAGGTTCATCCACAGCAGCAGCAGCACCAGCGCCAGTTCGGCGCCCAGCTTGTAGACCTGCGCGCCGACCGGCATCAGGCTAAACAGCGCATCGACGCCGCCGGCCACCGAGATGGCGATGGTGAGCACGTAGTCGACCACCAGCGCGGCGCCGGAGGTGAGGCCGGCGTGCGGCCCGAGCAGACTGGTGGCGATGCGGTAGCCGCCACCGCCGCTGGGGAACAGCTCGATCACCTGGTTGTACGCCAGCGAGATGATAAACACCGTCGCCGCGGTGGCAATCGCCAGGTACAGGCCGAAGTGGGCGTGGCTGCCGAGCGCCTTGAACGCTTCCTCGGGACCGTAGGCGGACGACGACAGGCCGTCCGCGCCCAGCCCGACCCAGGCCAGGAAGGCCACCAGCGCCAGCGAATGGCGCGTTTCAGCTTTCATCGGATCGAGCGCCTTGCCTAGCAGGATCTCGCGGATGGATGTCGTGTTCATGCAGATTTTCTTCGTGTGTGTGGCAACTGCTTCGAGGCTATACAAAGCGCTCTAAAAATGTCGTAAAGACTTCGCCCGCCGCTGTAAACAAACCGTAAAAATGCGCCGATCGGACTTTGCCGGCAGTCCGGCTGTGGCACAATCGCTGCCACACCACAGCCACCACGCCCCATGACAGAGAGCCAATTCGAGCAAGCCGACGGTCCCCTGCTGGCCTGCGTCGGCCCCGCCGGCGACGGCGAGCAGCTAGTGCGCCGCGCCGCCGACATGGCGCGCCAGGCCGGCCTTGCCTGGCACGCGGTGTACGTCGAGACGCCGCGCCTGCAGCGCATCGCGTCGGCGCAGCGCCAGCGCATCCTCGAGACACTCAAGCTGGCCGAACGCCTCGGCGCGGTCACCGCGGTGCTGGCCGGCAGCGACAGCGCGGCGCTGCTGGCCGACTACGCCATCGAACGCCAGGCCAGCCGCATCGTGCTGGGCCGCGCGCGCCGCGCGCCGTGGCGCCGCCCGCACCTGATGCGCATCGGCGCGCGCGCGCCGGCCATCGAACTGACCGAGCTGGCCGCCGGCGCCGCGCGCCCGGGCGCGGCACCGACGCAGCGCGCACGCGGGCC
>JARXKM010000218.1:0-6779 GCA_030272785.1 Pseudomonadota bacterium
CCTGGAACGTGCTCAACGTCAGCCTGCGCAACCAGATCCCCGAGCATCCAGCCCCGGGTTTCTAAGCGCCTCCACAGGCGCATCCGCAGGGGTCTGACCCGTTTTTTGGGTCAGACCCTAATGCCGTTAAGTTAAGCGGTTTTTTTAATTCGTCGCTCTGGATACCTTTGCGCCTTCGCTTTTGCGACCCGATCGAATGTTCGGTCGGGTCGGTAGACATTTAGTTCGACTAGAATTCTTCCCCTCATCCGCTTGATCAGCTCTGGTACGGTCCCAAGCGACTGCAGGGTACTGGCATGCATCATTTCATATTGGTAGGCGTGCAGCGCCATGATGAAGCTGATTTCAGTCGGTGCGCACTTAGCCTCAATAGCGGCCCTCGCCATCTCCAGCCGGACCAGATTGTAGGCAATGAGAATGCCCCAGATTTCTTGTCGAGTAGTTTCCACATCCTGACTGCGCAGACTCAAGGCCATTCCCATCATCGACTGCTTTAACTCACGATAGCTCGTCTCGATTTGCCAGCGCCGACGATAGCAAGATCGCACACTGGCTGCTGGATACGCGCGTCGGTCAGTGAGCGATGTGAGTACATATGACGCCTTGCCTTCGAAATCTTCGCCACGAATTGCGCGTGCGCGCCAGGTCGCTGGCAACTCTGGATTAATCTTGCGGCTCTTCGGCGAAATTTTCATTTCAACGAGGGCATCAGCATCAGTGCCTTCGATAATTTTCCATTTCGTGTTCCCTTTTGCCGGAATGAGAAAATGGCGTTCGTGGCCACTCTGGCACAGGGTGTGGAGCAGTTCGCCAGCGAGGAAACCACGGTCAAAAATGGTCAACGACTGGTCGGGAATATCCGACAGCATCAGCTTGGCATGGGCCAACTCGCTAATCTCGTACGGACCGAAACGCGCCGCCACGACCATTTGCGTGCTGAGCGCGTTGAGCGTCACCATACGTACCAAAGGATGACTGCCGGCGCTTTCGTTCTTGAAACTGGACGAACCGAAATGCGCACGATTTGCCGCACTGTCTGCCAGTCTGAGTGATGTTCCATCCATCGCAAACAAACGCAAATGCTGGAAGTGGCTGTTCTTGGCCGGCTGATCTTGCCAGTGCTGCGCTGTCATATTGAACAAGCGTTCCAGTGGCGCTTCACCGAGACGTTGGCGGGCCTGCGTCACCGCGCTGTCGCTCACGCAACGGTCGGCAAGATCGGGCAACGCCAAGTCCAATTCGCCGACTAACTGACGCACCGACTTGTGCCGATACAGCGCCAGCCCTATGACGAACCAGACGACTTGTTCTGCTGGCAGCCTACGCTTACGAATGCTAGCACGGCCAGTATAGTGCAACGCCTGCTCAATCCATTCCAATGGCAATTGCTCGCTCAGGCGCCCCCAGTCCGGAGGGGCGCCGGGTAGTTCGGCAGCGAGAATGAAGGCGTCGAAATCCATGGCGAGACGAAAGTTAACACCGCGCAACAGAGTTTACAAGGACTATTTTGCTTAACTTAACGGCATTAGGGTCAGTGCCGGCATTCGCACACGAGCCCATCCGTCAGGCCGAGGTGACCGCCTGGCAGTGATGAGACCGTGTGCGATTGCCGGCACTGACCCCCGGGGTTGGCCGAAGTGCCTGCTTGGCAGTGATGAGACCGTGTACGAATGCCGGCACTGACCCCCGGGGGGCGGATGCCTGCAGCAAACGCTACAGGCGCGGCTTGACCTTGCCGGCCGCCTCCTTGGCGCGCGCGCGTGCCGTCTCGACATCGTCGGCCGTCGCCAGCGCCACGCCCATGCGCCGGCGCGCGAACGAGGCCGGCTTGCCGAACAGGCGCACGTCGCTGCCGGGCACCCGCAGCGCTTCGGCCACGCCGTCGAACGAGATCGCCGCCGCATCGAGCTGGCCGTAGATCACCGCCGACGCCGCCGGCGAGCGCAGCGCCACGTTCACCGGCAGGCCGAGGATCGCCTTGGCGTGGATCTCGAATTCGCTCTGCACCTGGCTGGCCATGGTGACCATGCCGGTGTCGTGCGGGCGCGGGCTGACTTCGGAAAACCATACCATGTCGTCCTTGACGAACAGCTCGACACCGAACAGCCCCAGCCCGCCCAGGCTGGCCGTGACCTTGCCGGCGATCGCGCGCGCCGCCGCCAGCGCGCGCGCGTCCATCCGGTGCGGCTGCCACGACTCGACGTAGTCGCCGTGCACCTGCACGTGGCCGATCGGTTCGCAGAACAACGTCTCGACCTGGCCGTCGGCGCCGATCGCGCGCACCGTCAGCAGCGTGATCTCGTACGCGAAATCGATGAAGCCTTCGACGATCACGCGCCCCGCATCGACCCGCCCGCCGGCTGCGGCGTACTCCCACGCGCTGCGCACGTCGGCGGCGCTGTCCAGCTTCGACTGGCCCTTGCCGGACGACGACATCACCGGCTTGACGATGCAGGGAAAACCGATCGCCGCGCACGCCGTTTCGAGTTCGGCCAGGCTGCTGGCGAAGCGGTAGGGCGACGTCGCCACGCCGAGCTGCTCGGCCGCCAGGCAGCGGATCCCTTCGCGGTTCATGGTCAGCTGCGCGGCGCGCGCGGTCGGGATGCAGGTGATTCTGCCGGCCGCCTCGAGCGCGGCCAGCGTGTCGGTGGCGATCGCCTCGATCTCGGGCACCACCAGGTCGGGCTGTTCCAGTTCGATCAGCGCGGCCAGCGCGGCGCCGTCGGTCATGTCGATCACGTGCGCGCGGTGCGCCACCTGGTGACCGGGCGCGTTCGGGTAGCGGTCGACGGCGATCGTCTCGACGCCGAGGCGCTGCAGCGCGATGATCACTTCCTTGCCCAGCTCTCCGCTGCCGAGCAGCATGACCTTGATGGCGGAAGGGGACAGCGGCGTGCCGAATGTGCGGGGAGTGGTCATGGTCGTGGGTCCGGAAAAATGAGCGATTTCGACTATATCACGGGCCCGCGACGGCGGTGCCACGAGCGGCCGACCCAGGGCGAGCCCGGCTGGCGCACGGCGGCGCCTGCGCGTGCGCAGCGGCGCTGCGCGACGCGCTGCCGTCACCCTGCAAGCGCATCGAAACGCTTGCCACGCCGCGGCTTTTTTGGCATGATCAAACCCATGAATACGCACATGCTCATCGTTTCGAACCGCCGCAGCGTCGCCGCCGACGCTGGCGCTGCGCCGTTCGCCGGTCGCGGCATGTCGATCCCGCACCCTTCCGCCGTCTCCATTATTCGAATTATCCAGGGTCGCTGAGCTGCGGTGCCGCCGGTGCTCGGCGCCCCCAGACTCCGACGCGACCGCGGTCGCATCCCTCGTCTAATCAATGGAGAACCACCCGTGTCTACCCGCCCATCGAGCGCGCCTTCCGACGCCTATCCATCGCTGGCCCAGATCCGCGACACCGCCGACCGCCTGGCCGGAACCATCCTGCATACGCCGGTCTGGCGCTGGCAGACCGGCATCATCGAAGACGAATTCTGCGACGGCGGCGAAGTCTGGCTGAAGCTTGAATTGTTTCAAAAGACCGGTACTTTCAAATTGCGCGGTGCCCTCAACTGCATCGCCGCGCTCGACGCCGCCGCGCGCCGCCGCGGCGTGGTCGCCGTCAGCGCCGGCAATCATGCGATCGCCGTCGCCTACACCGCGCGCCTGGCCGGATGCAGCGCCACGGTCGTCATGCCGCAGCACGCCAGCCCGGCGCGCATTGCCGCCTGCCGCGAACTGGGCGCGCACGTGCTGCTGATGCCCAATGTGCACCAGGCGTTCGCGCGCGGACGCGAGATCGAACGCGACGAGGCGCGCAGCATGCTGCATCCTTACGACGGGCCGCTGACCGCGCAGGGCACCGCCACCATCGGGCTCGAATTGATGGCGCAGGTGCCGGCGCTCGATGCGGTGGTGGTGCCGGTCGGCGGCGGCGGCCTGTGCGCCGGCATCGCTGCCGCCGTCAAGCAGATCAATCCCGCCTGCGCCGTGTACGGCGTGGAACCGTTCGGCGCCGACGCGCTGTACCGCAGCTTCCAGTCGGGCGCGCCGGAGACGCTCGAACGGGTCGATACCGTCGCCGACAGCCTGGGCGCGCCGTATGCGATGGCCTACAGCTTCGGCGTGTGCCGGCGCTTCGTCGACCAGGTGGTGCGGGTGACCGACGACCAGATCTGCCGCGCGATGCTGCATCTGTTCCGCGACGCCAAGCTGGTGGCCGAGCCAGCGGCCGCGGTGGCGACGGCGGCGCTGCTTGGGCCGCTGCGCGATCGCCTGGCCGGCAAACGGGTCGCCCTGATCGTCTGCGGCTCGAATATCGATGCGGCGCGGTTTGCCGAACTGCTGTGCCGCGGCGCGCGCGTACGCGACGGCGAAAAATCGCCGCCGGCGGACCCGTTCATGCAAGCCGACGCCGGCGGCGGCCTGCCTCTCGCATCCGGGCGCCGAGTGTAAAATGGGGCCCGTCTCCATCAACGTCGGCTACGACTGCATTCCCATGCCCCTCCATATCGAAACGCCGCTGATCGAATCGGCCGCCATGTCCAGCGCCGGCCAGTCGGTCTGGCTGAAGATGGAGGCGCTGCAGCCGCCCGGCTCCTTCAAGATCCGCGGCGTCGGCCACGCCTGCGAGGAGTACGCGCGGCGCGGCGCGCGCCGCTTCATCGCCGCCTCGGGCGGCAACGCCGGCATCGCGGCGGCCTACGCCGCGCGCCACCTGGCCATCCCGATGCTGGTGGTGGTGCCCGAAACGACCAGCGCGCGCGCGCTCGAACTGCTGCGCCGCGAGAACGCCGAGGTGATCGTCCACGGCGCCTCGTTCCAGGAAGCGAACGCGCTGGCGCAGTCGATGGTCGGCGCCACCGATGCCTTTATCCATCCTTTCGACGATCCGCTGCTGTGGCACGGCCACGCCAGCATGATCGACGAGGTCGCGCGCGCCGGCCGCAGGCCCGACGCGGTGGTGCTGTCGGTCGGCGGCGGCGGCCTGCTGTGCGGCGTGATCGCCGGCTTGCGCCGCAACGGCTGGTCCGACGTGCCGGTGATCGCGGTCGAAACCGACGGCGCCGATTCGCTGGCGCAGTCGATCGCCGCCGGCGCGCGCATCGAACTGGCGCGCATCGGCAGCATCGCCACCTCGCTCGGCGCGCGCCAGGTCTCGCAGCAGGCGTTCGACTGGACCGGCGCGCACGACGTGCGCAGCGTCGTGGTGTCCGACGCCGCCGCGGTGGCGGCCTGCATCCGCTTCATGGACGATCACCGGATCGTGAGCGAACCGGCGTGCGGCGCCACCTTGGCGGTGGCCTACGACGCCGCCGCCATGCTGGGCCGGTTCGATCAGGTGCTGGCGATCGTCTGCGGCGGCGTCACCGCCACCGTGGCGCAGTTGCAGGCGTGGCAGGCTACAGCGAATAAATGATCGCGCCGATGCTGTCGTAGATGGGATAGGCCGACTCGGTGGCACCCGGCCAGCCGAGCACGTCGAAGTGGTCGACGCCGCGGTAGGTGCGCAGGAAATTCCACGCGCCCGGCACCGCCACGCCGTTGTAGATCCGCTGCGGATGGCCGGCCGGGCCCTTCATGCTCACTGTATTGACCACGCCGTCGTTGGGGAACCACTTGCTGTCGATCCGCACGCGGCCCGGCGCGGACTGGGTGTACGCGCCCATCCCGTGCTGCAGCGTCAGCGGGTAGATCCACTCGCCCGACGCCGGCTTGAACACGTACATCATGTCCCAGCGCGGATACTGGTATTGCGGCTTCTGCAGCAAGGCAATGGTGCGGTCGGTGTCATTGATCGGCAGCAGGGTGCCCGCCTCGGTGGCCAGGGTCGCCAGCGAAAAGTAATACACGTCCGGCGCGCTGCGCGCCCAGCGGTTGAATTCGCGCGCGCCGTCCGGCGCCATTTCCAGCTGCGCCGTGTCGAAGTCGGCGATCGGCGAGGCGGTCGCGATTCCGCTCGCTGGACTGACCCACGCGCGCGGCGGGCCGGCCGCCAGCAGCACGAAGTTGTCGATCAGCGCGGCCCACTCCGACACCAACGGCGGGAACTCGAGCACCGCGTCGCGCAAGGTGGTGCCGTTGTGCGGCGCCGAGATGGTGGTGGCGCTGCGCACCCAGCCCAGCTTGCCGCCCTTGTACAGGTCGGCGCCGCCCTCGTCGCCGTTCGGCGAGCCGTGTTCGAGCAGTTCGATCAGCGCGCGGATGGTGGTGCCGCCCTGGCTGTGGCCGATCAGGTGGATCGGGTGCGCGCCGTCCCACGCCGGGTAGAACGCCAGCGGGTAGTGGCGCGGATTGTCGGCCGGGTCGGCCGCCCAGCACAGGCCGACCGGTTGCTGCACGCCGTCGCGGTGGCCGTGGCGCGCCGTGTGGGCGCGTCCGTAGTCGACGCAGCCGCCCTTGATCTGGTAGTACAGCTCGGCGGCGCGGTCCCAGTTGACCGCCACCGGCGCGATCGACGCGGCCAGCACCTGGTGCCTGCCGCCGGCCTGCATGTGGCCGACGATGTCGTCGAAACCGCCCCAGTAGCGAAAATGCAGGTCGGTGAATTTTTCCGGGCCGAAGCCGAGAAAGCCCGGCACCAGCACCACCGGATAGTTGTTGCCGGCCTGCGCGGGCGCGGCGCCGGCCCCGGCCCCGGCCCCGACCCCGACCACTAGCGTGAGCGCCAGCGCGCTGGCGATCCGAACGAAGTTGCGCATCATGCTAGGTCCTCCAATGACTCGACCCCCCATTGTCGGACGGCGGCGGCGCCGCGTTGTTGTGCCAGTCGGTGCGCCGCGCAGTTG
>JARXKM010000218.1:6879-8347 GCA_030272785.1 Pseudomonadota bacterium
CGCGCCATGGCTGGCCAGGGTGGCGGCGCGCTCGGCGGCGGCCGGCTCGGCGCGCCACACCACCTGCTCGTCGACCGAATACAGCCGGCACGGCTGGCCGCCTTTCTGCTCGCAGGTGGCGAGCGCGCGCCGCTCCGGTTCTTCGCCTTCCTCGGCCCAGCACCAGGCGCCGTTGGGAGCGACGGCGAACGCGCGCGGCGTCATCTTGGCCAGGTAGTCGCGGTAGGCGTCGCGCCCGTGCGCGCCGACGAACGGCACCGCCTCGACGTCGTCGAGCCTGGCGAAGTCGCTCTTGGGCAAGGTCGGCGCCGCACTGACGGCGTAGCGCTCTTCGGTCGGCATGCCGATTTGCTTGAGGAACAGCTCGGTCTCGCGCCACCAGACCTTTTCGCCGTCGCGGCTGGCGATCATGCCGTGCGCGTCGCGCTTGAAGGCGCCGTATTCGACCAGCCGGGCCTTGCCGCCGGCGCGCACGAAGGCGTCGTGCAGGCGCGTCACCAGTTCGGGGCTGAACAGCGAATCGTTGGCGCCGTACATCCACAGGCTGGCCACTTTGTTGGCGGCGCCGTAGTTGCCGAACGCGCGCACCAATTCGGCGCGCCAGTCGCAGCGGTTGGCGTCGTCGCGCAGGCCGCCGGCGAAATTGATCAGGCCGCGCACCCCGGCCAGCTGCTGCGTGCCCAGTGCCAACGTCGCCATCCCGCCGTACGACTGGCCGGCCACCACGATGCGCTCGCCGTCGATCCAGTCCTGGCCGCGCGCGAACGCGACGGCGTCGCGCACGTCCTCGGCCTGCGAATAGCCGTTCGCCGTCATGTTGCAGCCAAAATCTTTATATTGGCCGGTCGAACTGGCAAAGCCCTGGCGCATCGGCACCATCACCGCGTAGCCGCGCTTGACGAAGGCGGTGGCCATGAAGATGAAGCGGTCGCGCGGCTGGCGGCCGGGGGCGCCGACATCCTTGCCGTGGTTCAGGATCAGCAGGGGAAACGGTCCGGGACCGTTGGGCCGGAACACCGTGGTCTCCATCATCGCCTTGCCCGCTTTGCCGGCCGGTATCAAGACGACACGTTCGTTGAGGCGGTAGTCGAGCTGCAGCTCTTGTTCGACTGCCAGCGACGGCAACATCGTCAGGCACACGATGAGTCCGAGCGTCATATTGCGAACTGAGGGAAGGACGTTCGGCATAGCAAGATAGGAGTGCCCGCAAGATTTAATTTCCGGATGGAATTATTTGATTCTAAGTAGCCCCGTTTTGCAGAGCAATATCCGATTGTCAATTCCCGTCAGTAATTTTTGCCGCAGTGACAGAACGTTAATCCAGGTCAAACCGCCGATGTCCTCCCGACGGCGCCGCCGTCGTCCTTCTCTGCCGCAGGCGGGCGCATGAACCGCTACGCACCGCGCGACTGGCATCCGGACGAAAAGCCGATGCTGCCCGGCTCGCCGTCCACGCCCGACCATCCGA
>JARXKM010000219.1:0-5465 GCA_030272785.1 Pseudomonadota bacterium
TTCGCGCAGGCGTTCGCGCGCGTCGGCCAGCGCCTGCTCGCGCTCGAGGAAGGCGGTCTGGCCGTCTTCGTGGGCGCCCTGCAGATCGGCCAGTTCCATGTCGAGCTGTTCGAACTTTTCTTCCGATTCCAGCTTGACCTGCTGCTGCTCTTCCTCCTGCATCGCGATCTCGGCCAGGTCGGCGTGGATCTGCGTGCTGCGCTGGTTGAAGCGCGCCTCGACCTCGGACTGCTTGACGACGTCGATCTGCAGGCCGTGCACCGACTGGGTCAGGCTGGCGATGCGCTGGCGGGCCTCTTGCACGCGCCGCGTCAGGTCGGCCACGGCGGCGTCGGCGCGCACCGAGCGCGCGCGTGCCTCTTCGGCCAGCAGCGCTTGGGCGCGCAGCTGCTTGCCCAGGTTGTCGATTTCCTGCTGGCGTCCGAGCACGCCGTCCTGTTCGGCGTCGGCGGCGTAGAAGCGCACGCTCGACGCGCTCACCACGTGGCCCTGGCGCGTGATGAACGAGGCGCCGGCCGGCAGCGCGGCGCGCGCGGCAAACGCGCTGGCCGCGTCCTCGGCGATGTAGACATTGTGCAGCCAGTCGTGCAGCACGCCGCGCAGGCCGGCGTCATTGATCCTGAGCAGGCTGGCAAACGGCGTCAGGCCCGCCACCTCGGTGCTGGCGGCGTTCGCCAGCGACGGCGCATACAGCGCCAGCCTGGCCGGCGGCGCATCGTTGAAGAAGGCCTTGGCCCAGTCGATATTCGACATCTCGAGCGCCGCGGTGCGTTCGCGCAGCACTGCTTCGAGGGCGGTTTCCCAGCCCTGCTCGACGTGCAGCTTTTGCCACAAGCGCGGCAGCGTTTCGAGGCCGTGCTTGTGCAGCCACGGCTGGACCTTGCCCTCGGTCTGCACGCGCTCCTGCAGCTGCTTGAGCGCCGCCAGGCGCGCCTCGAGCTGCGCATTGGCGCTCGACTCGGCGTTCACCTGCGCCTGCGCGGCGGCGCGTTCCTGCTCGATGCGCTGCTGCTGCTCGAGCGCTTCCTCGAGCAGCATGGTCTGCTCTTCGAGCGCCTGCTGCTTTTCCTCGAGCTGCATGCGCAGGTTCGCCAGGTGGCTGCTGTCGGGCAGGTTCAGGCCATGCTTTTCCTGCTGCAGGCGCTCGCGCCGGGTCAGCAGGCCAGCCAGGATGTTCGAGGCGTTGCGCTGGTGCGCCGACGACAGCTCGATCTGCTGCTGCGCCTGCATGATGCGGGCGCGCGACTCGGTCGTCTTGTGCTGCGCGGCGCGCCATGCGGCGTCAAGCGCCGGCAGGCTTGCGGCCTGCTGCTCGGCGCTCATCTGCGACTGCTCGACGCGCCCGCCCAGTTCTTCGAGCAGGTACTCGGCCTCCTCGACCTGCTGCTCGGTGTCCTGGCCCTGCGCCTGCCACTGGTTGCGCTGCGCGGCCAGGGTGGCCAGCTGGTTCTGCAGCCGGCTGCGCGACTCGATGACGAACTTGATCTGCGCTTCCAGGCTGCCGATCTCGGAATTGGTCTGGTACAGGTGACCCTGGGCCTGGTGCAGGCGGTCGCCGACGGCGAAATGGGCCTGGCGCATGTGCTCGAGGTCGAGTTCGACGTGGCGCAGCTTGGCGGTCTGTTCCTCGAGGTCGGTCCGGGCCTGCTCCATCTCGCGGAAGTACCGGGTCTGCTCGGCCTGCGCCTCGTTCTTGCGAAGCAGCCACAGCAGCTTTTGCTTCTCTTCCTGGTCCGCCTGCAGCGCGTGGAAGCGGTGCGCCACGACCGCCTGCGCTTCGAGTTTTTCCAGGTTGGCGTTCAGTTCGCGCAGGATGTCGTCGACCCGCAGCAGGTTCTCGCGCGTGTCGCCGAGCCGGTTTTCGGTCTCGCGGCGGCGCTCCTTGTACTTCGACACGCCGGCGGCCTCCTCGAGGAACACGCGCAGCTCTTCCGGGCGCGACTCGATGATGCGCGAGATCATGCCCTGGCCGATGATGGCGTAGGCGCGCGGCCCCAGGCCGGTGCCGAGGAAGATGTCCTGGATGTCGCGCCGGCGCACCGGCTGGCTGTTGATGTAGTAGGTCGAGGTGCCGTCGCGCGTGAGGGTGCGCTTGACGGCGATCTCGGCATACTGGCCCCACTGGCCGGCGGCCTTGCCGTCGTTGTTGTCGAACACCAGCTCGACCGAGGCGCGCCCGGCCGGCTTGCGGTGGGTCGAGCCGTTGAAGATCACGTCCTGCATCGATTCGCCGCGCAGCTCCGACGCTTTCGACTCGCCCAGCACCCAGCGCACGGCGTCGATGATGTTCGACTTGCCGCAACCGTTCGGACCGACCACGCCAACCAGCTGACCCGGCACCTGAAAATTGGTGGGATCAACGAATGACTTAAATCCCGACAATTTGATGGATGATAGACGCACGTCGCTTCGCTTACCTTATGGCCAGGTCGAACAGGATACACCCCGTCGTATCGGAAAGACGGTGATCATACCATTGGTTGCCGGCATGTCGCTTACCTGCAAGGCAATGTCCGCGGCGATGTCCGGCCGCGCCGGCGCCGCGGTTTTTTGCTCGCCGGTCTGAACTGCATGGCTTCGGACCGGTCTAACATCTTTGACCCATCGATGCAGCCGAGCCGCGACCATGACCAGCAAGCTTCCCGCCGCCGTCCATTTCCCCACCGCGCGCGAACACGGGCCGTTCCCGTTCCCGACCGCGCGCTCGATCGCCGAGCAACAAGGCCGGACAGACGCGCCCCAACCGGGCGAGCCGAGCGCGGAAGAACTGCGCCTGATGGCCGACACCATGCCCGGCGACGGTCCAGGCGACTAGCCGCTCGCAGTTCATGCCGCCGCCGGCGCAACTGGCGCCGCCAGCGGTCGTCCTGTCGCAAAAGCCGCCGCCGGCGTCCGCGCGGCGCTACAGTGTGCTCCATTGCCCCACCCCGCCCCACTCACCGGAGACACGCATGACCCTGATCCAAACCTTGTGCGGCAGCGCCGCGATGCTGGCAGCCTGCCAGGCCGGCGCCGCCGATCTGACCGTCCATGTCGACGACGTCAAGTCCGGCGGCGGCGCGCTGGTCGTCGCGGTCTACAATTCGGCCGGCAGCTTCCTGCGCACTGCGCTCAGCTCGGCCAGCTCGCCTGCGAGCGGCGCTACCGGCAGCGTCGTCATCAAGGATTTGCCGGCCGGCGAGATCGCGTTTTCCGTCTACCACGACGCCAACGCGAACGGCAAGATGGACCGCAACCTGCTGGGCATACCGACCGAGCGCTACGCGTTCAGCAACAATGCGCTCGGCAAGATGGGCCCGCCCAGCTTCGAACAAGCCCGCTTCACCCTCCCCGCCGGCGGCGCCAGCGTGCGCGTCAGCCTTCGCTGAGACCGGACAGCGCCTTGTTTTCATGGTAACTTCTTGCCGGCTTAACATTTCGAATAAGAAAGCGCACGCATGACTGACCGCAAACACGCCACCGGCGCGCACCCGCTCGAGCTGATCCCGCTGTTTCGGCGCTGGCCGCGCTCGGCGCTGCGCAACCTGCTCTACACGGGGGTGTGGAGCAGCCTGATCGCGCTGTTCCTGGCCGGCGTCTACCTGATGTTCGCCGAAGGGCGCCGCGGCTTCCTCGAGTATTTTGCGCCCGTCTGGCTGATCGCGAACCTGGTCGGCTACCTGATCCATGGCTCGCTGGCGGCGCTGGCGCACGTGCTGCGCGGCTGGCCGGCGCGCGCGCGCGGCCTGCCGGCGGCGCTGTACCGCGGGGTGGTCATCGCGCTGTGCGTGATGCTCGGCGTCGCGGTCGGCAACGCCCTGCTCAACGGCGTCGACCCGCTGTCCTACCTCAGCCGCGCCACGGTGCTGGCGCCGCTGGTGCCGTTCGCGCTGTTCATGGCTGGCTTCATGGCGCTGGTGCTGATCGCCGGCGAGCGCCGCATTGCCGCCGAAACGCTGGCGGCGCGCCACAGCGAGCAGATCGCCGCCGCCGCGCAACTGCTGGCCGAAGCGCGGCTGCGCGCGCTGCAGGCGCAGATCGAGCCGCACTTCCTCTACAACACGCTGGCCAATGTCCTGAGCCTGATCGACGGGCAGCCGGCGCAGGCGCGCCACATGCTCGAACGCTTCATCGACTTCCTGCGCGCCAGCCTGACCGCCAGCCGTGCCGAGCACGCCACCCTGGGCGCCGAGATCGACCTGGTCGGCGCCTATCTCGACGTGCTGGCGGTGCGCATGGGCGCGCGGCTGCGCTACCGGATCGAGGTCGGCGCGGCCGAGCGCGCGTTGCGCATCGCGCCGATGCTGCTGCAGCCGATCGTCGAGAACGCCGTCATGCACGGGCTCGAGCCGAAGCTCGACGGCGGCGAGATCGTGCTGCGCGCGCGCGCCGACGGCGCCGCCCTGTGCATCGAAGTGAGCGACAGCGGCGTCGGGCTGACGGCCAAGGCGGCGCGTCCGGGCGGCGGGGTCGGGCTGGCCAACCTGCGTGCGCGGCTGCGCAGCTTGTACGGTCCCGGCGCTCAGGTACAATTGCTGGAAAATCAACCTTGTGGCATGACCGTGCGCGTGCTGCTGCCAACTGAAATGGGATCGCCATCGACCACCCCACTGCCCTGATCGCCGACGACGAAGCGCACCTGCGCGACTACCTGGAAGCGCAACTGGCCGGCGCCTGGCCGGAGCTGCGCATCGTTGCCAGGGCCGCCAACGGCATCGATGCCCTGCGCCTGGCCGACGAGCTGGCGCCCGACATCGTCTTCCTCGACATCCAGATGCCCGGCCTGACCGGGCTCGAGGTGGCGGCGCGGCTGGCGGCCGGTCCGCGCGTCGTCTTCATCACCGCGCACGACCACTACGCGGTCGACGCGTTCGACCATGCGGCGTGCGACTACCTGCTCAAGCCGGCCAGCGCGGAGCGGCTGGCGCGCACCGTTGGCCGGCTGAAGACGGCGTTGCGCGCGCAGCCCGGCGGCGAGGCGGACGCCTTGCGCGCGCTGCTGAGCCAACTAGGCGTGGTGGCGGCGCCGGCGCCGGCGCCGCTGCAATGGATACGCGCCGCACACGGGCGCGAGACGCGGCTGATCGCGATCGACGAAGTGATCTACTTTCAGAGCAACGACAAGTACACCAGCGTCTACTTGCAGGATGGCGAAAGCCTGATCCGCACGCCGATGCGGCAATTACGCGAACAACTGGCCGAAGCGCAGTTTTGGCAGATCCACCGCAGCATTATCGTGGCGGCCAAGTTCATCGAATCGACCCACACCGATTTCCGCGGGCGCCTGATGGTCAAGCTCAAGGGCCGGCCCGAGCAGCTAGTGGTGAGCCGCAACTACGTCGACCTGTTCCGCCAGATGTAGCGTTGAAAACCCGGGGGTCAGAGCCGGCAATCGTACACGGGCTCATCTATCGGCACATCTTGGTTGTTACGAACAGCTGCGTACTGCTTAGCCCGTGTCTGAATGCCGGCACTGACCCCGGGGG
>JARXKM010000219.1:5565-8305 GCA_030272785.1 Pseudomonadota bacterium
CGAACAGCTGCGTACTGCTTAGCCCGTGTCTGAATGCCGGCACTGACCCCGGGGGTTCAGGCGGTGGCGGCGAGCGGTTCGGTGCGCGCTTGTTGCATCGCTTCGGCCAGCGCGCGCGCGACGACGCCGTCTTGGCGTACCGTGCGCACGACTTCGCGGCGGTGCGCCTCGGCCAGCTTTTCGGCGCTCAGCGAAAACGCTTCCTTGCGGGCGCCAGTCGAGAAAATGAACAGCGTGCGCAAGGGACTGATCCACGCCAGCTTGACCGTTTGCACGGCCGCGCCCGGCTGGCGGAATTCGAGCCACATGCCACGCTCGAGCCCGTCGACGGCGACCAGCGCGGGATCCGCTTCGGCCTGCGCCGCCGCGTTCTCTTCGGCCGCAGCCATCGCCTGCTCCTTGTCGATGCGGCGCTGCGCGTCCTGCTGCGCCACCTCGAGCGCGATCTCGAGCTGGCGCTCGGGCGACAGGTCGATCGGCGCGCGCACGATCGAGGCGTGGCATTCGGCCAGCTCGGCGAAGAACTGCAGCCGCTCGCCATCCTGCCACTTGATGATGTCGAGCCATTTGTTGAGCGTGGCCAGCAACGCCGGCAGTTTGCCGATCAGCTGCTTGCGCTGCTCCTGGGTGATCTTCGGCTTGACGCTCCAGATCAGCTCGTCCATGGTGCGGGTGGCGCTGCCGACCGCCCCCGGCTTGTCCGCCTCGACGCTGTAGGCGATCGTCAGCACCGAGGTCCATTTTTTCGCCAGGAACGTTTCGACCACCGCCGCCAGTTCGCCGCTGCCGATGCGCAGCGCCACCGCGCTCTTGGCCGATTTGGTGGCGGCGCTCACCTTCTCCTGTTTGAGCGCGGCGGCAATCGGCGCCGACATGGCGGCCGCGGCGGCGCTCTGCTCGAGCTCGAGGCTCGCCTCGAGCTCGGCCACGGCGGCGGCGAATGCGCCCGCCTCGGCGCCCGTGTCGCGCCCGATCCGCGCAACGCCGCGCTGCATCGCCTGGAACATCGGATCGTCGCCGCCGTGCCGCTGCTCCCAGCCCATGCGCGACATCAAGTCGATCATGCGGCGCGCCGGATGCGCTTCCTGGAAAAAGAAGTCCTTGTCCAGCAACGCCGCCTTCAGCACCGGCACCTGCAGGAACTGGATCAGCTCGCGCGTTTCCCGGGGGATGTGATCGTCGACGAACACCGTCTCGAAAATACGCGACAGCAGGTCGATGGTGCTTTCGTCGCCGCGCGTCAGGCTGCCCTTGGGTAAGCTGTCCTTCAAGCGTGGCAGGTAAAAGACATTCGGCGCATCGGCTGGCGCCGGCTGGCCGCCGATGCGCTGCGGCGGCGCATCGAGTTGCAGCTTGGCGAGCATCTCGAGCAGGCCGGGGTGGCTGGACTGGCCTGGCGGTGCTTGACCCGGCTGCCACATCGGGCCAGCCGGCGCCGGGTGGTTTGCATGGCTGGCATGGGCGCCATGGCTGACATAGCTGAGGTGGCTGGGATGGGCGGGATGTCCTGCATGGGCTGCATGGGTGAGGTCAGGTGTTGGCTCGGCAGCGCCGCCATGGCGCACCGACCTGCCATCATGCGCGTTGGTGCGCATCGGGCTGATGCCTGCTGGCGTCGGCGCGCCGGCGGCGTTGATGCGGAAGCCCTCCGCGCCACTCGGGCGCCAGCCACCGCTGCCTGACGGCATCGCCGGCAGCTCCGGCACCAGCGCGATGTCAGCGTCGCCCGCTCCAGCGCCAGAGAAAAACTGGCGCAGCTGCTCGGCTAGCGCGGCCTGGCCGGTGGCGCGCTGCGCCTTGGCGCGGGCGGCGTTGTCGGTCTTGCGGATGCGTAGCGCATCGGCCTGCCGGTGCTTGCCGGCGAGCGCCAGATTAAGCGCATCGTAGAGCGGCAAGAAATCGAACAGCACGAGCGGGCGCAACTGTGGCGCCAGCAAGGCGTGCGCTTCCGGCTCGGGCTCGAACTCGGTCCAGGCCTGCTGAAGCGCCATCAGGATCACTTCGGGGCGGAACGGATTCTGGCCGATGCGCAAGGTGTCGCGCTCGAGCAGATAGCCGAGCCGGACGTTCAGGGTGGCCAGCTGTTCGGCGCAGGCCGCCTCGAATGGCCGGCTGATCCCGCCGAAGGCGACACTGCGGTCCATCTCGGCCAGCGGTACCAGCGCCAGCGCCGCAGCTGCGGCGGTGCTGACCGTGGTCAGCGGCGCGAGCAGCGCCACTTCCCTGCGTAGGCCGCGTTGCAATTCGTCGCACGCCAGGTGGAACCAGGCGTAACTGTTTTGCTTGAGCAAGTTGGCCGATTTGACGCGATGGTAGACGCTGTGGGCGTCGAGGGCCGGGTCGCTGACGTCAAGCAAGGCGGCGACCAGCCTGGCGACCATCGGCATCAGCTGGTCGTTGACGTGGCCGCAAGCGAGTTCCACCAGCGCGTCCAGCTGCGCGTGCGCGCCCGCAACCTTGGTCGTGGATGGCGCCTGCGGAATCGGTGATGTGGCCATGGGGTCGCTTGCCTTGAACGCTGCTTGCTCGTGCTACCCCATTCTGGCAAAATTATTTCCACAAGGCAATAGTGAAATGACCACATGCGGGCGTTTTTTGTGCGTATCGTGCTTTTCGCCACACAACGGCGCGGGCAAAGCTCCGTTGCAACATAAAAACGCTGGAAAGTAACTCTGGGGTCAGGTCAAACTCTGGGGTCAGGTCTGACAATCGGACATTTTTGCGGGGTCAGGTCTGACAA
>JARXKM010000220.1 GCA_030272785.1 Pseudomonadota bacterium
CGCAACACCCCTCCGGCTCGACAGTGAACTGCGGCCGGAGTTCCGCTTAAATTCCGTAACAAACCGTAAAGACGCGCCGCCCCGCTGGGCTTTCGCGCCATAATGAGCGCGTACCCTTTGTTGTATTTCTTACACGTATTTTTCCTTTACGTAATCTATCCGCTTTAGTGGGAATTTCGCCTCTGTTACAATGTCGGCTTGTCGGAACATCACGTTGTTCGACGGCACTTCACATCGATCACACCACGAACATGCAAATAAGAAAAAAAGCCCTCATCACCGGCATCACCGGTCAGGACGGCGCCTACCTCGCCCAATTGCTGTTGGAAAAAGGCTATGCCGTCACAGGCACCTTCCGGCGCTCGAGTTCCGTCAATTTCTGGCGCATCGAAGAATTGGGCATCCAGCATCACCCGCAGCTGACGTTGGTCGAATACGACCTGACCGACCTGTCGTCGGGCATCCGCCTGCTTGAATCGGCCGACCCGGACGAAGTCTACAACCTGGCCGCGCAAAGCTTCGTCGGCGTGTCGTTCGAGCAGCCGGTCGCCACGGCCACCATCACCGGCCTCGGCGCGGTCAACCTGCTCGAGGCGATCCGCATCATCAAGCCGTCGGCGCGCTTCTACCAGGCATCGACATCCGAAATGTTCGGCAAGGTGCAGGCCATCCCGCAAGTCGAGGAAACCGCGTTCTACCCGCGCAGCCCGTACGGCGTGGCCAAGCTGTATGCCCACTGGATGACCGTCAACTACCGCGAGTCGTACGGCATCTTCGGCGCCAGCGGCATCCTGTTCAACCACGAGTCGCCGTTGCGCGGACGTGAATTCGTCACCCGCAAGATCACCGATGCGGTCGCCAAGATCGTGCTCGGCAAGCTCGACGTGCTCGAACTGGGCAACCTCGACGCCAAGCGCGACTGGGGCTACGCCAAGGAATACGTCGAAGGCATGTGGCGCATCTTGCAGGCGGACGAGCCGGACACCTTCATCCTGGCCACCAACCGCACCGAAAGCGTGCGCGACTTCGTCAGCATGGCGTTCAAGGGTGCCGGCATCGGCATCGAATGGACCGGCAGCGGCGAGCAGGAAAGCGGCCATTGCAGCCGCACCGGCGTGCAGCTGGTGCGGGTGAGCCCGAAATTCTACCGGCCGGCCGAAGTTGAACTGCTGATCGGCGACCCGTCCAAGGCCCGCCGCGTGCTCGGCTGGGCACCGGAAACCACCCTCGAGCAGCTGTGCGCCATGATGGTCGAGGCCGACATGCGCCGCAACACGCTCGGTTTCTCGTTCTGACATGAGCCGCGCCGCCACCGCTCCCCGCGCGGCATCCGCCCAGCACGGCGAGGGCGCGGGCAAGCGCGCGCTGGTGACCGGCCTGCGCGGCTTCACCGGTCACTACGTGGCGCGCGAGCTGGCCGAGGCCGGCTACCGGGTGTTCGGCACCGTGCTGTCGGGCGAGGCGGGCGGCGTCGACATCGTCGAACTCGACCTGTGCGACCGCGCCGCGGTGGCCGCGGCGGTCGCCCGGGTGCAGCCCGACGTGGTGGTGCACCTGGCCGGCATCGCCTTCGTCGCGCACTCCGACGCCGAGCAGATCTACCGCGTCAACGTCGTCGGCACCCGCAACCTGCTCGAGGCGCTGGCCGCCGCGCGCCATGCGCCGTCGGCGGTGCTGCTGGCGTCGTCGGCCAACATCTACGGCAACGCCGGCGTCGCGCTGATCGACGAACAGGTCGCGCCGGCGCCGGCCAACGACTACGCGGTGTCGAAGCTGGCGATGGAATACATGGCGCGGCTGTGGATGGACAAGCTGCCGATCGTCATCGCGCGGCCGTTCAACTACAGCGGGCGCGGCCAGTCCGACAACTTCCTGCTGCCGAAAATCGTCGCCCATTTCCGCCGCCGCGCGCCGCGCATCGAACTGGGCAACCTGGCCATCGCGCGCGATTTCTCCGACGTGCGGATGGTCGCCAAGGCGTACCGGCGCCTGCTGGCGGCCAGTCCGGCCGGCCAGGCTTTCAACATCTGCTCGGGCCATTCGACCTCGCTCGCCGCGGTCATCGATACCGTCGCCGACATGGCCGGCTACCGCATCGAGGTCGAGGTCAACCCGGCCTTCGTGCGCGCCAACGACGTGCTCTCGCTGGCCGGCAGCAACGCCAGGCTGACCGCCGTCATCGGCCCCATCGACACCCCTCCGCTGGCCGAGACGCTGCGCTGGATGTACCAAGCGTGAGCCGGCTGCGCGTCGGCCT
Source organism: Pseudomonadota bacterium (assembly GCA_030272785.1). Classification (GTDB taxonomy): domain Bacteria; phylum Pseudomonadota; class Gammaproteobacteria; order Burkholderiales; family Burkholderiaceae_D; genus JAFCUW01. The sequence continues at coordinate 2,258 of JARXKM010000220.1, forward strand.
CGGCACGACCATGATCGAGCCAGGCCTGACCGGCGGCCGGCTTGACGGCATCGGCGTCTACACCGACGCCATGCTGCGCTACCTGCCGGGCGCCGATTGCGTGGTGCAGCCGTATTCCTGGCCGCACCTGCGCGGCAGCGCCGACGCCATCAGCGTCGGCCAGCCGCTGCCGCAATCGTTCGAAGCTGCCTCGCTGCGCGACCTGCTCACCCCCGGCGCGCACCGCGTCCACATGCCGGCCGATATCTTCCACGCCACCGACTACCGCATCGTGCGCATGGACTGCCCGCTGGTGGCGACCTTGCACGACGCGCTGCCGATCAGCCATCCCGAATGGTGCAGCCCGCGCATGCGTGGCTTGAAGAACTGGCTGCAGCGCAAGGCCGCGCGCAAGGCCGACCATGTGATCGCGCTGTCGCACTTCGCCATCGACGAACTGGTGGCCTGCTTCGGCATCGACCCGCAGCGCGTCAGCGTGGTGCCGTGCGGGGTCGACCAGGCCTGGCTGGCCGCGCCCGACCCCGCCGCGGTGGCCGCCACCCTGGCCGCGAACGGGCTGCGCGCCGGCTACTTCCTGTTCGTCGGCACGCTGCAACCGCGCAAGAACGTCGAGCGCCTGCTGGCCGCCTACCTGCAGCTGCCCGCCGCGCTGCGTGCCGAGCGCCAGCTGGTCATCGTCGGCGCCGCCGGCTGGCGCTGCGAGCAGCTGGTACGCCAGCTGGCCGCGGCCGCGCAGGACGGCGAGAACGTAATCTGGCTCAATGCGCTCACCGACGCCGCCGCGCTGCGCCACGTCTACGCCGGCGCCGGCGTGTTCGCCTTTCCGTCGCTGTACGAAGGCTTCGGCATCCCGGTCGCCGAGGCGTTCGGCGCCGGCGTGCCGGTGCTCGCCTCGAACAGCAGCTCGCTGCCCGAGGTGACGCAGGGCGCCGCCGTCGAGGTCGACCCGACCAGCGTCGGCGAGATCGGCGCGGCGATGCTGGCGCTGGCGCGCGACGACGCCTTGCGGGCGCGCTGCATCGGCGCCGGCCGCCTGCGCGCCGAGCAATTGAGCTGGCACGACTGCGCACGCCTGACCGCCGCCGTGTACCATGCCGTGTTGTCCCGCTGAGCTGCAGCTGCCCGATCCGTCCGATTTGAACTGAGTATTTATGCGTGTCCTCCATTTCTACAAGAACTACCTGCCCGAATCGATGGGCGGCGTCGAGCAGGTGATCCGCCAGATGTGCGTCGGCACCGGCCGCCTCGGCGTGCAGAACGAAGTGCTCACGCTCACGCGCGGCAAGGACCTGCGCCCGTTCGAATTCGAAGGCCACCTGGTGCGCCGCGTGGGGCTCGATCTGGAGATCGCCTCGAACGGCATCGCGCTGTCGGCGTTCGGCGAACTGAAACGCCGCGCCGCCGAATGCGACGTGGTGCACTACCATTTTCCGTGGCCATTCATGGACCTGGCGCATTTCGTCGCGCGCATCGACAAGCCGACATTGGTGACCTACCACTCCGACATCGTACGGCAAAAGACGCTGCTGCGCCTGTACCAGCCGCTCAAGCACCGGTTCCTGCGCAGCGTCGACACCATCGTCGCCACCTCGCCCAACTATCTGGCATCTTCGGCGGTGCTGGACCGCTACCGCGACAAGACGCGCACCATCACGTATGGCCTTGACAAGAGCATCTATCCGGAGCCGGAACCGGCGCGGCTGGACAAGTGGCGTACCGTCGCCGGCACCAAGTTCTTCCTGTTCGTCGGCGTGCTGCGCTACTACAAGGGGCTGCACATCCTGCTCGATGCGCTCGCCGCCAGCGACTACCCGGTGGTGATCGTCGGCGCCGGGCCGATCGAGCAGGAACTGAAGGCGCACGCGAGCCGGCTCGGCCTGCGCCACGTGAAGTTCGTCGGCGCGCTCGACGACGCCGACAAGGTTGCCCTGCTCACGCTGTGCTACGCGGTGGCGTTCCCCTCGCACCTGCGCTCGGAAGCGTTCGGCATCTCGCTGCTGGAAGGAGCGATGTACGGCAAGCCGATGATCTCGAGCGAAATCGGCACCGGCACCTCCTACATTAACATCCACCAGGAGACCGGCCTGGTGGTGCCGCCGAGCGACCCGCAGGCGTTCGCTGTCGCCATGCGCACCTTGTGGGACAACCCCGCGCTGGCGCAGCAGATGGGGCAGCGCGCCGAGGCGCGTTACCAGCAGCTGTTTACCGCCGACCGCATGGCCGACAGCTACGCCGCGCTGTACCGCGAACTGGCCGAACGCCGCGCCGGCGCGCGCTGAACAACGGCCCGCGGCGCCTCTCAGCCTCTCCGGTGTCATCGGCTCGCCGCCGCTTTCTTATTGCTGTTATGCTGGCTGAATAGCCGGACGTGTTCGCCGGCGGTGACCGCAGAGGGTGCCGGATGATGCCGAACAAAGCGATGATGGGTGCCGTGCTGGCGCTGGGTTGCGTCCTTGCGCACGCCAGCGCAGAGCTCCCGCGCCTGCACCTGATGACCGAAAGTTCGCCACCGGTCAGCATGCTCGAGGGGGGCCGGGTGATCGGCAGCGGCACCGAAAAGGTGATCGAAATGATGACGCGCACCGGCACCGGCTACACCATCGAACTGCTGCCGTGGCGGCGCGGCTACACCGTCGTGCAGCAGCGCGCCGATGCCTGCCTGTACTCGACCACCCGCACGCCGGAGCGCGAAAAGCTGTTCAAATGGGTCGGCCCGACCGACGAAGGCGAATGGGTGCTGCTGGGGCGTGCCGACCGTACTTACAACCTGCACACGCTCGAAGACGCCCGCACGCTGCGCATCGGCACCTACAATGGCGACGTGCGCGACGACTATCTGCGCACGCGCGGCTACCAGGTCGATCCGGCCCCGCACGACATGATCAACGCGCGCAAGCTGCTGGCCGGCCGCATCGACGTATGGGCCGCCGGCATGAAGCGCGGCACCACCCAGCTGCAGCGCGATGGTTGGGGCGGCAAGATCGTGCCGGTGCTGACTTTCAACCGCATCGGCGTCTACCTGGCCTGCAATCCGGCCGTCTCGACCGAACTGATCGAGCGCATGAACGCCGCGCTCGAGGCAATGGGGCGCGACGGCACCACCAAACGCATCGACCGTAAATACGAAGCATGGACCGTAGCGAAGCCACCCAAGCCGCAATGAACCGGCCGCGCCATGCAGCACTTCGATAGCGCCGCGACCCGCGCCGCGCTGCCGTTCGACGCGCTGATCGGCGCGCTCGAGGCGATGTTCGTGGCCGGCTGCGAGGTGCCGGCGCGGCACGTGCACGCGATCGCCGGCGCGGATGGCCGGCAGCGCGGCACGCTGCTGATCATGCCGGCCTGGCAAGGCCGCTACATGGGCATCAAGACCGTCAATATTTTTCCGGACAACGCCGCGCGCGGCCTGCCGGGGCTGTACTCGACCTACTTGCTGTACGACGCCGCGAGCGGCGCGCCGCTGGCGCAGATCGACGGCGACGAGATCACCGCGCGGCGCACCGCGGCGGCGTCCGCGCTGGCGGCGCGCTACCTGGCGCGCGCCGACGCCGGCCGCCTGCTGGTGGTCGGCAGCGGCCGCGTGGCGCAACTGCTGGCGCACGCCTACCGCGTGGTGCGGCCGATCCGCGAAGTGCTGGTCTGGAGCCGCAGCCACGACAGCGCGCTGGCGCTGGCCGCCGCCTTGCGCGCCGGCGGCATCGACGCGCGCGCCGGCGACGACCTCGAAGCGGCCGTGCGCCAGGCCGACATCGTCAGCTGCGCGACCCTGGCCACGGCGCCGCTGATCCGCGGCGAATGGCTTGCCGCGGGCAGCCACCTCGACCTGATCGGCGGCTTCACGCCGCAGATGCGCGAAGCCGACGACGCCTGCTTTGCCGGCGCGCGCCTGTATATCGACACCCCGGAAGCGCTGCAAAAGGCCGGCGACCTGCTCGGCCCGATGGCGCGCGGCGTGTTCGCGCCGGACGACTTGGCCGGTACGCTCGAGTCGCTGTGCCGCGGCCAGGTTGAAGGGCGCCGCGACGACGCCGAGCGCACCGTCTTCAAGTCGGTCGGCACTGCGCTCGAAGACCTGGCGGCCGCGATGCTGGTGATTGAAGGCCTTCGGGGTAAGGTCTGATATTCGTACATTCAGGTCTTCGAATGTACGAATGTCAGACCTGACCCCAGCGTACGAGTGAGGAGGCCTACTGCGCCTTCACCACAAGGCCCCCCTTCATCACGAACCTGACCTTGGCCAGCGCGCTGACATCGACCATCGGATCGCCGGCCACCGCGATGATATCGGCCAGCTTGCCCGCCCTGATCGAGCCGACCTTGTCCTTCATGCCCAGCAGGTCGGCGGCGTTGATGGTTGCCGCTTGCATGGCGGCCATTGGCGTCATGCCGTACTTGACCATGTAAAAAAACTGCTTGCCGTTGTCGCCGTGCGGATAAACGCCGGCATCGCTGCCGAATGCCATCCTGGCCCCGGCCGCATACGCCTTCCTGAAATTATCGCGCTGCAGCTGGCCGATCTCCTTCTCCTTGGCGATCGACTCCGGCAGGAAGCCGGCCTTTTCGCCCTCGGCGAGGATGTAGTCGTCGTTGTAGATATCCATCACCAGCCAGGTGCCTTTTTCCTTCGCCAGGCGGATCCCTTCGGCGTCGATCAGGCTGGCGTGTTCGACCGAGTCGACGCCGGCGCGGATGGCGTCGTTGATGCCGCTGGCGCCGTGCGCGTGCGCGGCCACCTTGCGTCCCAGCTTGTGCGCCTCCTGCACGATGGCCTGCATCTCCTCGAGCGTGTACTGCTGCGCGCCGGCCGCGTCGCCCTTCGACAGCACGCCGCCGGTGGCGCAGATCTTGATCAGGTCGGCGCCATACTTGGCCATCTCGCGCACCTTCGCGCGCGCCGCCCACGGGCCGTCGGCGACGCCATTGCCGACGTCCTTGTACTCCGGCGCCAGCAGATTGTTGTCGCAGTGCCCGCCCTTGATGCCGAGCGCGTAGCCGGCCGCCAGCATGCGCGGCCCGGGCGTGTCGCCGTCGTTGATGGCGTCGCGCAGGGCGATGTCGCCGTAGCCGCTGGCGCCGACGTCGCGCACTGTGGTGAAGCCGGCGTTGAGGGTGTCGCGCGCGGCGCGCACGCCGTACATCGCCGAGCGCATGTCGGAGCTCGACAGCGCCATATAGCCGTGCAGGCGCGGGTTGCTGGTCAGGTGGGTGTGGGCATCGATCAGGCCGGGCAGCACGGTCGATGTCGACAGGTCGATGACGCGCGCGCCGGCCGGAATCGCGATGCTGGCAGCGGCGCCGACCGCGCTGATGCGTTCACCGTCGATCAGGATCACCTGGTTGTGCAGCATGCGACCCGCTTCGGCGTCGAGCAGGTGGCCGGCCTTGATGGCGACCAGTTCGCCGGCCAGCGCCGGCGCGGCCAGCAGGATCGGCGCGAACAGGGCGGCCAGGCGCAGTCTGCGGTGAAATGACGATGGCATGAGTCGGTCTCCGGTGATGGTACGGCGCGGCCTCGATCGACCGCGCCGACCTTGCCGGCAGTGAATTTAACATCATTTTTGGTGCTTCGGACAACAAAATGCCCGCGCTGCGAACGGCGCCTTCAGCAAGCTCAAAGCGGCGATGAACTACAGCCGCTGCGCCAACATCCGAACGGCCATTGATCGCATTCAACACTGACTGTCTGGAAAGACGTAATGATCAGCAGGGTCATCAATTTCGTTGCGTACAGTCAATATAGCGGCCGATTTTCAACATCGCTGTCTTTCCAAAATGGAGCCATTTGCAATGTCCAAACACGCACACGCGCTAGCTCATACGCATACTCACACGCACAAGCGTCAGCCGAAGCAGCCGGTTCACGTCGCCAGTTTTATTGGTCTTCATATTGCCGAAGCAAAAGATATCTCTGCGCGTACCGGCATTCCATCCGAAGTCATACTTGCGCAGTCCGCGCTCGAAAGTAACTGGGGCAGAACAGTCAAGGGCAATGCCTACTTTGGCATAAAAGGCAAATCCGCTTCAGGGAAATCTACATCTTTTTCTA
>JARXKM010000221.1:0-6220 GCA_030272785.1 Pseudomonadota bacterium
ATTGTCAGACCTGACCCCAAGGTTTTGGACCCCAAGGTTTTGACCCACCGTTAGTTTTTGTATTGCTCGAGCTGGACGGCGAAGGCGGTCTTGTAGTGCTTGACGAACTCGACCGCTTCGGCTTGCACCGCCGCGCGGCTCTGGCCGCTGCCGCTGGTGATGCTGACTGTCGGCAGGTTCAGGTTCGAGGCGGCGACAACCGCGGCAGCACTGACCGCCACCGGGGCGTCCGCCGCAACAGCAGATCCTGCAGCAATGAACACGACTGCGGCGGCGATGAATTTTTGTACGTTCATGGTAGTTCTCCTAGTGGTTGTGAGCGTCGAGCCGAAGGCTGCGGCGGTGAAGAGCGTTGTCGCCCGTCCATGCAAACCAGTGTACACATTGCGGTTTCCGCAAAAAAGGCGAATAATCGCAATATACAATTGCGCATTCCGCAATAATCGGGAGAGGCAGGATGGATAGGCTGGTGTCGATGCGGGTGTTCGCCAAGGTCGTCGAACAGGGCAGCTTCGCGCGCGCGGCGCTGGCGATGGATATGTCGGCCACCGTGGTCACGCGCAACGTGGCCGACCTCGAGACCCACCTCGGCACGCGCCTGCTCAACCGCACCACGCGCCGCCTGTCGCTCACCGAAACCGGCCAGCAGTACCTGGAGCGGGTGCGCCAGATACTCGCCGACATCGACGACGCCGACGCAACCGCGTCGTCAAACGCGCGCAAGCCGGGCGGCACGCTGCGCATCTACTGCCATCCCGGCTTCGGCCAGTCGCAGCTGGCGATGCTGCTGCCGCTTTACGCGCAGGCGATGCCCGACGTGGTGATCGACGTCACGCTGGCCGACCACGCGGTCGACCTGGTCGAGCAGGGCTTCGACGTCGGCATCCTGATCGGCCTGCAGAAATTTGACGCCAGCATGATCGCGCGCCGCCTCGCCACCTCGACGGTGGTGCTGGTGGCCGCGCCCGATTACATCGCGCGGCGCGGCGCGCCGTCCACGCCGGCCGACGTGGCGCATCACGACTGCCTCAATTTCGCCTTCGAGCAGCTGCGCCATCACTGGCCGGTGCACTGGGACGACAAGGTGCTCAACGTGCCGATCCGCAGCCGCATGGTGTCGAACAGCGGCGCCGTGCTGCGCCAGGCGGCGCTGGCCGGCATGGGCATCATGCTGCGCTCGTCGTTCACGCTCGAAGACGACCTCGAAAGCGGGCGCCTGGTGCAGCTGTTGCAAGGCCACCATCTCGGCCAGCTGTCGGTGACGATGGTGTATCCGAGCCGGCGCCTGCTGTCGGCCAAGGTGCGCAGTTTTGTCGATTTCATCAACGAGCGCTTTCCGCACCCGGAGTCCGATCCATGGCTGGCCGGCGATTGAAAGCGCGGTTTTCTGCCAACGCGCAGTGCCGATAGTGTTATTCTTGTTGCAACCGAACCCGCACAAGGAAGCGCCATGTCCACCCTCACGGTGCGCAAGCTCAACGTCGACCTGTCGAACGGCTTCGGCCGCCACTGGGCCGGCGGCGACGCCTACCGTACCCAGTTGCTCAACGCGCTGTCGATGACGTTCCCGCTGGGCGAGCAGTCCTTCATCGACAGCATGCGCGCCATTTCCGAGCAGCGCGTGGCCGACCCGGCGCTGCGCGCCGAGATGCGCGACTTCATCGGCCAGGAGGCCAGCCACCGCTTCGTCCACGTCCAGTACAACGCCGAGCTGGCAAAGCAAGGCCTGGTGTTCGTGCGCGAAGCGAGCATCGCGCGCCGCATGCGCTATCTGGCGCGCAGCGATCCGCTGTCGTGGCTGGCGGCCACCTGCGCGGTCGAACACTACACCGCCGTGCTGGCCGATTGCGCCCTGCGCCTGCCAGCCCTGCTGGCCGGCGCCGAGCCGGACATGCGGACCCTGTGGAGCTGGCACGCGGCCGAGGAGACCGAGCACAAAGGCGTCGCCTTTGATGTCTACCGCGCCGCCGGCGGCACCTACGGCCGCAGGATAGCGATGTACCTGACGGCCAGCGTCATGCTGGCGATCGACATCGGCCTGCAGACCACCGACAACCTGCGGCGCGACGGTGAACTGTGGAAGGCGCGTACGTGGCGGAGCGGCATGCGCACCTGGTTCGGCGCCGACGGGCTGTTCTGGCAGGCGCTGGGGCCGCTGCTGCACTATCTGTCGCCGCGCTTCCATCCATGGCAGTACGATAATCGCCACCTGGCGACCGACTGGCTCGCGCAGCACGCCGATGCGGTGCGCAGCGCCGGCACGCGCGACGCGGGCAGGTATTGATAGCGAAAGCGCGCCACGCAGTGTCATAATGCGCTTGGTCCGCCGCGGGCGGTCAACGCACTATTCATCATCCAGAACGAGGAGTCTTCCATGACCAAAGCACAAGACAACAAGAAGGAAACCAAGAAAGAGCCGGCCAAGACCATGAAGGAAAAAAAGGAAGCCAAGAAGGTCAAGAAAGAAGAGCGCGCGCGTTAATCGGCTGCCGCTCGCGGGCATCTCGATGCGCCAGCCAGCCGGCCGGATACGCGCTCCGGCAGCGCGCGCGGCCTTCGCCGCGGCGCTGCTGTGGATCGTCGCGCCGCTCGCCGGCGCGGCGCCATCGACCTTCGGCCCGGTGATCGGCAATGCGCTGCTGTGCCGCAGCCATCTCGACAACGCCTATTTCTACGCCTACCTGGCGAGCGCTTTCGGGCCGTCGTATAAGCACGAAGGCGGCGCCTGGTGGTTCAAGTCGGACGGCGCTTCCTTGTGGGGCGCGCAGGTGACCGACGTCATCGTCAGCGACGATACCAGCGAGCTGGTGTTCGTCGGCGCGGTGACCGTGGGTGCGCCGGAAAAACTGGACGACGCCATCCGCGCCGCGGTCGGCATCCGCTACCGCGCGCTGGACGGTTCGGCGTTTCCGGTGCGCGCCTCCAATCCGGGCAGCCAGATCGTCTACTTCAACGACAACGCGAAGATCTTCTGCGCGAAGTACAAGCCGCTGCCGCCGGCACGCTAGCCCAGTCACTCATGTACACCCGCTACTTCCACCTGAAACAAGCGCCGTTTTCGATCGCGCCCGACCCGCGCTATCTGTTCATGAGCGAACGCCATCGCGAGGCGCTGGCGCACCTGCTGTACGGGGTCGGCAGCGGCGGCGGCTTCGTGCTGCTGACGGGCGAAATCGGCGCCGGCAAGACCACCGTGTGCCGTTGCTTCATCGAGCAGATTCCCGACGACTGCAAGCTGGCCTACATCTTCAATCCGAAGCTGTCGGTCGAGGAACTGCTGCTGTCGATCTGCGACGAATTCGGCATCGCGCTGGCGCCGCCCGGCGCTGGCGCTGTCAGCATCAAGACCTACGTCGACGCCATCAACGGCTACCTGCTGGCCAGCCATGCGCAGGGCAAGAACAATGTGCTGATCATCGACGAGGCGCAGAACCTGTCGGCCGACGTGCTCGAACAACTGCGCCTGCTGACCAACCTGGAGACGAGCGAGCGCAAGCTGCTGCAGATTATCCTGATCGGCCAGCCGGAACTGCGCACCATGCTGGCGCGGCCCGAACTCGAGCAGCTGGCGCAGCGCGTCATCGCGCGCTACCACCTCGGTTCCTTGTCCGAAGCGGAGACCGGCAGTTATATCGCGCACCGCCTGGCGGTGGCCGGGGCGGGGGCGGCGACGCCGTTCCCGCGCGCGCTGGTGCGGCAGATTTATCGCCTGACCAACGGCGTGCCGCGCCGGATCAACCTGTTGTGCGACCGCGCGCTGCTCGGCGCCTACGTCGAAAATGCCAGCGAAGTGACGCGCCCGATCCTGCGCCGGGCCGGTACCGAGGTGTTCGGCGCGGCGCCCGCCGTCCCCGCGCGGCACTGGCCGCTGGCGGCCGGCGTGGTGCTGGCGCTCGCCGCGGTGGCCGCCGCGGCGACCTGGCAGCTGCCGCGCAAGGCTGCCGCGCCGCTGGCGACGCCGGCGCGCACGGCGTCAAAGCCGCCAGTGACGGCACCAGCGCCGGCACCGGCTCTGGCACCGCCATCGGCACCAGCGCCAGCGCCGGCACCGGCCGCGACACCGGCCTATGCCAGCGCCGACGACGCGCTGCGCGAGCTGGCGCTGCTGTGGGGCCAGCCGCTGGCCGCCGGCGAGCCGTGCCAGGCGGCGCTGAAACTGAACCTGCACTGTCACCAGGGCAAGGGCGGCCTGTATGCGCTGCGCCTGCTGGACCGCCCGGCCATCCTCACGCTGCACGACGGCGGGCAGATCGGCTACGCGGTGCTGACAGCGCTGGACGACACGACCGCGACCTTGCGCGTCAACGGCAAGCCGCAGACGCTGGCGGTGGCGGCGATCGCCGCCCGTTTCGACGGCGAGTTCACCACCTTCTGGAGCGCGCCGCGCGCGTTTCGCGACCAGGTGGCGGCCGGCGAGCAGGGGCCCGACGTGGACTGGATTGCCGCGCGCCTGGCGCAGCTGAACGGCGTGACGGCGCCGGCGCTGAACCAGCCGCTCGACCGCCGCATGCAAACGCTGCTGCGCGAATTCCAGGCGCAGCAGAACCTGAAGGCGGACGGCGTGGCCGGCCCGCGCACCTACATGCGTCTGAGCCAGCTGGGCGGCGTCAGCGAACCGCGCCTGCTGGCCGCGAAAGGGCAGGTGAAATAGATGTCGTATATTCTCGAAGCGCTCAAGAAGGCGCAGGCCGAACGCCAGCTTGGCAATGCGCCGACGCTGAACGCGGTGCCGGTCGGCGCCGCGCCGCCCGATGCGGCCGCGGCCCGCCGGCTGCCGGCCTGGATCGCCGTCGCGGCGCTGGCGCTGACAGGCGCGCTGGCGGCGCTGGCCTGGCGCATGCAGACGCATGACGCCAGGCCGGCAGTGCCGGCGGCGGTGGTCGTGACGACGCCGGTCGCGCCGCCGGTGGCACTGCCGGTCGCGGCGCCTGTCACGCCGGCTCCCGCGGCGTCGGCGTCGGTACCGGCGCCGCCGCTGGCGGTCGTTCCCGCGTCGACGCCGGCTGCCAGGCCGCCGAAGCCATCGCCGGCGCCGGTGAAGGCCGCGCCGCCCGCGCCGCCCACGGTCGCCGAGGAGGAGCGGCTGCCGTCGCTGCGCGAGCTGCCCGAGGCGATCCAGCACGCGGTGCCGCCGCTGGCCTTCGGCGGTTACATGTACTCGGCCAATCCGGCCGACCGCCTGCTGTTGATCGACAAGGCGCTACGCCACGAGGGCGAAGAAGTGGCACCCGGACTGGTGCTGGAAAAGCTGCTGCCGAAGGCGGCGGTGATGAACTACAAAGGATACCGTTATCGCGTCCCTTACTGAAAAAGGCCGGCTGCTCGGCGTGGTCGGCTGGTCCGGCAGCGGCAAGACCACGCTGCTCGAGTACCTGGTGGCGCAACTGGCCGCGCGCGGGCTGCGCATCAACGTCATCAAGCATAGCCACCACGACGTGCTGCTCGAGCCGCCGCACAAGGACAGCGCGCGCCTGCGCATGGCCGGCGCGGCCGAGGTGATGCTGGCCTCGCCGTTCCGGGTGGCGGTGATGCGCGAGCTGCGCGGCGCCGACGAGCCGTCGCTGGCCGAGCACGTGGCGCGCCTGGCGCCGGCCGCGCTGACGCTGGTGGAGGGCTACAAGTGGGAGCCGATCGCCAAACTGGAAGTGTTGCGCCCGTCGCTGGGCAAGCCGGCGCTGTATCCGGACGACGTCCACATCGTCGCGGTGGCATCGGATGCACCGCGCCCGGCGCTGCTGCGCCCGGGCGTGTGCTGGCTTGACCTGAATCAGCCGGCCGCGGTGCTGGCCTGGCTGCACGACTTTTTATCGGCGACGCCCTAAAGTTCTGTACGGCGCGTCCGTTAACGAGTGATACGCCATCAACCGGAGAACGACATGGATATCACAGGAATTGCCAAGCTTGCAACAAGCATGGCCGAGACTGGAACCAAGCAGGAAGTCGATATCGCTCTGCTGAAGAAGGCCCAGGATATCGCCGTTTCCACCGCGACCCAACTGCTCGACGCCATCCCGCCGGCGCAAAGCGTGCAGAATCTGCCTGCGCACCTCGGCAACACCATCAACACCACCGCCTGAGCGCTGCGCGGCGCCGCATGAAACCGTTGATCGCCGCGATGCTCGGCGGCATGCTTGCCGTCGGCAGCGCCTGCGCAACAGTGTCGGCCGCAACAGTGTCGGCCGCAACAGTGTCGGCCGCAACAGTGTCGGCCGCAACAGTG
>JARXKM010000221.1:6320-8246 GCA_030272785.1 Pseudomonadota bacterium
TGTCGGCCGCAACAGTGTCGGCCGCAACAGTGTCGGCCGCAACAGTGTCGGCCGCGCCGGTGGCCACGCCGGTGTACAAGAAGGCCCCGCCGGCGGCGAAGCACAAGAAGGTCTTGGTCAAGAAAGAACGCAACAAGAAGCCCGCCTAGCCGATCGACAGCGGCGCGAGGCCCGGCCCGTTCCCGAGAAGGCGCCGGGTTTTTTTACGCTTGGCCGCCGCAGTGTAGAATCGTGGTGCAAAATTGTTTCGAAGAATCGGCTCGCGCATCGCGGCCGATGCACCGCAGAGTCATTCACCGCCAAGGAGATTTACTATGAACAAGCGCCACGCCCTGATCGCCGCCGCCCTTGCCACCATCTGCGCTGCCGGCGCCGCTGCCGCCGCCGACGAGGCCGCCAAGCCGGAACAGGAAAAATGCTTCGGCGTCGCCAAGGCAGGCCAGAACGATTGCGCCGCCGCCAACGGTGCGCATGGCTGCGCCGGGCAGTCGAAGATGGACAAGGGCGGCGCCGACTGGAAAATGGTCGCCAAGGGCACCTGCGTGAAGGCCGGCGGCAAGCTGGTGGCCGGCAAGTAAGCATCGCCGGCGGCGCGGCGATGGCGGCGCAACACGGTGTCGGCGTCGGCCTGCGCGCGCCCCACTATCGGCAATTCCTGGCGCAGCGGCCGAAGGTCGGCTGGCTCGAGGTGCACACTGAAAACTACCTGTGCCAGTCCGGCTGGGACTGGCATGTGCTGCAACAGCTGCGCCGCGACTATCCGCTCAGCCTGCACGGGGTCGGGCTCGGGCTCGGCTCGGCGCGCGGCTTTTCCGACGCCCACCTCGACCGCGTGCGCGCGCTGGTCGAACGCTGCGAGCCGTTCCTCGTCTCCGAACACCTGAGCTGGGGCGCGGTGCATGACCGCCATCTCAACGACCTGTTGCCGATCAGCCTGAACCAGGATGCGCTGGCGCTGCTGTGCGAGCGCGTCGAGCGGGTGCAGCAGGCGCTCGGCCGCACCATCCTGCTCGAAAACGTCTCGAGCTACCTGCGCTTTCGCGACGATGCCATGAGCGAGGCCGAGTTCATGGCGGCGCTGGCGCGGCGCACCGGCTGCGGCCTGCTGCTCGATGTCAACAACCTGTACGTCAACCAGTGCAATCACGGCGAGGATGCGGTCGCCGCGATCGCTGCCATCGCCGCGATCGCGCCCGGCAGCGTCGGCGAAATCCACCTGGCCGGCCATCTCGCGACGCCGGCCGCGGTGATCGACCATCACGGCGCGGCGGTGGCGCCGCCGGTGTGGGCGCTGTACCGCGCCGCGCTGGCGCGCTTCGGCAGCCTGCCGACCCTGATCGAATGGGACACCGACATCCCGCCGCTCGACGAACTGCTGGCCGAGGCGCGCAAGGCCGAAGCGATCGCCGCCGATTTTCGCCCGCGCGCGCCGACGCTGGCGGTGCCGCGGCCGGCCGCATCCTGGGTGAGCGATCCGCAGCTCGCGCTGGCCGACCGGCAGCAGGCGTTTGCCGCCGCGCTGTTCGGCGCCGATGGCGGCGCGCCGGCGCTGTTCAAGGGCGAGGCCGGCGAGGCAGGGCTGGCGCTGTATCGCGGCAACCTGACGGCGACGTGGGAGAAGACCTTGTCGGCGGCCTATCCGGTGCTGCGCCAGCTGGTCGGCGATGAATTTTTCGGCGGGTTGACGCGCGCCTACGGCATGCGCCATCCGTCCGACGATGCCGACCTGAACCGCTTCGGCGCGACCTTCGCCCACTTCCTCGGCGGCTTCGCCCACGTCGCCGACTACCCGTACCTGGCCGACATGGCGCGTCTCGAATGGGCCTTGCACCGCGCCCACTACGGCCCCGACGCCGGAGGTGACCGCAAAACCGGGTCAGACCCGGTTATTGGTGGGCGCGTAAAAACCGGGTCTGTCCCGGTTTT
>JARXKM010000222.1:0-1629 GCA_030272785.1 Pseudomonadota bacterium
GCAGGTGATGGTGCAGGGAATGGCCGCTTAGCGGCGCGTGTCGCCTTCGGTGGCAATCAGCAGGGCCGCGGCGTACAGGTCGGGGGCGATGCGGGTCGGCACCCGGCGCGGCCCGAGCCGCCATTCGGCTTCGGTGCCGTTGTCGATGAGTAGCGTGCGACAGCCGGCCCGGTTGCCCGCTTCGATGTCGTGTAGCCTGGCACCGATCATCCACGAGGCGCGCAAGTCGATCTCGTGCTCGAGCGCCGCCTTCAGCAACAGGCCCGGCTGCGGCTTGCGGCAGAAACAGTTGACCGCGTAGCGCTGCACCGAGCCGTTCGGATGATGCGGACAGTAGTAGTAGCCGTCCAGCGTGAGCCGCTCGCGAAACAGCAGGTCGCCAAGCCGGTGCGCCATCGGCCCCATCGCCGCTTCGTCAACCTGCCCATGCGCGATCGCGGCCTGGTCGCTGACGATGATGAAGCGGTAGTCGAGCCGCGCCAGCATGCGCAACGCTGGCCCGGCGCCACCGCACAGCGTGATGCGGCGCGGCTCGACATTCCAGGCGAGGTCGTCGACCAGCGTACCGTCCTTGTCGATGAAGACCGCTTTCATTTGCGCTCAGCCGAACCGCACGCGGTATTTGATGGCGCCCACCATGCGCCAAAATACCGCCACCGGCGGCATCAGCGCCGATGTGATGAGCACGTCGGCAACGTGCGCTGCACCCTGCGCGCGACCATGCAGGCGGCGGATGCATGACATTGCCGTCAGCACCAGCCAGGCGCCGCAACCGGTGACGGCGAGGATTTCGTACCCGCCCGCCAATCCAGCCACCGCCGCCAACAGGGCGGCAACGACGGCGTAATCTTCCCAGCACGGCAGGCGACGGATTTTTTGGCGGTATAGCGCGGGATGCTTCTTGTAGAGCAGGGCGTCAAGGCTGACCTTGCGCATCCCGCGCAAGCTGGCGCCCCACACCGGACGCTGCGGGTGTACCACCAGCGCTTGCGGTGCGCGCACGATGGCAGCATGCATCTCGAGCAGGCGAAAATGCAGGTCGCTCGCTTCGCGCCAGCCGCCGCCGAACCGCTCGTCGAAGCCGCCCAGCGCGTTGAGCACGTCGCGCCGGAAGAAGCAGTTGGCAGCCTCGAACGCGGTTTCTTCGGCCTCGCCGGCGTCATCGGTCGCACCGACCCGGTGCGGCGTGTCGACACTCCCGTAGAGCACGTCGGTGTCGTCAGCGAATCCGGCCAGCCCGTGCCTGAGCCAGTCGGTCGCGGGCACCGTGTCGTCGTCGGTGAAGGCGATGATGGCCCCGGTCGCACTGCGCCAGCCGCGATTGCGCGCAGCCGCCGCGCCTTCCGCCCCGTCGTTGGCCAGGTACACCAGGCGCGGACCGCGATCGAGCGTGCGGGCGCGCCAGCCGGCCACCAGCTGCAGCGTGTTGCGCTCGGGCCGGCCGTCGACGATGATGATTTCGTAGGTGCCCGCGGGCAGGTCCTGGCGGGTCAGCGCGTCCAGGCTGCAGTCGAGCAGGTCGAGGCGGCCGAACGTCGGCACCACGACCGAGACCGCCAGCCCCGTGCCGGCGCCTGATGTGACGGAAGATATCGACGTGACTGACGTAGCTGACGTAGCTGACGTAGC
>JARXKM010000222.1:1729-4665 GCA_030272785.1 Pseudomonadota bacterium
CTGACGTAGCTGACGTAGCTGACGTAGCCGACGTAGCTGACATAGCCGCCGTAAACGACGTGACCGAGCCCATCGCACCCTCCCGCGTATCGCTACCTTGTTACTGGTTGGAGCGGTCGGGCGGCCGGACGGTTCCGGCTCACTTACATGGGTTGAACCTGGATCAATACCGATTTGTTGCGCACGAACTGGTCGATGGCGTCGAGTGTCGGCGCCAGTGAGCGCAGCGGCGCGGCCAGCGAGGCGACCAGCGTGGTGTGGCTGACGCCGTCGTAATACACTTCCTGCACCGGCGCGCCGCGTGCGCGCAGCCTGGCGGCCAGTCCGCCGGTGTTGCGCACCGGGTTGACCAGCGCGTCGTGGTTGGCGGCGATCAGCAGCGCCGGCAGCACCGCGCCGCCCACATGGTTGATCGGCTGCGAGTCGGCCGGCGTGTCCGGAAAATGGAACACCGGGCGCGCCGTCTTGTTCTCGACCGGCAGAAAATCGTAGGGGCCGGCCAGGCCGATCCAGCCGCGCAGGCTCGACGGCGCCATGCCTTGCTTGCCGAGCCAGCGGGCGTCGAGCGCCAGCATGGCGGCGTTGTAGGCGCCGGCGCTGTGACCCATCAGGAACAGGTTGCGCGGGTCGCCGCCGTAGCGGGTGATGTTGTTCGCCGTCCAGGCGACCGCCTGCGCCGCGTCGTCGAGGAAGTCGGGATAGCGCACTTGCGGATACAGGCGATAGTCGGGGATCACCACGACGATGCCGCGCGCGGCGAGGGCGCGGCCGACGAAGGCGTAGTCGGCGCGCTCGCCGGTGCTCCAGTTGCCGCCGTAGAAGAACACCACCACCGGCGTGGTGGCGGTGACCTGGTGCGGGCGGTAGATGTCGAGCTTGTTGCGCACGCCGGGCCCATACGCCAGGCTGGCGGTGGTGTCGGAGGCGCCAGCCGGCGAGAGCGCATTGATCGCCGTCAGCGGCGAACAGGCGGTCAGGCCGGCGGCGGCGGCGACCAGCGCGGCGATGCCGTAACAGGCCAGGCGCAAGGTGCTCATCGCGCCCTTACAGCTGGCGCGCGCCGAAGGTGTCGCACTGGCCGATTTCACCGCTGTCGATGCCGCGGCTGAACCAGCGCACGCGCTGCGCCGAGGTGCCGTGGGTGAACGAATCGGGCACGACGGTGCCTTGCGACTGGCGTTGCAAGGTGTCGTCGCCGATCGCGGTGGCGGCCGCCAGCGCGCCTTCGACGTCGCCTTTTTCGAGGATCTTCTCGGTCTGGTTGGCGTGGAAGGCCCACACGCCGGCCAGGCAATCGGCCTGCAGTTCGAGCTTCACCGACGCCGCATTGGCCTGGCTCTCGCTGCCATTGCGCGCTGCCTCGACCTGCTTGTCGATGCCGAGCAGGTGCTGCACGTGGTGGCCGACTTCGTGGGCGATCACGTAGGCCTGGGCGAATTCGCTCGAGACGTGGAAACGTTCCTGCATCAGGCGGTAGAAGGCCAGGTCGATGTAGACGATCTGGTCGCCCGGGCAGTAGAACGGCCCGGAAGCGGTCTGTCCGGTGCCGCAGGCGGTCTGTGTCGCGCCGGTAAACAGCACCAGCTTGGGCTTGATGTACCGGGCGTTCTTGGCCTGAAACAGCGCCGTCCAGGCATCCTCGGTGGAGGCGAGCACGGTGCGCACGAACTTGGCCTGCTTGTCGGACGCGGGCGTCTGGTGCGCCGGCGCCTGCTGCACCTGCGAGGCGCCGCCGCCGCCGCCGCCGGTCAGGGCGCTGAGGATGGTCATTGGGCTCACGCCCAGGAAATACGAGCCGATGAGGGCAATGGCAATGGTGCCGATGCCGATCGAGCGGCCGCCGAAGCCGAAGCCGCCGCCGCCGCCGCCACCGCCATCGTCGCGGCGGTCTTCTACGTTATCGCTCTCGCGATTGCCTTCCCATTTCATATGATTTTCTCCTGCTGCGTTGGATGGGATGATCGTGCCGGATGCACCGCCGCCGAAACGTCGGTGCATCGCCCGTCAATATACCTGTTCGCGGTAAAACAGCGCGCGAGCTTGCATACGCGCGGGCAACACGAGCGACAAGCCGCGGACAAGCGCACAGCGCCCTGGTCGCGCTCAGTCGGGCGTGCCGTCGCTGCGGCGGCCGACATTGCTTTGCAGGTCTTGGCGGTCCGGCTCCGGCGTGCGGTTGGCGGTGTTCGACAGGCCGGTGTCGTCATCCATCTTGCGGTCGGCCGCCAGGTGATTGCCGGCCGGGCTGGCCGGGTCGTCCGTGCCGGCGCGCGAGGAAGACACGTCGAGTTCGTTGCCGCCGTTGTCCGACTGGTGGTTGGCGGCGTTGCGTTGGGTCGTGTTCATGTTGATTCCTTTCAAGAGAATGGTGCCATCATGCACGGCGCGCCGCGCCGCGCGTATAGGAACACGGAGCGGTTGCATGTAGGAGTGGCACTGACAGGAGTACAACAGTAACGTCGCAGGGGGCATCGACTTGTTTCGGTGAACTTTCTATAGCGCGATGTCCTACAAAGTAATGTGCGATGGTCCTATACCCTCATCCATCTGCGCTGCATAAGATGATTTCACACGGTGGCTCATCGGCATCTTGCCGGACGGACCAACCGGGCGTCGACTCCGCAATCGCGGGGGATGCACAGATGAGGGAGGTGTAACATGACTTCGAGTAACCAAGGCAACAAGCAGAGCGGCAACCAGGGCGCAAGCGAGGGGAGCGGCACCAAGAACCGCGGCTTCGCGTCGATGGATCCGGCGCGCCAGCGCGAAATCGCCAGCGAGGGCGGCAAGGCGGCCCACCAGAAGGGCACGGCGCACGAATTCACGTCCGACGAGGCGCGCCGGGCAGGCAGCATGAGCCACGGCAACCGGCAGTCGGCCGAATCGACGGCGCGCGAGAGCAGCACGACGCGCTCGAGCGCCAAACCATCGGAGCA
>JARXKM010000222.1:4765-6945 GCA_030272785.1 Pseudomonadota bacterium
GTGCGCGGGGGAGCGTGCGCTCCCCCGCTTTATTTTTGGTTTCATACAATCTTGCCCGGCGATGCGGTAGAATCGACGCGCCTTTTCAACCACTCCTGGGGAATTACGTCGTGAAACAAGCGGTCATCCGTCAAGTCAAAAGCATGTCCATGTCGTGCGATCCGGTCGGCAATTTGCTGCTGGTGAAATTTTCCTATCACGGCGCCAGCGATTCGTGCCTGTTCCTGCCCGCCTCGATCGTATTCTGGCTGCTCAAGCACATGCCGGTGAACCAGGACCCGACCCTCAAGCAGCCGCTGAACATGCCCAAGATCTCGCAGGACGACTGGGACTACGAGCGCAATCCGCGCGCCCTGACGGTCAACTGCAAGCAGCTGGCCGACTCGCTGCGGATGATCTTCGCGCTCGACACCGGCGCCGACCTGACGGCGGTGCTGGACCGCGCCAACGTCGAACTGATGCGTCAGATCATGGTCCACTACACGAGCGACCTGATCGACCTCGACGCGTAAGGAGGACGGGCGCGGCGGCGCCGGAAATGGGGGTATCATGCTGATCTTTGCGAACCCGTTTTCAAGGATCTCCATGCCCATCAAAATCAGCCAGCTGTTCGACTCCGGCGCCATCGAAGTGGTGCGCGCCGACAGCGCCGCCCAGATCGACCTGAACCTGCGCAGCGATACGCACGCCGACATCCGCCAGTGGTTCCATTTCCGCCTGCAAGGCGCGCGCGGCCAGGCCTGCACCTTGCGCTTCCTGAACGCCGGCCAAGCCACCTACCCGAAGGGCTTCGAGGGCTACCAGGTGGCGGCCAGCTACGACACCGAAACCTGGTTCCGCGTGCCGACCAGCTTCGACGGCAGCGTCATGACGGTCAGCCACACGCCTGAACTCGACAGCGTTTACTACGCCTACTTCGAACCGTACTCGTGGGAGCGCCACCTGCGCCTGCTCGGCGAGATCGCTGAAAATCCGCTGGCGCGCGTGAGCGACATCGGCAGCAGCGTCGACGGGCGCGACATGAACCTGGTCACCATCGGCGATCCGTCGGCCGAGAAGAAAATCTGGGTCATCGCGCGCCAGCATCCGGGCGAGACGATGGCGGCCTGGTTCGTCGAAGGCATGATCGACGCGCTGCTCGACGACGCCAACCCGGTCGCCCGCAAGCTGCTGCAGCGCGCCGTGTTCTACATCGTGCCGAACATGAATCCGGACGGCGCCTACCGCGGCAACCTGCGCACCAACGCCGCCGGCGCCAACCTGAACCGCGAATGGATGACGCCGTCGCTCGAGCGCAGCCCGGAAGTGCTGTGCGTGAAGAACCAGATTCATGCCACCGGCTGCGACATGTTCTTCGACATCCACGGCGACGAGGCGCTGCCGTACAACTTCGTCGCCGGCAACGAGATGCTGGCCGACTTCACGCCCGAGCGGGCCGCGCGCCAGCAGGCCTTCATCGACCAGTACAAGGCGGCCAGCCCGGACTTTCAGGACAAGGTCGGCTACCTGGCCAGCAAGTACAACGACGACATGCTGACCTTGGCCTCGAAGTACATCGGCCACACCTTCAAGTGCCTGTCGCTGACCCTGGAGATGCCGTTCAAGGACAACGCCGACCTGCCCGACGCCTGCACCGGCTGGAACGGCGCGCGCAGCAGCGAACTGGGCGCGGCGATCCTGCAGCCGATGCTGCTGTCGCTAGGCTGAGCATGGGCGTCGAAATCGAGCGCAAGTTCCTGCTGGCCGGCGACTGCTGGCGCGCCCTCGGCACGCCGCTGCTGCTGCGCCAGGGCTACCTGTCGGCCGATCCGGCGCGAGTGGTGCGGGTGCGGGTGGCCGGCGACCAGGCCTGGCTGACCATCAAGGGGCGCAGCGTAGGGGCCACGCGCGGCGAATGGGAGTATCCGATCCCGCTGGCCGACGCCAATGCGCTGCTCGACGACTTGTGCGAGCAGCCGATCATCGAAAAATACCGCCGCGAGATCGCGCACGCCGGCCACATCTGGGAGGTCGACGAATTCCTCGGTGCCAACCAGGGACTGGTGGTGGCCGAGATCGAACTGGCGGCCGAGGACCAGCCGTTCGACAAGCCCGACTGGATCGGCGCCGACGTCACGCATGACGCGCGCTATTTCAATTCGAGCCTGGTGAAGCGGCCTTATTCAAGCTGGTAACTGGTA
>JARXKM010000222.1:7045-8243 GCA_030272785.1 Pseudomonadota bacterium
CGCGCATTGCCGCGCCGCTCAAAGCGCCGCCATGCCACACTGGCGCATCGCTACTTCATGCCAGGAGGATGCCATGCCGCTTGCCCTGACCTCGAGCGCCTTCGACGCCGGCGGACCGATACCGCCGGTCTACACCTGCGACGGCAGCGACGTCTCGCCGCCGCTGGCCTGGCGCGGCGTGCCGGCCGGCGCCAAGAGCCTGGTGCTGATCGTCGACGACCCCGACGCGCCGGACCCGGCCGCGCCGCAGCGCACCTGGGTGCACTGGCTGCTGTACAACATCGCGCCGGACGCCGGCGGCTTGGCGCAGGGCGTCGCCCGCCACTTGCCGGCCGGCGTCCACGAAGGCAGCAACGACTGGCAGCGTACCGGCTACGGCGGCCCGTGTCCGCCGATCGGGCGCCATCGCTATTTCTTCAAGCTGTACGCGCTCGACGCCGCGCTGCCCGACTTGCGCCAGCCGACCAAGGCGCAGCTCGAACAGGCGATGCAGGGCCACGTGCTCGAGCGGGCCGAGCTGATCGGCACCTACCACCGCGGCTGAGCGGCCTCACGCGGGCGAGGCGATCATCACGCCGAGCCGTGACGGTGGCGAAAAAAAAGCCCGGTTGCCCGGGCTGTCGCGATCAGTGCGATCAGTGGAAGTGTTCGCCGCCGGACGGCGTATCTTCCGGCATTTCGGCGTGCACCAGTTCGCCCGACGGATCGGCGAACAGCGGCGCGCCGCAGTCGTCGCAGTACTCGGCGACGAAGCGTTCGGTATGGCGCTTGACGTGGGTGATGCCGGCATCGTTCAGGTGCGCCATGATGTCATCGAGCGGCGCCTTCTGCTCTTCGATGCCGGAGATGCCCGCGTTGATCAGCCCTTCGACCGGGGTGCCGTCCTCGTCTTCCTGGCCGTACAGCGGCCAGACGATGCCGTAGATGACGTCGGCGTCCTGGCGCAGCGTGAAGCCGACGCGGTATTCGTCGATCTGGCCGTCGGCCGATTCCTCGCCGAAGCCGGCCACCACCGCGCGCAGGTCGGACGGCTCGATCGCCAAGGTGTTGGTCAGGTAGTGCACGGCGGCGCGGATCGACACCGGGCGTATCAGCTTGTCGGCCTCGCGGCAGGCGACGTAATACGCCTCCGGCAGCAGCAGCTCGATGCCGCAGCCAGGCAACAGGCGCGCCACGTTCGGCGTGGCCTGTTCGCGCC
>JARXKM010000223.1 GCA_030272785.1 Pseudomonadota bacterium
GACTTCTTCCTTCGCTTCGTCGCAGCCGGCGACGTCGGCGAAGGTGACGGTGTTGTTGGTTTCATCCATCATGCGCGCCTTCGACTTGCCGAAGGAGAATGCGCCGCCCTTGCCGCCGCCTTGCATCTGGCGCATGAAGAACACCCACACGCCGATCAGCAGCAGCATCGGGAACCACGAGATGAACACTTGCTGCAGGAAGCCTTGTTCTTCCGGCGGTTTGATGTCGAACCGTACGCCGTTCTCGCGCAGGTCGCCAATCAGGCCGCGGTCGAGTAACGTTGCCGTGGTGCGCACCTTGCTGTCGTCGCTGCGGGTGGCGGTGATGTTGCCGCCCTCGATGACGACGTCCTTGATGCGATGCGCCTTGACGTCATCGAGCAGTTCGGAATAGGCGATTGTCTTGCTGCCGCCGGCAACGCTGTGGTTGTCGAACTGCTTGAACAGCATGAACAACAGCAGCGCAACGACCACCCAGATGGCGGACTTGGAAAACATATTATTCACGAAAACTCCTTCGATGCTGGCGCATCTTTTACCGAATTTAGAACGCCGATTTTACTCGCAATAAGCAGGCCATGCCAACGCACGGGCGGCAAACTGGCCGCAAAACCCACTAAACATCATGTTTCGGGCGACGCGAGAGCCGCCCGAAGGGGCCGAAACGCACCCCTACCCTGCTGATGTGCGGCTGCCGGGCTCAAATATCAAGAGCCGATTCGTCTTCTTCGACGGCATTTCTGGCGCCGGGGTTCTTCAGGCCGCGTCCGAGCAGGAAAATTTCCGACGATTTGTCGCGGCTGGCCTTCGGCTTGACTTGTTTGACCACCTTGAACTCGGCGCGGAACTTCTCGACCACCTGGCTGAAACCCATGTCCTTGAAGCATTTGACCAACAATGCGCCACTCGGCTTCATGTGGAGTTGAGAAAACTCAATTGCCAAATCGATCAGATGCTCCATGCGCGCGGAGTCCGCCGTCGGGATGCCCGACAGGTTCGGCGCCATGTCCGACAGCACCAGGTCGGCCTTGCGGCCGGTCAGGATGACGTCGAGCTGGCGCAGCGCCTTGGCCTCGCGGAAGTCGCCGAGGATGAAATGGACGTCGGCCACCGGCTCCATCGGCAGCATGTCGAGGCCGATGATGGTGCCGTTGATGCCGCCGCCCTCCTGGCCGGCCATCTTTTTGCGGACGTACTGGCTCCAGCTGCCCGGCGTACTGCCGAGGTCGACAACCACCTGGCCCGGCTTGATCAGCTTTTCGCTTTCGTCGATCTCCTTGAGCTTGTAGGCGGCGCGTGCACGATAACCCTCTTTCTGCGCCAGTTTGACGTAGGGGTCGTTGATATGGTCGTGCAACCAGTTTTTGTTTAATTTGTTCTTTGCCATTCGCGTAGAATACTGCTTTTAAAGGATTATCTAAAATATTATGCAAAAACTTACACCCGTCGAGCGCAGCGCACTGCGCGCTGAAGCCCATGCGCTCAAGCCAGTCGTCATTATCGGCGAAGCGGGCCTGACCGAGTCGGTGATGAAGGAAATCGCGGCCAGCCTCGATTCCCACGGCCTGATCAAAGTACGCGTGGCCGGCGACGACCGTGACGCCCGCGTCGCCATGTACGAGCAGATCTGCGACGACCTCAAGGCCCATCCGGTGCAGCACATCGGCAAGCTGCTGGTGGTCTACCGCCCGAAGGTCGAACTGGTCAAGGAACGCAGCAGCAAGTCCGGCAAGGGCATGCGCGAAGTCACCATCGTCAAGGCCAGCGCCAGCGGCACCAAGCGCCCGAGCGTCACCAAGGTCATGATCAAGGGAAATGAACGGGTCACCGAAGGCGGCACCATCAAGCGCGCCAAGCCGCGTCAGACGAGCCCGAAAAAAGGCGCGCTGGGCAAGTAAGTTGTTTGCCTGGACCGCTTCCGTGTGAAAGCGTCGCCAGTATGGGTTCCCGCCTGCGCGGGAACGACGTTGAGCATGTTGTGCCGATCTTGTAACGACACCCGACAGTTTAACGCAGTTTCACCAGCAGCAGTCCGGCCAGCACGCTCTCGACCAGGTACACCAGCTGCGAGGCGCCGTGCAGCATGCCGAACTGGCGCCCGGCCGGCGTGCCCGCCAGCCCGGCCGCGCCGGCGGCGTCCTTCAGGCGCGCCATCGCCGGCTGCAGGCCGACATAGATCACCAGCGCGCAGATCATCATCGTCACGATCACCAGGTACAGCGTGCGCTTGCGCTGCGGCTCGAGCGGCGAGAATTTCACCATGAAGCGCAGCAGCACGCCGCAGCCGACGCAGATCCACGCCTCGGTGTGCAGCAGCAGGCCGACGATGGTCCCGGCCAGCACATTGTCGTGCAAGGTCAGGAACAGGGTCGGCGCCACCACGTAGCCCACCGTCCACAGGCTGCCGGCCCACAGGCAGGCCACCAGCAGGCGCGCGCGCGCGGGCCACATCAGATGTATTTGACTTCGAGGATTTCGTATTCGCGCGGGCCGGACGGCGCCTGCACTTCGACGACGTCGCCGGCGTACTTGCCGATCAGCGCGCGGGCGATCGGCGAGGTCACCGACACCTTGCTCATTTTGAGGTCGGCTTCATCGAGGCCGACGATTTGGTACGTCACCTTCTGGCCGTTTTCCAGGTCTTCCAGGTCGACGGTGGCGGCGAACACCACGCGCCCCTCGGCGTCGAGGGTGGTCGGATCGATCACCTGGGCGGCGCCCAGCTTGCCTTCCAGTTCGGCGATGCGTCCTTCGACGAAGGCCTGGCGTTCCTTGGCCGCGTCGTACTCGGCGTTTTCCGACAGGTCGCCGTGCGAGCGCGCTTCGGCGATGGCGTCGATGACGATGCGGCGCTCCTTGGTCTTGAGCTGGTGCAGCTCGTTCTTGAGGAGTTCTGCGCCGAATTTGGTCAGTGGAACGGTTGAGTTCATAATTTCCTGCTTCTGTTCTGTGTTGATGGCGGTGTTGATGGCGTTGTTGACAGTTTTGCCAAAAGTGAAAACCACAGAGGCACGCGACTCAAGCGAGTCGCGCAAACTCTGTGGTCCAGGGTACGGCTTGCCGCTTAGTTTAAGGTTTTATGCAGGCCTTGTAAATCATACACGCGCAACTCGTCGAGATGGCGCATGCCTTCGACCGCCGCTTCGGCCCCGGCGATCGTCGTGTAGGTTACCACGCGCGAGGCCAGCGCCGAAATCCGGATCGCGCGCGAGTCCACGATAGCACTGCGTTTTTCCTCGACCGTGTTGACCACCATGGCGATCTCGTGGTTCTTGATCATGTCGACGATGTGCGGGCGGCCCTCGATCACCTTGTTCACCGCGGTGACCGGAATGCCGGCCGCGGCGATCACCGCCGCCGTGCCTTTGGTGGCCACCAGCGTGAAGCCGATCTGCACCAGGTCGCGCGCCACCTGCACGGTGCGCGGCTTGTCCGAGCCCTTCACCGACAGGAATACCCGGCCCGACTCCGGCAGCTTGATGCCGGCGCCCAGCTGCGACTTGACGAACGCTTCGCCGAACGTCATGCCGACCCCCATCACTTCGCCGGTCGACTTCATTTCCGGGCCGAGGATGGTGTCGACGCCGGGGAATTTCACGAACGGGAACACCGCCTCCTTGACGCTGAAGAACGGCGGAATCACTTCCTTGGTGATGCCCTGCTGCGCCAGGCTCTGGCCGACCATGCAGCGCGCGGCGATCTTCGCCAGCTGCAGGCCGGTCGCCTTGGACACGAACGGCACCGTGCGCGAGGCGCGCGGATTGACCTCGAGGACGAACACGGTGTCGACCAGCTGGCCGTCGATGTCCTGCTTCTGGATCGCGAACTGCACGTTCATCAGGCCGACCACGTTGAGGCCCTTGGCCATCAGCGCGGTCTGGCGCTTGAGTTCATCGATGGTCGATGGCGACAGCGAGTACGGCGGCAGCGAGCAGGCCGAGTCGCCCGAGTGCACGCCGGCCTGTTCGATGTGTTCCATCACGCCGCCGATGAAGGTGGTCTCGCCGTCGGAAATGCAGTCGACGTCGCACTCGATGGCGTCGTTGAGGAAGCGGTCGAGCAGCACCGGCGAATCGTGCGACACCTTCATGGCGTCGCGCATGTAGCGCTCGAGGTCGCGCTGGTCGTGGACGATTTCCATCGCCCGTCCGCCCAGCACGTAGGACGGCCGCACCACCAGCGGGTAGCCGATTTCGACCGCCAGGCGCAGCGCGTCCGCTTCGGTGCGCGCGGTGCGGTTGGGCGGCTGGCGCAGGCCGAGCTTGTGCAGCAGCTGCTGGAAACGCTCGCGGTCTTCGGCCGCGTCGATCATGTCGGGCGAGGTGCCGATGATCGGCACGCCGTTCGCTTCGAGGTCGAGCGCCAGCTTCAACGGCGTCTGGCCGCCGTACTGGACGATCACGCCGACCGGCTTTTCGATGGCGACGATCTCCAGCACGTCCTCGAGCGTGAGCGACTCGAAGTACAGGCGGTCGGAAGTGTCGTAGTCGGTCGAGACGGTCTCGGGATTGCAGTTGACCATGATGGTCTCGTAGCCGTCCTCGCGCATCGCCAGCGCCGCGTGCACGCAGCAGTAGTCGAACTCGATGCCCTGGCCGATGCGGTTCGGACCGCCGCCCAGCACCATGATCTTCTTCTTGTCGGTCGGATTGCTCTCGCACTCCTCGTCGTAGGTCGAATACATGTAGGCGGTGTCGGTCGAAAATTCGGCCGCGCAGGTGTCGACCCGCTTGTAGACGGGACGGATGCCCATCGCGTGGCGCCGCTCGCGCACCGCGGTGTCGCTCACGTGCAGCAGGAACGCCAGGCGGCGGTCCGAGAAACCTTTTTGCTTGAGCTTGTAGAGCATCGGCTTGTCGAGCGCGTCGAGGCTCTGGTTGTCGAGCCACAGTTCGATGTCGACGATTTCCTTGATCTGCACCAGGAACCACGGATCGATGTGGGTGAGCTGGTGCACTTCTTCCAAGGTGAAGCCCTGGGCAAAGGCGTCGCCGACGTACCAGATGCGGTCCGGGCCCGGCTCGCCGAGTTCTTCTTCGATCTTCTCGCGGTCGCGGGTTTTTTCGTTCAGGCCGTCGACGCCCACTTCGAGGCCGCGCAGCGCCTTCTGGAACGCCTCCTGGAAGGTGCGGCCGATCGCCATCACCTCGCCCACCGATTTCATCTGGGTGGTCAGGTGGTGGTCGGCGGCGGGGAATTTTTCGAACGTGAAGCGCGGGATCTTGACGACCACGTAATCGATCGACGGCTCGAACGAGGCCGGCGTGGCGCCGCCGGTGATCTCGTTGCGCAGCTCGTCGAGCGTGTAGCCGACCGCCAGCTTGGCGGCGATCTTGGCGATCGGGAAGCCGGTCGCCTTCGACGCCAGCGCGGACGAACGCGACACGCGCGGATTCATCTCGATGACGATCATGCGGCCGTCGTCCGGGTTGATGGCGAACTGCACGTTCGAGCCGCCGGTGTCGACGCCGATCTCGCGCAGTACCGCCAGCGACGCGTTGCGCATGATCTGGTATTCCTTGTCCGACAGCGTCTGCGCCGGCGCCACGGTGATCGAGTCGCCGGTGTGCACGCCCATCGCGTCGAGGTTTTCGATCGAGCAGATGATGATGCAGTTGTCGGCGGTGTCGCGCACCACTTCCATCTCATACTCTTTCCAGCCGATCAGCGATTCCTCGATCAGCAGCTCGGTGGTCGGCGACGCTTCCAGGCCGCGCTTGCAGATGGTCTCGAATTCTTCCTCGTTGTAGGCGATGCCGCCGCCCGTGCCGCCCATCGTAAACGACGGCCGGATGATGGTCGGGAAGCCCATTTCGCGCTGCACCGCCCACGATTCTTCCATCGTGTGCGCCACGCCCGAACGCGCCGAACCGAGGCCGATTTTGGTCATCGCCTGCTTGAACTTGGAGCGGTCCTCGGCCTTGTCGATCGCCTCGGGCGAAGCGCCGATCAGCTCGACGTCGTACTTGGCCAGCACGCCGTTGTTGAACAGGTCGAGCGCGCAATTGAGCGCGGTCTGGCCGCCCATGGTCGGCAGGATGGCGTCGGGACGCTCCTTGGCGATGATGCGCTCGACCACCTTCCAGGTAATCGGCTCGATGTAGGTCACGTCGGCCATTTCCGGGTCGGTCATGATGGTGGCCGGATTGCTGTTGACGAGAATGACCTTGTAGCCCTCCTCGCGCAGCGCCTTGCACGCCTGGGCGCCGGAATAATCGAACTCGCACGCCTGGCCGATGATGATCGGGCCGGCACCGATGATCAGGATGCTTTTGATGTCACTACGTTTTGGCATTTATTTTTTCTCCGCGGCTTGCATCAGGTTGATGAAGCGGTCAAACAGGTAAGCGACGTCGGTCGGCCCGGGCGATGCTTCAGGGTGGCCCTGGAAGCAGAACGCCGGCTTGTCGGTGCGGGCAAAGCCCTGCAGCGAGCCGTCGAACAGGGAAACGTGGGTCACGCGGCAGTTCGCCGGCAGGGTAGCCGCGTCGACCGCGAAACCGTGGTTCTGCGAGGTGATCATCACCTTCTTCGACTCGAGGTCCTGGACCGGGTGGTTGGCGCCGTGGTGGCCGAACTTCATCTTCATGGTGGTCGCGCCGCTTGCCAGCGCCATGATCTGGTGGCCGAGGCAGATGCCGAAGGTCGGGATGCCGCGCTCGATCAGTTCGCGCGTGGCCGCGATGGCGTAGTCGCACGGCTGCGGGTCGCCCGGGCCGTTGGCCAGAAAGATGCCGTCCGGGTTCAGCGCCAGCGCGTCGGCGGCGCTGGCCTGGGCCGGCAGCACGGTGATCTTGCAGCCGCGTTCGGCGAGCATGCGCAAGATGTTGCGCTTGACGCCGAAGTCGAAGGCGACGACGTGAAATTTCGGCGCCGCCAGGCTGCCGTAGCCCTGGCCGAGCGCCCATTCGGTCTCGTTCCACTGGTAGGCGGTCTTGGTCGAGACGACCTTGGCCAGGTCCATGCCGGCCAGGCCGGGGAAGGAACGGGCCAGCTCGAGCGCCTGGGCGACGGACGGCTCGTTGCCTTGGTTGCCGGTGAGGATGGCGCCGCTCTGGGCGCCCTTCTCGCGCAGCAGGCGGGTCAGCTTGCGCGTGTCGATGCCGGCGATGGCGACAACGTTCTCCGCCTTCAGGTAGTCGGCCAGCGACTGGGTCGAACGGAAATTGGAGGCCATCAGCGGCAGGTCGCGGATGATCAGGCCGGCCGCATGGACTTTGGACGACTCGACGTCTTCGGCATTGATGCCGTAGTTGCCGATGTGCGGGTAGGTCAAAGTGACGATCTGGCGCGCATAGCTGGGATCGGTGAGGATTTCCTGATAGCCTGTCATGGCGGTGTTGAACACCACCTCGCCGGTGGTATGGCCGGCGGCGCCGATCGAAATACCTTTAAAGATCGTTCCGTCGGCAAGTGCCAGGATGGCTGGCACGGAAGGGCCAGAAAAAAATGGCGGCAAGGGTAACTCCTGATAAAGTTACCGTAGCTGCGCCACGTCAGACTGACGACCATGATTTCCGCGCAGCTGATGCAAGCTGATGCACGGCGATGGAGGTCTAGGGAATGATGGGATGGTGGGTGGTCGCTACGGTATATGTGTGAATGGCTAAACCTCCGAATTATAGCGCAAACAGGCCCTTTCGGCAATGCGCAGGCTATAAATTCCGGCCCGCGTGGCGCCCTACTGCATGCCCATGCGGCGGTGATTATCGACGGCGCCGCCACAACTGACGAGCAATCTTGACGATGGACTTACAACCATGACAACCTTTAAGCTCGACAAGCCGATGGAGCGCCCCAACCCGGGCGGACGCGCCGCCGTATTCGTGCCGCACCCGGACGCGAAGGAAGCGGTCGCCGCCGTCTTCAGCAACGGTTCGGGCCTGGCCGGCTTCGGCAATCCGGACGGCACCGTGACGGTCTACTTCGAGAACAACAAGTTCCGCGATCCCGGCCTGTTCAAGTGGGAGCACAAGGTGTTCAAGGCGTACGCCCGGATGGTCGAGCGCGCGCCCACCGTCAACAAGCTAGTGTGCGACGCCGCCGAGGTCGACCAGGTCGGCTTCATCGAAGGCAGCGAGATCCTGGTGCGCGACATGGCACTGCTGGCGCTGTGGCTAGAGCGCAGCAACGCGGCCGATTCGATGCCGGAGGGCACCGAAATTCACCACAAGCATCCGTGAGGGCCCGGGCCGGCGCGGCAAGGCGCCGGGGCCGTGCCGGCCGTTACGC
>JARXKM010000224.1 GCA_030272785.1 Pseudomonadota bacterium
GGCGGTTGCGGCTGTGCGCGCACAGGCGCTCCTTGTAGCTGAAGTATTTCGGCTTCTCGAATTCGCCGATCATCTCGGCCAGCTGCTGCACCGCCGCGGCGCGCGCGGCGACGTCGGCGCCCGGCGCGAAGTAGCCGGCCGGTTTTTCATGCTGGGCCAGCAGCGGTGCCGGCGACAGGTCGAGCACCAGGTCGAAGCGCCCGGTGCGGGCCAGGCCGCCCTGCTGCCAGGTCGCCTCGAAGGCGCCCAGCCAGCCTTGCAGACGCACGTCGCGGGCGCGCTCGGCCGCATACAGGCGCGCCGGCTCGGCGCCCAGCGGCGGCGCCGCATCGGTCAGCAGCGCGGTCAGCTCGAGCTGCGCGTACAGCCCCTCGGCCCACGGCGCGACGTCGGCCGAGCTGCCGATGATCAGCGTCTTGCCGGCCGAATGGTAGCTGACGCTGGCCACCGGATCGGGCCCGGGCAAGGCGGCGGCAGCCTCCAGCGCAGCCATCTTCGGGCGTTCTTTGCTGATCGGATCGGGTGAATTCATGCAGCTTCCTGGTCGGGTGATGGCAGCGCCGGCGGCTCGGCGCAGGACGCTGCGGTGGTGAGCGGTGGGGCCGGCTCGGCACCGCCCGGCGGATCCGACTGCCCCGGCTGCTTCGGCTGCCCCGGCGGATCCGGCTGATCGAGTTGATCGATCGCCGCGTCGAACCGGCCCAGCGCGCTGCGGGCGTGGTTCAGCGAGGCCAGCATCGCCGGGCTGACCGGATCGGGCAGGTTGTAGTCGCCCATGTAGATGTCGAGGCCGTCGACGAGGTTGAAATGCGGATCGGCGAACAGCTTCTTCATCGCCAGCCGGCGCACCGACGCGTCGACGCCGCGCACGACGAAGGCGGCATAGTTGGAATCGGCGTCGAGCCCGGCGGCGTCGGCCAACGTGGGCGGCGGCGCGTGTGCGGCAGCAGCAGGGGCGACCGGCGGTGCGGGTGGCGCCACTGCCGGCGGCCGCGCTGGCGCCTCCGGCTCCGCCTTCAGGCGCGACCAACGCTGCAGGAATCCTTCATTCGCCATGTGCCCTCCCCTAGCTGCGCGCGCGCCGATGCTGGCGTTCGCCGCCCGGCTCGCGCGGCTGGTAGTTCTCGCGCAGGTAGGCGGCCAGCCAGTTGTGGATCTCGCCCGGCATCGCCACGCCGTCGGCCGCTTCGCCCGAGTCGAACATGCGGGTGCCCTCGGCGTAGCTGACCGAGGCGCGCAGCGGCATCGCGCGGCCGTCCTGCATGCGCCACATGATGAATACCTTCGACTCCGGCGCGATCCAGTTTTCGAAATAGCCTTCGTTCTCGTCCGGGAACAGCTGCAGTTCGAGCCCCGACACCAGGTAGGATTCGCCGGCCGGGCTGTCGGCCAGCGGCTGCACCAGCGGCAGGCCGCCGCGGTCGATCATCACCGCCACCGCCGACCAGTCCTCGTCGGCCCAGCGGTGCTCGATCACGCGCCGTTGCATGATGACCGCGATCGGCAGCGCCGCCAGGCGGCTCATCGCGTCTGCACCGTGGCGGCCGGCGGCGACGGCGCCGGCTTGACGTCGGCGCTCGGCGCCGCCGTCGCCGATTTCTCGCTCGTTACCGGCGCCTGCGCACCGACGGCAGTCAGCTTGCCGTCCGGTTGGCCGGATGGCGCCGACTGCGCCGCCGGTGCGGTCACGGCCGCCGCCGGCGCCGGCAGCGGCGTCGGCGGATTGAGCTTCCAGCCCTTTTCGGCCGCCTTGCCGCGCCAGACGGCGGTCAGCGCGTCGAACTTCGCCAGCAAGGCCTGCTTGTCCTTTTCGGCCTGCGCATCGGCGACGGCCTTCTTGGCCGCCTGCGCCTGCGCCTCGGCAGCGGTGGGCGGCGGCAAGGTGGCGCCGGCCAGAGCGCTCCAGCAGGCCAAGGCCAGCATCAGCGTCAGCGCGGCGATCTTCGTGTGCTGCATGGGCCTTCTCCTATTGCCCGCTCGGGGTCTGCTTGGCCGCCGGCGGTGCGGTGACGCCGGACGGGCCGTGGCCCGACTCCTGCACCGCGCCGGCAGTGGCGGTACCGCCCGTCGTGCCGCCGGCGCCGCCGGCGTGGAACGGCGTGCCGCCGGCGTAGCTGCCGTCGGTGGCCGGTTTCTGGTTGCGTGCCATGACTTCGCCGCTGGTGCCGCCGCCGGCTGTCACCATGCCGGGAAAGCGGGTCTGGCGCACGCCAATGTCGGCCGCCTTGTCCTGGCGGTTGCAGCCGCCGGCCAGCGCGGCCGCGGCCAGCAGCGCCAGCGTGATGATGGTGGATTTCATTCGCGCCTCCTGCGATGCATGCCCGGCGGCGACGGCGGTGTGATGTGGGTCACCTCGTCGTACCAGAGCTCGTGGTGGGCCTTGGCCCAGTTGGCGTCGACCGTGCCGTGCCGCATCGCCTCGTAGGCGCCGGGCGTGCCGATCGTGCCGAGATAAATATGTCCCATCGCGCCGACCATGTACAGCGTGGCGCCGCCCAGGTGCAGGTAATCGGCGATCTGCAGCAGGTAGCGGGTCTGACCGAAGTTGACGAAGTCGAGCACCAGGCCGGTGACCGACATGACCAGGCCGAGCAGCACCACGCCGCCCCAGAACCAGATCTTTTCGCCGGCGTTGAAATAGTCGGCCGGAATGTGCTTGTGCGACACCAGGCCGCCGGCGTGCTTGAGCCAGAACCAGTCCCAGCGCCGGAAGAAATTGCGCTTGGCGAAGGTGACGAACATGATCAGCGAGCAGGCGATGAACAGCGGACCGACGAAATTGTGGACCAGCTTGGCCAGCATGGCGAACCAGGAAAAGACATCCTGCCCCATCCACGGCATCAGCAGGTTCTTGCCGAACAGGATGAGCAGTCCGGTCAGCGCCAGCGCGAGGAAGCTGATCGCGGTCGACCAGTGCACCCAGCGCTGCCAGCGGTTGAAGCGTTCGATGCGGCGGCCGGTCTCGCGCTCGGTCGGCCGGTCCGGGCCGACGCCGAGATAGAAGCCGAGGATCAGCAGCGGCGTCACCAAGAGCAGGAAGCCGCTGGTCATCGCGATCGGGCCGTTGCGCAGCAGGCGCCAGGTGTTGCCGCCGCGCTGCAGGATCACCGTACCCTCGGTGGCGCCGTACTGGCCCAGGTAGTGGCGGTCCATGTGCTGCTTGCCCGACGCGGCCGAATCGAAACCCGGCTCGGGGCTGTTCTTCTCGGTCTGCAGGATGGTCTGCTCCTCCGCGTAGGCCGGCTTGGCGGCCTTGTGCGGCACCTCGGCCAGCGCGCCACCGGCCAGCGCCAGCGCCAGCGCAACTGTCAGGACGATCCATCGCGGCAGGGAAAAAAATGAACGCATCGCGCAGTCCTTTCAGGGATTGGCCCGGTTGTATTCGTTCTGGCGCGCGTTGCGGTCGGCGATCGCCGCCCGCCACGCCAGCTTGTCGTTGTGGAAGCTGGTCGCCGCGGAACGGTTGTCGGTCTTGCCGGCGTAGGCGCCGTCGACCCAGCCCGGATGCTGCTCCACTTCCAGGCAGCCCGCCAGCAGCAGCGCCAGCACGGCGGCGGTGGCGTACTTGAGCGCATTCATGGCGTCTTCTTCCCGTCGTTCTGGGTCTGGTCGAGCAACTGGTTGGTGCGCGCGCCATCGCCGCGCTGCTCGATGGCGCCGCCGCGCCTTGAGCGGTCGTAGGCGATGTCCCAGCCCCACAGCTCGGGGCCGTAGCCGCGCGTTTCGACGCGCTGCTGGTAGATGTCGGCGATCAGGTCGGCCTCGCCGCCGAGCAGTGCCTTGGTGCTGCACTGTTCGGCGCACGCCGGCAGCTTGCCCTCGGAGATGCGGTTGCGGCCGTATTTCTTGAATTCGGTTTCCGACTGGTCCGGCTCCGGGCCGCCGGCGCAGAAGGTGCACTTGTCCATCTTGCCGCGGTGATTGAACAGGCCGCTCGACGGAAACTGCGGTGCGCCGAACGGGCACGCCACCGAGCAATAGCCGCAGCCGATGCACTGGTCCTTGTTGTGCAGCACGATGCCGTCTTCGGTGTGATAGATGCAGTTGACCGGGCACACCGCCAGGCATGGCGCGTCGGTGCAATGCATGCAGGCGACCGAGATCGAATGCTCACCCGGCAGGCCGTCGTCGACGGTGACGACGCGGCGCCGGTTGACGCCCCACGGCGTCTCGTTTTCGTTCTTGCAGGCCGTCACGCAGCCGTTGCAGTCGATGCAGCGCTCGACGTCGCAAATGAATTTCATTCGTGCTGGCATGGTGTTCCTCTCGATTCCTGGATGGTGTTGCCTACACGGTGTTGCCTACAACCGCGCCAGCCGGCACAGCGATACTTTGGTTTCCTGCATCATCGTCACGGCATCGTAGCCGTAGGTCCAGCCGGTGTTGACCGCCTCGCCGCGCACGATCGGCGCCGCCCCTTCCGGATAATTGTCGATCAGGTCCTCGCCCATCCACCAGCCGCCGAAGTGGAACGGCATCCACACCAGCCCGACCGGCACGCGCGGCGTGATCATTGCCATCACCTTCAGACGCGCGCCGGTCGGCGTTTCGACGTGCACATACTGGCCCGTCGCCGCCCCCACCTGCTGCGCGTCGTGCGGATTGATCTCGATGAACATGTTCTGCTGCAGCTCGGCCAGCCACGGGTTCGAGCGCGTTTCGTCGCCGCCGCCCTCGTACTCGACCAGCCGGCCGGACGTCATGATGAGCGGATAGTCCTTGGCGAAATCGATCGCCTGCACCGACTTGTACAAGGTCGGCACGCGCCAGAAGTTGGCCTTGTCGTCGTAGGTCGGATAGCGCGCCACCAGGTCGCGCCGCGGCGACATCAGCGGCTCGCGGTGGACCGGCACCGGGTCGGGGAAATTCCACACGTTGCAGCGCGCCCGCGCATTGCCGTACGGCGCGCAGCCGTGGCCGATGACGACCCGGATGATGCCGCCCGACAGGTCGGTCTTCCAGTTCTTGCCCTCGGCCTGGGCCTGTTCGGCCGCGCTCAGCTCGGACCACCAGCCGAGCTTTTTGAGGAACACGTGGTCGAACTCCGGATAGCCGGTATCGATTTCGCTGTCCAGGGTGGCCGAGCCGTCCGCCGCCAGCAGCGAGGCGCCGTTGTGGTCGACGCCCCAGTTGGCGCGAAACGGCATGCCGCCTTCGATCACCGGCTTGGTGATGTCGTACAGGATCGGCGTGCCGGGATGCTTCATTTCCGGCGTGCCCCAGCACGGCCACGGCAAGCCGTAGTAGTCGCCCTTGCACGGACCGGCATCGGCGCGCAGCGTGGTCGGATTGAAGGTGTGCTTGTTGGCCGCGTGCAGCTTGAGCCGCTCGGGCGAGCAGCCGGTGTAGCCGATGGTCCAGCAGCTGCGGTTAATTTCCCGCAGGATGTCCTCGATCACCGGCTCGTTGTTAACCACCTTGATGTTCTTGCACAGCTGCTCGGCGAAACCGAATTTCTTGGCGAACAGGTACATGATCTCGTGGTCGGTCTTGCATTCGAACAGCGGCTGGATCACCCGCTCGCGCCACTGGATGCTGCGGTTCGACGCCGTCACCGAGCCCTGCGTCTCGAACTGCGTGGTGGCCGGCAGCAGGTAGACGCCGTCCTGGCGGCCATGCATGGCCGCCGTCATGGTCGGGTACGGGTCGATCACCACCAGCAGGTCGAGCGCCTTCATGGCCGCCTTCATGTCGGGCAGGCGGGTCTGGCTGTTCGGCGCGTGGCCCCAGTACAGCACCGCGCGCAGGTTGCTCGGCTGGTCGATGTACTGGTTCTTTTCGAGCACGCCGTCGAACCAGCGCGACACCGTCATGCCGGGCTTCTCCATCAGCTCCTTGGAGCCGAAGCGCCCTTTCATCCAGTTATAGTCGACGCCCCACGCGGTGCAGAAATACTTCCACGCGCCCTCGGCCAGGCCGTAGTAGCCGGGCAGGGAATCGGGATTCGGGCCGACGTCGGTGGCGCCCTGCACGTTGTCGTGGCCGCGGTAGATGTTGGTGCCGCCGCCCCGCACGCCGATATTGCCCAGCGCCAGCTGCAAGATGCACAGCGCGCGCACGTTGGCGGTGCCGACGTGGTGCTGGGTGATGCCCATGCACCAGACCACCGACGACGGCTTGTTCTTGGCCAGCATTTCGGCGGCGGTGCGCACCGCCGCCTCCGGTACGCCGGTGACGTCGGACACCTTGTCGGGCGTCCACTTGGCCACTTCCTTGCGCACGTCTTCCATGCCGTAGGTGCGCTGCTCGATGAAGCTCTGGTCTTCCCAGCCGTTCTCGAAGATATGCCACAGCAGGCCCCACACCAGCGGGATGTCGGTGCCGGGACGCACACGCATGTAATGGTGGGCGAAACGGGCGGTGCGGGTGAAGCGCGGATCGACGACGATCAGCTTGGCACCGAGTTCCTTGGCATGCAGCGCATGCAGCATCGAGATCGGGTGCGCTTCGGCCGGGTTCGAGCCGATGAACATCACCGCCTTGCTGTAATGCAGGTCGTTGAAGGAATTGGTCATCGCGCCGTAGCCGAAGGTCTGGGCCACGCCGGCCACCGTCGTCGAGTGGCAGATGCGCGCCTGGTGGTCGCAGTTGTTGGTGCCCCACATCGAGGCCCACTTGCGCATCAGGTAGGACTGTTCGTTGTTGTGCTTGCTGCCACCGATCATCATCATCGCGTCGGGGCCGGCCTGCTGGCGCAGCGCCAGCAGCTTGTCGCCGATCTCGTTGATGGCCTGGTCCCAGGGGATGCGCACGTACTTGCCGGCCACCAGCTTCATCGGATAGCGCAGGCGATGCTCGCCGTGGCCGTGCTCGCGCACCGAGGCGCCCTTGGCGCAGTGGGCACCCATGTTGATCGGCGAATCGAAGGCCGGCTCCTGGCGGATCCAGACGCCGTTCTGCACCACCGCCTCGACCGAGCAGCCGACCGAACAGTGGGTGCAGACGGTGTGCCTGGTCACCGGCAGCGCGGCGGCGGCGGCCTTCGCCTCGTCGGCCTGGGCGGTGTCGATGACGCTGAACGGCAGGTTGCGCGCCACGCCGGCCGCGCCCGCGGTCAGGCCGGCGCGCAGCAGGAAGGAGCGGCGCTTGATGGTGGCCGACGCGGCGCGGGCCAGGCCCTGCTGCAAGGCGGCGGTGGCGCCGGCGACGGCCGCACCGGCGGCGGATTTCTTAACGACGGTCATGCGTGCTCCTGTTCCTGGGCTACCAGTACCGCGCGGTGCGATAGTACTGACGGATGTGCTCGGTCTCGTGATAGCCGACCGACTTGGCCGGCGCCGCCGCGGGCGGTTCGGGCGCCGCTACCGCTTCGGGCGGCGCCGCCGCCACCGCGGCCAGCGCGCCGAGCGCTCCGGCGCCGCCGGCGGCGCGCAGGAAACCGCGGCGGGCGGGATTGACGGTCTTGCTGTCAGGCTGGTCCATGGTGGTGCTTTCGGTGGCGAGAGGTTTAGTCGGGCGCATCGTCGTCACCTACCTCGAATGCGTTGCGCTCGATGGCGAAGAAGGCGCCGGCCAGGTCGGCCACGCGCGCGTAGAACTGCGCCCCCTCGGCCTCGCGCAGGTGCGCCAGGCAGGCCGGATACCAGGAGGCGATGTGGGTGGTGAAAAACTGCTGCTGGCGTGCCAGCGGCTGGCGCGGCGGGCCGGCGATCAGGCGGCGCATGGTTTCGCACAGGGCGCCCAGGTGGTCTTCGGTGTCGGCCGCGCCGCTGCGGCGCCCGAGGCCGAGGCGGGCCAGGTCGGCGCGCAGGGCGGCCAGCGGCTTCTCGTGCAGGAAGCCGGCCAGGTACAGCGAGCCGTTGGGATTGACGCGCGGGATGCCGGTGCTGACGAACAGCGCGTTGAATTCGTCGCGCACGACCTCGAACGGCAGCAGGCGCGCGGTGAGGGTCAGCGCATCCCAGGCGGCGTCGAGCGGCTGGCCGCTGTCGGCCGAGACGATGGCGTCGGCGCCGGCCAGGCTGCCCTGCAGCGCGTCGTCCGGCGGCGCCAGCAGCAGGCGCGCGATCAGACCGTAGAAGTCGGCCCTGGCTTGCTCTTCGTGCGCCAACGGCATTGCCACGGCGATGAAGCCGGACGTCTCCGTGACAGTGTCAGCCCCCGCAGCATGCATGCGTGCCCCCATGTTAGCGATGTGATTTAGTCTATGCCGACATTTAACCACTGTCGAGGA
>JARXKM010000014.1 GCA_030272785.1 Pseudomonadota bacterium
AGGCGGCAGATGACTTACCGCAATCGTGATAATACTGATTTTGATGAGGAGCGCCGATGGTTCTGGGCGACGATGCCGAGCATGCCGCTCCTGCAGGCCATCGTCGCGGTTGCACTTACCGGTACGGTGTTGACGGCGGTAGGGCTTCAGGGACTCGTGTCGCTACCCTGGACGCAGACGCTCGCGATTTTCGCTTATGCGACCGTTTCTTGCCTGGTGGTGAACGACTCCATAGAAGTTGCGATGATCAAATGGCGTATTCCTACGGCCGTAGCCTAGCGCTCTGCAGACAAGGATGTCGGGCGACGGATACTACCTGTCGCGCACAGTCCAATTCGGACGATCGCGGCCGGGACACCGCCAAAGGGCTTCTAAAGTCCCAGACGCGCGGAAGCGAGCAGCGAATTACCCACTAGTGCTTGCTCTCGATGTCAGGAATCCGCCAATTCCGGTTTCGCCATCCACTCGCGTCCTTTCAGCATGCCTTTCCAGTACAGCGGCGGCAGGATGCGCTCCTTCAAAAACCACGCCAGTCGCGACGGCCGAGTGCCGTCGACAAGCCATGCTGGGAAACTCGGTGCGAGCGCCCCGCCATAGGTGAATTCCGCTAGTACGATCTTGCCGCGTTCTACCGTCAGCGGGCAGGAACCGTAGCCGTCGTAAAGGGCACTACCCTTGGCTTTGCCAATAGCCGCCAGCACATTGTGGGCAACCACCGGGGCCTGCTTGCGGGCTGCGGCGGCGGTCTTCGCATTGCTGGTATTGGTTACATCGCCAAGACCATGAATATTGCCCCACTTCTTATGGCGCAAGGTGGAGGGATCGACATCGACCCAGCCGGCGGCGTCGGCCAAGGGACTGACGCGAATGAAATCGGGCGCAACCTGCGGCGGCACCACGTGCAGGATAGCGAACTCGCGCGTGACCGTGTCCTTGCTGCCATCCGGATTGAGGCGCGAAAAAGTGGCGGTGCGAGACGGCCCATCGACGCGCGTCAGGGTGTAGCCGAAATTGAGATCGATGCTGTAAGCATTGATGTACTCCATCAGTGCGGGCACGTAGGCGGCCACGCCAAACAGCACGGCGCCGGCACTACAGAACTCGATCTGAATCTGATCGAGAACACCGCCGCGTTTCCAGTGATCCGCCGATAAGTACATCGCTTTTTGCGGAGCACCGGCACATTTGATCGGCATCGGGGGCTGCGTAAAAATAGCCCGACCGCCTCGCAGGTTCTGCACCAATTCCCAAGTATATGGAGCGAGGTGATACAAATAATTCGAAGTGACGCCATTGCGTCCGAGCGTCTCGGACAGGCCTTCGATCGCATGCCAGTCGAGCTTCAGACCGGGGCACACCACCAACTGCTGGTACCTGACGACCCGGCAGCCATCGAGGATGACGGCGTTGCCGTCCGGTTCGAACGCGGCGACCGCAGCCTTGATCCAATGGACGCCCCGCGGAATCGTCGATGCCATCGTACGCGCAGTCTCGGCGGCATCAAACACGCCGCAGCCGACCAGGGTCCAGCCGGGCTGGTAATAATGCACGTCGGCCGGTTCGATGATGGCGATATCGAGCCCAGGATCGCGCGCCAGCAGGCTCGAGGCGGTGGCGATGCCGGCCGCGCCACCACCGATGATGACGACCGCATGCGCGACTTCGACAACGTCGAGCGGTGTCCGGCCGTTGTTGGCAATGCGGCGCACCCCCCCTTTCATGTCGAAGCCGGCCTTCCTGGCGGCATCGACAATTTGTGGCAGCGGCTGTTGTCCGGCCTGCGACAGGGCCCACATAGTCGTCGAACGCATGCCGGTGCGGCAATACGCCAGCACCGGCTTGGGCAGCGTGGCAAGCAACTGGCCGAAGCCGATCCCTTGTTCGTCGGTGACCTTCCCGGATTCAGCCGGTAGATAGTGGGCATCGATTCCGGCCGCCTGAGCCGCGCGTTCGATCTCGGCAAACAAGGGCTGGTCGTTGCCTTCGCCGTCGGGACGGTTGCAGATGACGGCGCGATATCCGGCCGCCTTCAGCTCGGCCAGCTGCTTAGGCAGGATTTGTTCCGAAACAGACAATCCGGGGGCAAGGTGTTGAATTTTCATAGCTGTCTCCGTGGTATTTTCTGCATCGCTCAAAGCGCGTTGAGCGGGATCTTGAGGTAGCGCGTACCATTCGCTTCCGGCTCGGGAAGATGACCGGCGCGCATATTGACCTGGACCGATGGAAGCAATAGCGTCGGCATCTCCAGCGTGGCGTCGCGCCTAGTGCGCATGGCGACGAATTCCGCTTCGCTGATGCCGTTACGGACGTGGACATTATTAGCGCGCTCATCCGCAACGGTGCTGACGAACTGCACCTCGCGGCCACCTGGCTGATAGTCGTGGCACATGTACAGCACCGTGTCTTCCGGCAGGCTCAGCACCTTGTTGATTGAGCGGAACAGCGTGCGTGCATCGCCGCCTGGAAAATCGCAGCGCGCGGTGCCATAGTCCGGCATGAACAGGGTATCGCCGACAAACGCGGCCCTATGATGGCTGTTGCTGACCGCGTAGGTCATGCAGGCGGGCGTATGGCCGGGCGTGTGCAGCGCGCGGCATTGCAGCCTGCCGATGCTGAACAGTTCGTCGTTCGCAAAAAGCTGATCGAACTGGCTGCCGTCGCGCGCCATGTCGCTGCCGGCATTGAACAAGGTACCAAAGACCTGCTGCACGGTCGTAATGTTCGCACCGATCCCGATCTTTCCACCAACTTGATCTTTCAGGTACGGCGCAGCTGTCAGGTGATCCGCATGAACGTGGGTCTCGAGGATCCACTCAACTTCCGCGCCCAGTTCGACAACGCGGGCAATCAGTTTGTCGGCAGAGCGGCTAGCTGTGCGGCCAGATTTGGGGTCGTAGTCGAGCACGCTATCAACCAGCGCGCAACGGCGGCTGGCTGGGTCAAGCACCAAATAACTGACGGTACTGGTGGCTGGATCGAAAAAACCTTCGACGTGAAGTTGTATGTTGCTCATTGAAGTCTCCTGTGGGCGGCGGCGCTATTAACGCCCTCCCGCTCCTTTCAGCAAAGCCCGTGCCACCCTCAACGATTCGCTGGCGAAGGGGGTTTAAGCAATTGATTTTTTGGGCTATTCGTCGATCGCTGCGACTGCCGCGGGGTGAGGCGACGACACCGCACACTGCCATCTGGCAGTCCCGCTTGACAGTCGTGGCAGTGTTGCGCCAACATGCATGAATCATCCGGAACCACCATGAACAGCCAAGCGCCCTTCCCCGTCAATCCAACGCCCCCTTCTGCGCAGGTGCAGTCGCTGGTGTCATTTCTCGAGCACGAGTCGCACCCGATGATCGTGCTCGACCCTGACTACAACATCCTGGCGGCCAACACCGCCTACCAGCGCCAATTCGGCAGCGTCGACCAGCCTTTTCTCGGCCACAAGTGCTACCGCATCTCACATCATTACGATGTGCCATGCGACCAGGCCGGCGAACATTGTCCGATGAAGAAGGCACAGGAACTGCGCGGACCCGACCGCGTTCTGCACATCCACCATACGCCGCGCGGCCCCGAGCACGTGGAAGTGGAGCTGCGCCCGATCCTCGATGACCATGGCGCCATCACGGCC
Source organism: Pseudomonadota bacterium (assembly GCA_030272785.1). Classification (GTDB taxonomy): domain Bacteria; phylum Pseudomonadota; class Gammaproteobacteria; order Burkholderiales; family Burkholderiaceae_D; genus JAFCUW01. The sequence goes on from JARXKM010000014.1 coordinate 3,626, forward strand.
TACGTCGAGCGCCTCTCGGTGGTGCGTAGCGCGTCTGCGCGGCCAAGCGACGAGGGCCTGGTGGGCCGCTCGCCGGCCTTCAACCTGGCGCTGGCGGCGCTGCAACGGGTGGCGCCGTCGACGCTGCCGGTGCTGTTACTGGGCGAATCCGGCACCGGCAAGGAACTTTTTGCGCGCGCGGTGCACGAAACTAGCGAACGGGCCAGCGGTCCGTTCGTCGTCGTCGATTGCTCGGGCTTGACGGAAACGCTGTTCGAAAGCGAATTGTTCGGCCATGAAAAAGGCGCGTTTACAGGCGCCACCACGAGGAAGCCCGGCCTGGTGGAGACAGCGCAGGGCGGCACCCTCTTTCTCGACGAGATCGGCGACGTGCCGCTGGCCATGCAGGTTAAGCTGTTGCGGCTGATCGAATCGGGCACCTATCGGCGCGTCGGCGGCGTCGAGACCTTGCATGCCAATTTCCGGCTGGTTGCCGCGACGCACAAGCCGTTGGAGAAAATGATGGCCAACGGCGAATTTCGGCAAGACCTGTATTACCGCATCAGCGCCTTTCCGATCCCGCTGCCGCCGCTGCGGGACCGCGCCGAAGATATCGCCTTGCTGGTCAATTCATTTCTTCAGCGCGCCGGCGCCGGCAAGAGGAGGCTGACCATCGACCCCGGTGCCATGACGCAATTGCAGCGGCGCTCCTGGCCGGGCAACGTCCGCGAGTTGCGCAACGTGCTCGAACGCGCGCGATTGTTTGCCGACGACGGTGTGATCCGCACCGAACACCTACCCGGTGCTCCAGCAGACGTTTCCGCTGCGCGGCCCCCTGTTGCTGCCGAATCGCTGGCTGCGGTACTCGCCACGTTCGACGGCACGCGCAGCGAACTGGCCGCCCGCCTCGGCATCAGTGAACGAACGCTCTACCGGCGCCTCAAGGCGCAGGGCCTGGCTTAGCCACCTCCGGGCACCTCTGCCAATCGCTGCCACGCTGCCAAATGACAGCGTTTTCGGTATGCCAATGCAGCCATCGACGTCGCCAACTATGCGGTAAGTGCTTGTAATCAATCATCAAAACCGCGTGCGCCGCCATTGGCATGAAACGTGCTCTAACTATCGATACGACCGTTCGCATTGTCCCCTTAAGGAGAAAACTCATGAAAGCAAACGTTGGAAGTATTGACCGTACAATTCGCATTCTCGCCGGACTGGGCTTGATCACTGCGACACTGTTTGGCGTGATCGGCGCCTGGGGCTGGATCGGCTTGATACCGCTGGCGACGGGCGTGTTTCGATTTTGTCCGGCGTACCTGCCGTTTGGTTTGCGCACTTGCCAAATGAAAACATCAACCGAATCTACGAGGAAAAACTGATGAGCACCGCACTAACCGGCTATGGAGACTTGACCACAGCGGTATCGAAGCAACTGACCACGCTGCGCAACGACCTGCCCGACGTGATGAAAGGGTTCAGCGACCTGGCGCGCGCCGCATCGCGTGACGGTGCCCTCGATCGGAAGACCAAGGAACTGATCGCGCTGGCCTTGGGCGTGGCAGCGCACTGCGACGCATGCATCGGCTTTCACGTCCAGGCGTTGGTGCGGCTCGGCACCACCAAAGCCGAACTCGAAGAGGCGCTCGGGATGGCGATCTACATGGGCGGTGGACCGTCCGCAATGTATTCTGCCAACGCGCTGGCCGCCTTTGAGGAATTCTCCGCGGCGCCCTGAGGCAGGGTCAATCGCGCCGGGCGGGTGAACCCTGCCGGTTGGCATATTGCTTGGCGGCCTCGAACCAAAGCAGGCTGAGCAACGTGCCGCCAAGTCCGATCGCTACCAGCTTCGCGCTGGGAATGGCAAAGACGAAAAGCGATCGCAACAGCGGAATGGCAAGCACCACAGCAAGTAACACGATCGCCCCTGCGGCGATGAATGGAAAGGTCGGGTTCTTGCTGTCCGGCCGGCGCCAGGTTTTTGTCAACCAGGAGCGGTTGACGTAAATGAGGCCGAGATTGGACAGAATCAGCGCGCAAAACGTCGCCGCACGGGCAGCGTCGTCTGACTCACCCAACGTTCGGGCGATCACATTTACCCCGACCAGCGCCAGCAACAGGCCGCTGCCTTGCCATAGTCCGCGCAACAGCACCTCGCGGCTAAACAGGCGCGCTTCGGGTCGCCGCGGCGGCGCCTTCAAGGCGTCCGCTTCGAGCGGTTCAGCCTCGAAAATCACCGAGCATGCAGGGTCGATAATCAATTGCAGGAACAGGATGTGAACCGGCATCAGCAGCATCGGCCATCCGAGCAGGACCGGAAGGACCGACAGGCCGACGATCGGCACATGCGCCGCCACGACGAACACGATCGCCTTGCGCAGGTTGGCGAATACCCGTCGCCCATGGCGCACTGCCGTTACCAGCGAAGCAAAATCGTCGTTCAGCAGCACCAGCGCGGCCGACTCGCGCGCCACGTCGGTGCCGCGCGCCCCCATCGCAACGCCGATATCGGCAGCCTTCAGCGCCGGCGCGTCGTTGACCCCATCACCGCTCATCGCCACGACGTCGCCGCGCGCGCGGAACGCCTGCACCAGCCGCAGCTTCTGTGCCGGCTGGACACGGCAAAATACGGTGGTATCGGCGAGCCGGGCCGCAAGTTCCGCATCGCTCATGGCGGCGAGTTCGGCGCCGGTCACCGCCGCCCCATCGGACGCCAGTCCAGCCTGGCGCGCGATTGAGATCGCCGTCGCCGGATGATCGCCCGTGATCATGACCACGCGGATGCCAGCGGTCCGGCATTCGGCGATCGCCGCGGGGACATCCGGGCGCAGCGGATCTTCAAGCGCCACCAGCCCGAGGAACTCGAATTCAAAATCATGCTGGTTACTCGGCAGGATGGACGCGTCGAACACTGCACGGGCCACGCCGAGCACGCGGAGGCCCTCTCCCGCCATGCGCTCGACTTGCTGCGCGATCGCTGCGCTCCGGCCGATATCGAGGTGGCACAGGTCGATGATCGATTCCGGTGCACCCTTGGCGGCGATCATTTTGGCGCGCCGGTCGGGCGACTGCCACACGCGCGACATGGCCAGCATTTCTTTCGACAGCGGGTAGTCGCTCAGCAGGGTCCAGTCGCTGTGCAGGTGCTCGGTGTTTGACAGCAGACGCTGGCCGGCGCCCCCGATGGCCGCCTCCATCGGGTCGAACGCACGGCGATGGCTGGCCAGCACGGCAAACTCGAGCACGCTGTGCAAGGCTTCCTCGAATGGCGCAGATCCCGCAGTGGTGACATCGTATGCCGCCGCTTCAGTCCAGATTGTGCGCACCGCCATGCGATTGAGGGTCAGGGTGCCGGTCTTGTCGACACACAGCAAGGTGGTGGCGCCGAGCAGCTCGATGGCTGGAATGCGCCGCGCAAGGACGTTCTCGCGCGCAAGCCGCCATGCACCCAGGCCGAGAAAGATGGTCAGGATCACAGGCAGTTCTTCGGGCAGGATCGCCATCGCGAATGTCAGGCCGGCCAGCACGCCGTGCAGCCAGTCGCCGCGCAAATACCAGTACAGCAAGGCCAGGGCCGCCGCCAGTGCGAGGCCAACCAGCGCCACCCGCTTGACCACCCTCCGCGTTTCCTGTTGAATCGGTGTGGGATCGGTGCTGATGGTGGCGAGCGATGCGCCGATCCGGCCAAGCGCGCTGTGCACCCCGGTGGCGACAACCTGACCGCGCGCGTTCCCCTGGGTGACCAGAGTGCCCGAGAAGACATGCGAGCGCGCGTCCGCTCCGGACAGCATCGGAGCTACGCCTGCCGCGCCGGCGAATTTCGGCACCGTGGCAGATTCGCCCGTTAGCATCGATTCGTCCATTGTCAGGTTGGATGACTCGATCAGCCGCATATCGGCCGGCACCCGATTGCCCTCGGAAATGAGCACGATGTCGCCGCGTACCAGCGCGTGTGCGGCAACCGCGCGCACCGCACCATGCCGCACCACCAATGCGGTCGGACTGGACAGGTCGCGCAGCGCTGCCAGCGCATTTTCGGCGCGACGCTGTTGCGAAAATGTGATGCCCATGACGACAAATACGAAGCCGAGCAGCATCAAGGCTTCGCCACGGTCCCCCAACAGCAGGTAGATCACGCCGCACGCCACCAGTAACAGGAACATCGGCTCGGTCACCACCTCCGCCAGCAGGCGCAGCAAGGTGCGCTGCTTGGACGAGGGCAGTTCATTCGCCCCGTCCTGCAGCAGGCGGCGGGCGGCTTCTTCTTCGGTCAGGCCGCTTTCGGCGGGCGCAGCAGGGTTCATTTTTTCACGCCGCCTGGCGCCGCCTGCGCGGTCACGGTGGCGTGGTCGAGGTCGGGCCGGCGCCATGGATCGACATGCGTCATCAGCGACAGCACCCGGTGTCGCTCCATCACGTTGCGCCGCGCCGCCACGGCGATGGCATGGCCGGCTTCAACAGGGACCGTCGCATCGACCTCGATGTGGGCGTCGACAACGATCATGTCGCCCATCTTGCGGGTGCGCACATCGTGCACGCCCATGACGCCCGGCGTGCCTTCCAGGTGCCGATGATCGCCGCCAGTTCCTGCTCGTCGACGCCACGGTCCATCAACTCGTGCAGGGCGTCCCACGCGAAGCCCCACCCCATTTTGACGATCATGAGGCCGACGATGAGCGCGGCGATGGGATCGAGCAGCGGATAGCCCGCCAGGTTTCCGGCAATCCCGATCCCCACCACCAGCGACGATGCCGCATCCGAGCGGGCATGCCATGCATTGGCGACCAGCATGCTCGACTTGACGCGCGTGGCGATCTTCAGCATGTAGCGAAACAGGATCTCCTTGGCCACCAGGGCGACGGCCGCTACCGCAAGTGCGACCCCATGAACCACTGGGATGTGCTCCGGGTTTTGCAGCTTGGCGACAGCGGACCACGCCATGCCGGCACCGACGGCGAGCAGTAAGGCGCCTACGACCAGCGAGGCGGCGTTCTCGAAGCGCTGGTGGCCGTACGGGTGCTCGGCATCGGCTTCCTTGGCGCCGTGATGGCTGGCAAACAGCACGACAAAATCGGCGACCAGGTCGGACAGCGAATGAATGCCGTCGGCAATCAGGCCCTGCGATTTTGCTATCACCCCGACCGCAATCTGTAACCCGCTCAGCGCAATGTTCAGCGCGACACTGACCCATGTGCTACTCGACGCGGCGGCGGCCCGCTCGGCCGGCGTGTGCGCGGTGTCTTCGGGATCGTCAACCGCTTCCTTAAAGCTAATCAAAGGCCTCTCCATTAGCGGTCCGCCGCGGATTCACTGCGCTGCACTCTATCTCGAGCTTATTGAGATTATAGCAATGCAGAGCCGGAGTTGCCGCAGGCGTTGCGGCGAGGCGATTACCGCGCATGCCGTTTCGGCAGCATCCGGCGCAGCGTGTCATCGCGTACCAGATAGTGATGATACAAGGCTGCCGCTGCATGTAGGCCTACCAGAAAATAGCCAATCGTCGCGCCAGTTTCGTGGACTTCCTTGACCGTCTCCGCCAAATCCTTGTTTTCAGTCAGCAGTGCGGGGAGCTGTAATCCAAAGAATGGAATCGCCGTCCCTTTGGCGCTGAGAAGAAGCCAACCCAACACTGGCATGCCGAGCATAAACACATACAGCACCACTTTCATCAGCTTTGCCCCCTGTGCTTGCCATTTCGGCGGGGCCGGCGAAATGGCCGGCACCGGCCCCGCGAAGTGAATGGCCAGGCGTCCCGTCGCCAATGCGAGCACGCACAGTCCGAGCATGTAGTGCCATGTCTTCATCGCTTCGCGAGTGGCACTGCCTTTTGGATAAAATTCGCGCAATTCCATGCTGGCGTAAACCGCTACAAGCAGGGCGAGCATCACCCAGTGCAGACTGACAGATAGCCAGCCATAGCGCGAAGAGTCGTTTCGCAATTGCATACATTCTCCGATCATCCGACCATACGATCAGACCAGTGTATTGATGCAATCTTGAAAAAACGTTGATGTGCGTCAAAAATATTTGCGCCCGCCGCTCGCCGCGGCAATTGCTGCCTTGCGATAGCGTTCAACGCTGCCGTCCCTGAGCATCGTTGCAAGCGCAAGCGATAACGGCTGCACCAACTCGCGCTTCGAACGGTGAATATAACAGTGCATCTCGACCGTCTCGACCACCGACAGGGGCCGAATCCCGGCGCCGGCGAATTCCGGCTCCAGAAGCGCACGTTCAACAACGCGATCTATGTCGACGTACAGGTCAGTGCGGCGCTGCGCGAGTTTGCGCAGCGCCAAGGTCGCATTATTTGCGACGGAGACCTGCACGGTCGGGGAAAGCGCGCCGAGCATTTCCCGGCACCTAACCACCCCGTTGCGGTATTCAATCCGCGGGTTACCGAACTCCGCGAGGCCGCGCCACCCTTCGCCAACGCGCTGCGAGGGATAACCGTACGCGCAGAAACTCATCGAGAAGTGAGATGGGTCGATGCGGATCATGTCAGGATGCAGCGTCCCATAATTACTGACCCGGTTGATCTCGCCGTCTACCATGGCGGCATCGGACATTGCCGTTGCCCGCCGCGCCGGATACGATTGGAGCGTCATGCCATGTCCAATCCGCGCGCACGCATCGGCATAAATCATCTTTAGCCATGCTCCGTGGATTGAATCTTCGACGTCTTCCGCAGTCACCAGCACCAGCTTCGGCAGGCGCGCGAGCACCGGCGGGGCTAACCCCAGAAGAAAGACGGCGGCAAGCGATTGGATCCGGGATCGCGATATCTGTTCGCTCAAAGTTCACCTCATGATGTGCTTGTGCTCTGTTGATGGCTCCGACCGCCCCGCGCAAGGCATCGTTTCGGCCCCGCGTTAATGACTCGTTAACGGGCTGGGGTTAGCATACCATTGCAGCATCCATCGCTCTGCGGAATCTCGCCGGCGCCATCGCACTGGTCGATATTGAATGCAGAGGGCACGTGAATCAGCTATACATTGCAAGCATCGCGCTGCTCGCACCGGTTGCCTCAACATGGTGGTTCTGGCGCTACAGGCGCATCAATGTGATGCCGGTGTTGAGCAAAGTAATCACTGCGGCCGTCGTTGCCGGCCGCCTCATTTTCGTGCTGACCCACCTCGATGCCTATGCCGACTCGCCATTGCGCATGCTGGATCTGGGGGATGGCGGTTTCGCCGACGTCGTCGCAATATTCGCCGCGTTCGCAACAGCGGCGCACGGCACCGGACGTTCGGCCGAATTGCGCAAACCGCTGGTCATTGTGCTCGCCACCGGCGCCTGCGCCTGGGTGGGAGCGACAATCCTGATTCCTTCTATTTCGACGTTGCCGATGCAGTCTCCGGCGATCACCGTACGCAATCTCGACGGCGATGCCGTCAACCTTGCCACTTTTCGGGGCAGCCCCCTGGTGATCAACTTGTGGGCCAGCTGGTGTCCGCCATGCAGGCGCGAAATGCCGCTGTTGGACGATGCGCAACGCACGCACCCCGAGGTGCACTTTGTTTTCGTCAACCAAGGGGAGGACTTACCGGAAATCCAGCGTTTCCTGCTCGCGCAGCGACTGGCGCTCCGCAACGTATTCTCGGATCGATTGCGTCAGGTTGGCAGCGCAACAAATTCCATCGGCATGCCAACGACCCTTGTCTTCAACCGTCGCGGCGAGATGGTCGCACGCCACGTCGGCGAGATCGATGCGAAATCACTCGACACGGCGCTTGCACCGCTTGAGCGCGAGACTGACGGCATTGACTGACGGCGGCGACGCAACTGCTTACTGCAACAGCGCACGCGCAGGACTTGCGCTCGGCGCGCCCGCGCGTCGACATTGGTCGGCAAGCGGTCTTGCCGGCGCCGCACCAGAGGCCAGCTTGAAGGTGCCTACCACCGACGACAACTGCTTGGCCTGCTCCTGCATCGAATCCGCCGCAGCGGCAGCCTCCTCCACCAGTGCCGCATTTTGCTGTGTGACCTGGTCCATCTGCGCAATTGCCTGATTGACCTGGGCGATGCCGGCACTTTGTTCCTGTCCGGCCAGGGCAATCTCACTCATGATGTCGGTCACCCGCTTGACGCTGGCAACCACATCGCTCATCGTCGCGCCGGCCGCATTGGCCATGCGGCTGCCCGCCTCGACCTTGCCGACCGAGTCACCGATCAGTTCCTTGATCTCCTTGGCCGCTGCCGCGCTGCGCTGCGCCAGGTTGCGCACCTCGGATGCCACGACGGCGAAACCTCGCCCCTGCTCGCCCGCCCGCGCCGCTTCGACCGCCGCATTCAGCGCCAGGATGTTGGTCTGAAACGCGATGCCGTCGATCACGCCGATGATGTCGACAATGCGCTTGGCCGATGCATTGATCGAGTCCATCGTGCCGACGACGTCAGCAACGGCGACGCCCCCTCTGGTAGCGACTTCGGACGCCGCGTTGGCCAGCTGGTTCGCCTGGCGCACACTGTCGCCGTTCTGCTGCACCGTCGAGGTCAGTTCCTCCATGGATGCCGCGGTCTCTTCCAGAGAGCTCGCTTGTTCCTCGGTACGGGCGGACAGATCGAGGTTTCCGGCCGCAATCTCGCTCGATGCCGTTGTGATCGTATCGGTTCCGGTGCGTACTTTACGCACAAGCGCCGCCAGGCTGTCCTGCATCGTGCGCATCGCAAACAGCAGGCTGGCAGAGTTATGCTCATTGTCGACATCGATCTTGCGCGTCAGGTCGCCGGCTGCAATCGATGCGGCGATCGAGGTGGCGTATTCAGGTTCGCCGCCTAACTGACGCATGACGTTACGGGTGAGCCAGAACGCGACGCCGGCGCCGCCAAGAATTGCGCCGGCGGCCAGGAGCAGGCTGTACGTCAGTGCGGCGTGGGTCCGGTCCGCAAGATCGACTTTCGCGACCGCTACCGCAGCGTTCTTGGCCTTGATCAGATCCAGCAATTCGCCGCGAATCTGGCGCCACACCGGCGTCTCTTCGTTATTCAGGCTCTCGATCGCAGCGCCCTGATTCTCCTTCGCCAGGCCAACAATTTTCTTCTGCATCTCCGACTGGCGTTCCTGCAGTGCCTTCACCTTCTGCAGAATCGACAAAGCCGCCGCATCGCGTTGCGCCAGTGCCAGCGCGGTGGTCATCTCTTTGGCAAATGACTCGCGCGCCGTATCGAGATTTTTGTAACCGACCTGGTTGGCGGGCGAGAGGATCACGTTGCGTAGTGCCTGGCCCATTTGCAGCCCCTGCGCGTACAGATTGGTGCTGGCGGCGAGGAACGCCTGGTCATGTTCGATAAACCTTTCGAACTGTGTCGCGGCATTTTGCATCCCGGAAATCGCTACCCCGAGCGCGACGGCGAAAAATGCAAAAACAACCGCCATGCAGGCCGCCATTTTGTTACGTAATTTCATCGTATCGTTCCGCTCAAGTAAAAAAAGGGCGCTGATCAATATCTCGGCGCCCTTTCATTATCAATCAAAATCAAAAATATTCCAAAGCAACTTTTCTTTTCCTGTGGCAATAGCAGATGGATGACTCACCTTCGCAACATTGCGTTGCCCCACACCTGCGTGCGGCTGCCACGTCAACCGCGCGCATCCTTCGGCTTGTCGCCTTTCGGCCAATCCTTTGCCTTGAATTTGTAGACCGGGCGCGGCAGGTGGGTGAAATATTCGGCGACGTCGAGCGCGTCCTGATCACTCAGGGTACCGCCCTGGCCAAGCGGCATGTTATGTTTGACGAAGGCGGCGGCGGTATAGGTGCGGGCCATGCCGGCACCGTCATTGAAGGAGTCCTTGCCCGCTACCGGCGGGAACAGATAACCACCCGAAGGGTTTTTGGTGCCGGCGCCAGTGGCGCCATGACAACTGGCGCACTTGGCGGCGTAGACTTCCTGCCCGTGCCCGGGGTTGGCTTTCAACTTTTGGTCGAACGGACCAAATCCGCGCCCCTGCACGCTCGTCCCAGTCGGCACGCCCGTCGATAGCCACTGCATGTACGCGAGGATATTGTTCATTTCCGCCGAATCGTAAGCGAGCGGCTTGCCATTCATCGAGCGCTGGAAGCAATCGTTGACCCGCTCCGTCAGCGAAATGACTTTTCCGCTGCGCGAGCGATACTCGGGAAACACGCCCCAAATGCCCACCCAAGGCGAGGCGTTGGCGGTGGTTCCTCCAGCGAGGTGGCAACTGGTGCAATTCAACCCATTGCCAACGTTCTTCGGAAGCCGCAGGTGGGTTTCAGTGAGCAATTTCTTCCCTTCCTGGATCGCCAATCCCTTTGGTCCCGACGGGATGGTCGAGTCGGACGGCGTCGTGAATGGCGGCGCTGGCGGTTGGGCGGCCACGCTGCCTGCAAGCGCCAGCGCGAGGCCGGCCGTTATCAACTCAAATTTGATCGTCATGTGCGGCTCCAGTAGTTCATTGTCAGGGCGCGGATGAGGTCATTGTCCCCGCGCTGGTCGTCGAGGCGATATCCGCGCCAGAATGCTAGCGAAATTTATCCAGCGCGCCGTCTTCGTTCTTTTGTTCGGGCAGTCCGGTAATGGCCGGAAACTCCGACAGGCGCGGCATGCCGCTGCGAATCTGGACCTTGCCCTGCTTGTCTTTCCAAATCAACCCGGGCGTACCGGCGATGCCGAAACGCTGCATCAACTCACCGTTGCGACGGATCGCCGCCGCCGTACCCGGTTGCGCGGCCTCGCTCGACTGTGCCGAAGCGGTCCACGCCTTGCCGTGGTTCGCTTCCATGACGCGAAACGCCGCCAGCTTGTCGGCCGCAACCATCACTTCAATCGCCTTCGGCATGCTGGTCGGCCCGAGGGTGGCGACGGGAATCCAGCGCACCTGGAGGCCGGCCTTTTCGTATGGCTGAAATGCTAGCCATGCGGAGTGACAATATGGACAATTGGCGTCGACGAACACGTAGACGGTCGCTTTCGCGCTCGAGACGGCTCCTTCTGTGACGTAGGTCGATTTCTCCAGTTGTGAGAACAATACGCCGAGATCGGGCTTCGGCACATATTTTTCTTCATACAGCGCGCTGATGCTTTCGCCGCGCTCGCCAATCAGCGCGCCGGCCAGCAAGGTTTTCTTGTCGGCGGTGGTGTACACGGTTGAATATTGGCCATCTTGGGCCAACACCCACCCTGTCAGTCCGGAGACGGCAGGGAACTGCCGAACCACCTTGACGCCCGAATCGACGGCCTGGCGAATCGCTTTCGGATAGGTGTCGGCCGAGAACGCCATTGTGGAAGCGATCAGCGCGGCGCCGCCAGTAACCAGGGCGGCGGCGATGGAGCGCGGGTTCATATTCCTAGAGTGCATCGGGAGTGTCATTGAGTTTCCATGTGGTTGTCGGAGGCTTTTACTTTGACAATGCGGGCGAGCCGCTGGGCCAGGCTGGCGGCCGACAGTTCGCCCAGGCGGCGCTCGACCAGCCGGCCCCTGGCGTCAAAGAACAAGGTTGCCGGCAATGCTTGCGAACGGATTGCCAACGACAGCGCGCTATGTTGGTCGAGCAGAACATTATCGAGCTCGATGTGCGGTGCCTCCAAATAACGTCGCACTGCGGCGGACGATTCCATTTGATTGACAAAGACGAAGTTGACTTCCGCATGGCGCAACTGTGCGTCGCGCAACAGCGGCATTTCTCGCCGGCACGGCGGACACCAGTTGGCCCACAGATTGACGACCAGCGGCTTGCCGCCGAACGTCTGCAATTGCGTCGGTTTGCCGCGCAGATTGGTCAGTTCGACGGCGGGAATGCCGACCTCAAGCTTCGGCTGCAGCGCGGCGATCAGCGCCACTCCCGCCCACAATGCCAGGCCGGCTGCCGTTGCCGCCGCCAGCGCAGGGCGTTGCGCCGGTCGCCGCCAGCCCAGCCAGGTTGCCACCGCGACGCCGGCCGCCACGCCGACCCATCCCATCCAGCCGCCATCGCGCAGGTCGAGAATGCTCGATGGATGGCCTAGATACGCATCGTTGTAGCGCAGCACGTAGGCCGCGCGCGCCGCCAGCAGTGCGCAGGCGATCAACATCCACAACAGCGCATCGGCGTGCGCACCACGTGCGCGCGCCACCCGATTACCCACTGTCGTGGCAAGCAGAATCGACGCCAGCATTGCCAGTACGTCAACGGAAAACGACATCGGGCCGATCGCCACCGTACCCATCAGCTTGGCATTCCTCGGTTCATACGCACCTTGCAGCTGACGCTGACAGCGCCGCGCAATGCGCGTTTGATTGTTCTGTTGCGAATGTCTTCATCGCCATAGCTTACCTGCGGCCGATTACGGCAGCATTAAGGAAATGGCGGCAGTCGGCGTCGATGCGACCCAGCGCGAGGGCTGCTATGATGAAATTTTCTGCGCGTTAATCCATGCATGTATTGCTAATCGAAGATGATGAGTTGGTAGCGAGCGGAATCCTCGCGGCCCTGCGGCTGTCGTCGATCACGGCCGACCATGCCGACACGGCGAGCGCGGCAAGTGCGGCGCTCGCAACGACTGCGTTCGACGTCTCCATCCTCGACCTTGGTCTGCCAGATGAAGACGGCATGGCATTGCTGCGGCGCTGGCGCGGTGCCGGCAAAGACCTGCCGATCCTGATCCTGACTGCTCGCGATGACGTGCTTGATCGCGTGGCGGGGCTTCGTGCCGGTGCCGACGACTACCTGCTCAAGCCGTTTGAACTGGCCGAACTGGTAGCGCGACTGCATGCCCTGCACCGCCGCGCCGGCGGGCGCAGCGTCAATCTGCTTGCCCACGGCGCGTTGTGCTTCGACCCGGCCACGTGCGTCGTCTCGTTGAGCGGCGACGTTGTCGAATTATCGCGCCGGGAACTGGCGTTGCTTCAAGCGCTGCTCCACGCGGGCAAGCGGATCCTGAGCGCCGACCAAATCAAGGACAAGCTCTACGGACTGGCCGACAACGTCGAGAGCAATGCGATCAATGTGCACATCCACCATTTGCGCCGCAAGCTCGGCCCGCGGATCGTCGAAACCGTGCGCGGGCTGGGCTATCGACTCGGCGAAGCCGGACCATGAGCCTGCGGCTGCGGCTAATGCTGGTCATCGGCCTGCCGTTCCTCGTGCTGTGGGTAGCGGCATCGACCTGGATGCTGGTCGATCTGCGCGCCGAATTCAGGGCCGCGCTGGATGAGCGGCTGGCGGCGTCAGCGCACATGGTGGCAGGCTTGCTGGCCCAATCACCGGCGAAGCAACCGGCGATGTGGCCGGCGCGCACGGTGACATCGATTGGCGCGATGAACGGGGTGGCGTGCGAAATTCGCCTGCTGCGGGGCGGCGTCGTGGCGCGCACCGCAAACAGTCCCGAGCAGCTCGGCATCGCCGCCCCCGGTTACCGGACCAGAACGATCGGCGGCGAACGCTGGCGCAGCTTCACGCTGGACGAAAATGGCGTGCGGGTGACGACCGCCGATCGCGTCGAACGCCGCCAACAATTGCTGCGCGGCGTTGCGGCTGCGGCGGCGATTCCCGTATTAATCGCCACTGTTGGCAGCCTGCTGGCGCTTTGGATCGGTGTGCGCAATGGCCTCGCCCCGCTCGAATCGATTCGGGCCGCGCTCGCTGCGCGCGAACCGGATGCACTACACCCCATCCCGAGCACCCGTGTGCCGGCCGAACTGTCCCCGCTGGTGGCGGCCATCAATGCGCTGCTGGCGCGCGTCGGCGGGGCGCTGGAACGCGAGCGCCGTTTTACCGGCGATGCGGCGCATGAGCTGCGCACTCCGCTCACGGCCGTCAAGACACACATCCAGGTAGCCCGCCTGTCACCCCACTCCGATGGCAAAGAGCTGGCGTTGCAGCATGCGGAGCAAGGAGTTCGCCGGCTGCAGCACACCATCGAACAATTGCTGATGCTCGCTCGCCTTGACGGACCGTTCCTGTTCGATAGCAATGATGTCGCCGGCGCCGCCACTGTGGCACACGCAGCGCTGGCGCAGATCGCGCCTGATTTGACGCGGCAGGTCGCTGTCGCCGCCGAAGGTCCGGACAGCGTGCTGGCGATGCCGGCCGCCCTCGCAGTGACGGCACTTCGCAATCTGCTCGACAACGCAATTCGCTATTCCCCGGTTGATAGCGAGGTGCTCTTGCGATTCGAAACGAGTGACGGGTCGATCGTGTTTTACATCGAAGATCGTGGTTGCGCAATGAGCGAGCAAGAAAGCGAGCGCGCCATCGAACGATTCTGGCGCAATGGACGCGGACAAGGCAGCGGCCTTGGCTTGTCGATCGTCGAGACAATCGTCAAGCGTTTCGGCGGCGACCTCCGGCTCAGCGCCCGGCCGGGCGGTGGCCTTGTGGCGCGCCTGCGCTTGCCGGCGGCTGCCTAAAGCCGGCCGGCGCCACCCTACACGGCAGCCATTACCCGTTGCAACCGCTGGCGCACCTCGCCGGCGAGCGCGGCGATGTCGGGCTTGCCGACCAGCTTGAGTACTGCATCGGTGTCCATGAATTCCACGCTGACGTTGCCATCGGCGACTTCGCGCACCAGTACATTACACGGCAGCAGCAGGCCGATCGAAGGCTCGGCCTGGATCGCCCGCTGTGCCAGCGCAGGGTTGCATGCGCCCAGTATCCGGTACGCCGGCATGTCGGCATTCAGCTTCTTTTTCAGGGTGGCGGCGACGTCAATGTCGCTCAAGATGCCGAATCCTTCCGTCTGCAAGGCCGCTGTAACACGTTGAATCGCCTCGTCGAACGCGCAGGACACCGTCTTGCCAAATCCGTAGTGGCTTGTCATTTTCTCTCTCTAGTTGATGATGGTTCCGTGACCGCAGCGCGGCCTGCGCCTATATTATATTGATTTATATTTTATTGTGCAATATAATATTTACGTGCAAGCTGAAACAAGGAATGATCGACCATGAACCAACCCGTCCAGTTTGACCCGGCCGCGATGCGCGCGGCGGCATCGCAGGCATGCGGCCTGCTGAAAGTGCTCGCCAACCCGGACCGGCTGCTGCTGCTGTGCCAGCTTTCGCAAGGCCCACTTTGCGTGAGCGAGCTCGAAACTATCCTGGGGATTCAGCAACCCACCCTTTCCCAGCAGCTCGGCGTGCTACGCGACGAAGCGCTGGTGACGACGCGGCGCGAAGGAAAGCAGATCTTCTACAGCATCGCCAGCAACGAGGCAATGGCGGTGATGGAGACACTGTACCGACTATATTGTGGGAAACCGAAGGGAGCAACATCATGATGATCGATTGGGCAAATTTCACGCCGTGGGCCTCGCTGGCCGGCGGTGCATTAATCGGACTGGCCGCGGCGCTGTTGGTGCTGTTCAACGGCCGCATCGCTGGCATCAGCGGCATCCTTGGCGGCCTGCTGCAATGGCCGAAGGGCGACATCGCGTGGCGCATCGCATTCCTGCTCGGCCTGGTCGGCGCCCCTGCCGCCTATGGCCTGTTCGCCCCCGTGCCCGCAGTGCAAGTCGATGCCGGCACCGCCACGCTCGTTGTCGCCGGCCTGCTGGTCGGCGTTGGCACGCGCTATGGAGCCGGCTGCACCAGCGGCCACGGCGTGTGCGGGCTGTCGCGACTGTCGCCGCGCTCGCTTGTGGCCACGGCGGCCTTCATGGCGGCCGGCTTCGTCACCGTTTTCATCGTTCGTCACCTCATCGGATAAGGAGCACCTCATGCACATCATCATGGCACTCGTGGTCGGCTTGGTCTTCGGCATCGGCCTGATCATCTCCGGCATGACCGATCCGTCCAAGGTCATCGGCTTCCTTGACCTCGCGGGCCGCTGGGATCCCTCGCTCGGTTTCGTCATGGGCGGCGCCATCCTGGTCGGGCTGGTCGCGTTCCGTTTTGCCGCCGGGCGCGACAGGTCGCTGCTCGGCGACCTCATGCGCCTGCCCACCGCAACCCATATCGACCGCCGGCTGGTACTGGGCGGACTGGCCTTCGGCACTGGCTGGGGACTGGCCGGCTACTGCCCCGGCCCGGCGCTGGCATCGCTCGCCAGCGGCGGCAATAAGCCGCTCATTTTTGGCGCGGCAATGCTGGCCGGCATGGTGATCTTCGAATTGCTGGAACGCCTGCCGGCGCGCCGCAAGCAAGCAGCCTGAGGGCCAACGCCATGTTGATCGTGCTCGCATTGGGACTGGTCGTCGGCGTCATCCTCGCGCTTACCGGCGCCGGCGGTGGCATCCTCGCGGTGCCGCTTCTGGTATTCGGCATCCAGATGGGCGTCGCCCAGGCCGGCCCGATCGGCCTGTTAGCAGTTGGCATGGCCGCTGCGCTGGGCGCAGTGCTGGGGCTGCGCGAGGGCATTGTGCGCTACCGCGCCGCCATGCTGATCGCCGCGGCCGGCATGCTGCTTTCGCCGCTCGGCTTGTGGCTGGCGCACCGGCTCGACAACCGCTGGCTCAGCATCCTGTTCGCTATGATCCTGCTGCTGGTGGCCTTCCGCACCTTCCGGCAGGCGACGCGCCCGCCGGTTGCCGTCGCGGCCAATATCCATTCTCTGCATCCGTGCAAACGCGATGGCGCAACGGGCCGCTTCATCTGGACCAGCAGTTGCGCGCGGGCGCTGGCGCTGTCGGGCACCGTCGCCGGCCTGCTTTCCGGCCTGCTCGGTGTCGGCGGCGGGTTCGTCATGGTGCCCGCGCTGCAGCGCTACACCGATCTGGCGATGCGATCAGTCGTGGCCACCTCGCTGGCGGTGATCGCCCTGGTGTCGGTGACCGGTGTCGTCACCAGCGCCGCCACTGGCGGCATGGTGTGGAGCGTCGCGATTCCGTTTTCCGCCGGTGCTCTTGCCGGCATGCTGGGCGGCCGGATGGTATCGGCGCGCCTGGCCGGCCCCCATCTTCAGATCGGCTTCGCCGTTGTGTCGGCCGCGGTTGCCGTCGGCATGATCGTCAAGTCGGCATTGTAAACTGCCTTTAACCTCGCCTCTTTGGAGACCTGCGATGAACCTCAATCCTATTCAACTGTTCGATGTCGAATCGTCGACCTTTACGTATATCCTGGTCGCCGACGACGATAAGTCAGCGGTGATCATTGACCCGGTCGAGCGACATTGGGCGCGCGACCTGGCCCATATTGAGCGGCTCGATCTGCAGCTTGCCTACGTGCTGGAAACGCACGCGCACGCCGACCACGTGACGTCGGCCGGCAGACTGCGTGAGGTCACCGGCGCCCAAGCCGCTGTTCCATCCGGCTGCGGCATTACGCCGGCCGAGGTGCAGCTCAACGATGGCGACGTCATCCGCTTCGGCGCCGATGAACGGATCGAGGTGCTGCACACGCCGGGCCACACCGGGGGCAGCGTCAGTTACCTGTGGCGCGGCAACGTGTTTACCGGCGACACGCTACTGATCGACGGCTGCGGACGCACCGACTTTCAGAGTGGCAGCTCGGCGGCCCTTTACGACAGCGTCGTCGGCAAGCTGTTTACGCTGCCCGATGCAACGCGCATGTGGCCCGGCCATGACTACAAGGGGCAATCGGTATCGACGATCGGCTGGGAGAAGCACCACAATGCGCGCCTTGCCAACCGCAGCAAGGAAGAATTTTCCGCCTTGATGGCGTCGCTGAACCTGCCAAAGCCGAAGCTGATCGACATCGCCGTGCCCGCCAACCAGAATCTGGGGCTGCCGCATGGCGCATGACAATTACTTCAGCGATCCGATGCAAACCTGGGACGCGCGCTTTGGCGGCCCGGATTTCTTGTTCGGTACGGCGCCGAACGCCTATCTGGCCAGCCACCGCGCGCTGATCGCTGCCGGCAAATCGGTGTTGGCCGTAGCTGATGGCGAAGGCAGGAACAGCGTCTGGCTGGCGCAGCAAGGCCTGCTGGTCGACGCCTTCGATATTTCCCCGGTCGGAGTTGCGAAGGCTGACGAACTGGCACGCCACGCTGGCGTCAGCGTGAACCTGCACGTGAATGATTGCGACTCCTGGGATTGGCAACCCGAAGCCTACGATACCGTAGTTGCAATATTTATCCAGTTTGCCGGACCGGAGATGCGGCGGCGCCTGTTTGCCCGCATGGTCGCTACGCTCAAGCCAGGTGGCTACCTGATCGTGCAGGGTTACACGCCCAAGCAACTCGACTACAAAACTGGCGGCCCGGGCTTGCTGGACCACCTGTACACCGGTGACATGATGCGCGAAGCGTTTGCCGCGCTCGAGTTCATCGAACTGTGCGAGTACGACGGCGTGCTTGACGAAGGCACCCAGCATGTCGGCCCCTCCGCCCTGCTCGGCATGGTGGCGCGCAAGCCAGCCGCGTGACAACGGCTAAGGCTTGATGTAGACGTAGCCTTCCTGCGCTTGCAGCCGGCTCACTTCGGCGACGCCGGAAGGCACGATCGTCGCCTCGGGAATCACGCGCTTGCGGTCGATCTTGCGTGCCTCCAGCGTGTTATTGCAGACACGGAACTGGACATTCCGGTTGGCCAGTTCCTGCACCACGGCGTCGTAAGGATTGCCGTTCTTGTCCTTTGCACCGTCGAGCAGGAAGTCGATGCCAGGTCCATGCGTGACGACCACGATCTTCGCCTTGGGACTGGCGTTTAGGTGATTACGGATATTGTTCAGGCCAGCCATCGGGTTGCTGCCGTCATTCATGTGATACACGACCTTCTCTTCCCTGTCCGCCGCTCCGGCGACGGAGCAGGCAGCGAATGCAAGGACCAGTAAGGCAAAGAGGGTACGAACGATTTTCATGGAAGCTCCGTGTGATTGACGTGGTGGGGTACTACTTTGCCAGCAGGCTCTCGCGCTCCATGAGCAGGTACGTCTGATAGGCATTGATCCGGTTGGCCTGGACGAAGGCCGGATAGGAAGCAAACGTCTTCCATTCGGTTTTTTGATAGGCCTCCTCGAACGGTATCATGTCGGCCACCGCATCGCCCATCGCGCGGCGCAGGAAGAGCAGGTACGATCGGGTCAGCTGCAGGTCCTTGAGCGGCTCGCGCGACATTTCGCCGTGACCGGGGACTACGACTGCCGGCGCAATCTTCAACATCTCGTCGAGGGCACCGAGCCAGACCTTGCTGTCCGCTTCGCCGACGAATGGAATCCTCCCAGTGAAGAACAGGTCGCCGGCAAACAGCATCTTGTCTTCGTCGACCGCGAGCATGATGTCTTCCGGCGAATGCGCGCCCGACATGTCGATCACCCGAAAATGCACGCCTCCGAGCGCGAACTGAATCGTCTTCCCCGCATCGAAATGCAGCCAGCGGTCGGCCGGCACCAGCCGCGTCTTCTCGTTGACCCACGGCTTGAGATCGTTCTTGCGCTGCGCCAGTCGCGATGGTGCGATGTCCGACGCGAGATACTGACGGCCATTTTCATGCGCCCATACTTCAGCCCCGGCCGCCTTGAACGCCTGCAGTCCGTAGAAATGGTCGGCATGGTAATGGCTGACGATGACACGCCGGATCGGCTGCGCCGTGACGGTGCGGATCGCGCTGACCATTGCCTCGCCGAGAGCCGGCGTGCCGAGCGCGTCGAATACCACCACACCGGCCGGCGTGACGACAAATCCCGCATTCGACATGAAGCCCTGGTTGGCCGGATCGGCCATGCCGGTATGGCCGTGGAAATAATACACATGCGGGGATATCTTCACCGGCGTCAGCACCATCTGCTGCGCGCAGGCCGAGCCGGCGGCGAACGCCAGTACCGCCGCTGCCAGGCTGAAAAGCCAACTGCGCCCCCCCTGCGGCGCGGCTCTCGATCGTTCGGTGTCTTCGTTTTTCACGGCGGCTCTCATTGGAAGAAATCAGGGTTTGGGATCGATCGAGCGCAGCGAAGCGGCGCCCGCCAGTTTGGCGCGCGCGTCGTCGAGGGCCCGGTCAAGGTAGGCGCCGTACATGCCGGCGACGTCGCCGCCAAGCAGCGGCGCGGTCAGCAGCTTGCCGTCGCGGTCGAGCATGACGACGGACGGCGCCACCGTCAGGCCATAGCGCGCCGCCAGCAAGCTGCCGCTGGTGCGCTCGCTGTGAAATCCGGCCAGCGGCGCCGTGGAGGTCAACTCCAGTTCGCGCACGACGAGTCGGTCCGCCTCGCGCGGCGTGCGCGTCAGCGGCGCCAGGTAATTGCGGCGCACGACGGCACAATACTGGCACTCCGGCAGCGAAAACAATAGGACGAGTGGGCTACCGCGCGTGGCGGCGAGTGCGCTGTCGGCATGCAGGTCGACCGGCGCCGCCAGTGCAGGGCTGGCGGCAGCTTCGGCACTGCCGGCGAACACGCCGCAGATCGCCAACGCGGCCAACAGCGGCACCGCATGGCTGGCAGGTCGACCGCGATTCGATGACGAATAGAATCTCATTGCGCTGTTCACGTCAAAGCTTTGGCATGGTCATGCGTTCTTTATCGAGCTTGTAGCTCCACGGCAGATCAGCGTTCTTCCAGCCATTCACCACACGCTGGCCCTGCTTTGGCCCGCTGGTGGCGATATCGCCTTCAAAGCCGTCGACCACGCTAAACACGTTCGAATAGCCCAACTGGGTCAGCAGCGTGGCGGCGCGTGCGCTGCGGTCCCCCGAGCGGCACATGACGATGACCACATCGCCCTTGCCGAGGCCTTTGGCCGCCATCCTCCGCGCCAGATCCGGGCCGAAGTCGCTGTTCACCTCGAGTTTGAAGCGGCCGGCCTTGTCGTCCCACGGCGCATCGTCCGGATGCTCGACGTAAGCGATGTTGGCATCGGCGACGGTGGGCATGCCGACATACGAGACCTCATAGCGCGTGCGCACGTCGACGAAAAACGCCTTTGCGCCCAGCTTCTGTTTGAGGGCATACGCTTCGCGCGCATCGAGGTAGCGGCCGGCCGTAGTCTGCTTGCTGGCCGGTACCGCCGCCGCCTCGACTGCTCGCGCCTGAGTGTGCGCAACGGCCAGCGTAGCGCAGGCAGAGGCGATGAGGATCCAGTTCTTGACGCGCATGTGCTTCCCTGCCGAGTTGGTTGAAATGGTGTTCATGCCAGCATCCCGGCATTGCCCTGCATACCGATCAGGCGCGGCGTATTCAGCGTGCGCGGCGTCACCGTTTTGTGCGCCTTGAGCCACTGTGCCACAACGTCCCACACCGGTTCGCCCTGCGCGCCCTCCGCCACCGGCGCCCAGCCGGCCACCTTGTAGGTCTTGCCGGCCTCGATCAGCTTGCCGTTGAGGCGCATGTCGCTGATGCGCGAGCCCATTGCCGCATTCGGCTCGATGGCATAAGTCATGCCGCCGACGCGCACCATGTCGCCGCCCTGCTGGTAATACGGGTCCTTGTTGAACAGGTTGTCGGCGACGTCTTCCATCACCGTCTTGATGGTGCTGCCTGTCATGTCCGTGAGCGTGCTGTAAGAATAGGTCGTCGCGGTCTGGTCCATCAGGTGCTCCATCAGGATGGGGCTGTTCGGCAACAGCGACGTGCCCCAGCGGAAGCCCGGCGAGAATGCCATGTCGGCGCCTTTGACATCCATCAGCGCATCAATGATCAACTGGTCGAAGGTGCCGTTGAAATTGCCGCGGCGATAGAGCGTGCCTTCGGTCATTGCCAGCTTCTCGCCGAGCTTCGCCTCGTAGGGCGCCCTGACCTTGTTGATCAACGCGGTCATGTCGCGGTCGGCCGGCAGGAAATTCGAGAACACCGGCAGTAATCGATATTGGAACGCCCTGACATTGCCTTCGCGTACATCGAAGTCGAGCACGCCGAGGAACTTGCTGTTGCTGCCGGCGTTCGTCACCAGCGTCTTGCCGCCGCCGTTGCTGACAACCACGGGCACCGGCACGCCATCGTGAGTATGGCCGCCCATGATGGCGTCGATGCCGCGCACGCGCGAGGCCATTTTCAGGTCGACGTCCATGCCGTTGTGCGACAGCACGACGACGACCTTGGCGCCCTTCGCGCGCGCTTCGTCGACCATTTTCTGCATGTTCTCTTCCTGGATGCCAAAGCTCCAGTCCGGCGTCAGGTAGCGCGGGTTGGCGATCGGCGTGTAGGGAAAGGCCTGGCCGATGATCGCCACCGGCACGCCGTTCATCTGCTTGATGACATAAGGGGCAAACACCTGGTCGCCGAAATCGTTGGTCTTAACGTTTTGGGCGACAAAATCGACCTTGCCCTTGAAGTCCTTGCCGACGATTTCCTGCACCCGCTTGTCACCCAAGGTCATTTCCCAGTGCGCCGTCATGACGTCGACGCCGAGCAACAGGCAGGCGTCGACCATGTCCTGGCCTTTGGTCCACAGCGCGGTGCCGGAGCCCTGCCAGGTGTCGCCGCCGTCGAGCAGCAAGGCGCCGGGTCGGCCTGCGCGCATCCGCTTGACCAGCGTTGCGAGGTGGGCAAAGCCACCGACCTTGCCGTACGTTTGCGCGGCCTGTTCGAAATTGAGCGCAGTGAAAGCGTGCGCCTGCGGCGTGTTCGGCTTCAGGCCGACCTGCCGCAGCAATTGATCGCCGACCAGGTGCGGGATGCGCCCGGACGCAGCACCGACGCCAAGATTCATGCTCGGTTCGCGGAAATACACCGGTTTCAACTGCGCATGGCAGTCGGTGAAATGCAGGAAGTGGACATTGCCGAAGCGCGGCAAGTCATAGAGATTGCCGGCCGTGGCCGTACCCGCCAGCGCCGCCTTCGAGTTGATCAGCATGCCGCCCGCAGCGGCGATGCCCAACAGTTGCGCAAATTCGCGCCGATTCATTCCCATCGTTCTTCCTTGCTGTGGATGCGGGCACGGCGTGTTGCCCGCCCTGCGGGAAACGCGTCGGTGCGCCGCGGTTACTTGTTGACGGGCGAGGCCGGGTCGAGCAGCAGCGCCATCACATCCTTGATCTGCGCCTCCGTCAGCACCCCGTTGTGGCCAAAGCGCGGCATGTTGGAACAGGCGGTGTACGCCTGCGCGTTGTAGATCTTGCCCCAGGTGTATTTGACGATCTCGTCGCCGCTACCGCGCACCTTGCCGTACTGGTACAGGCTCGGCCCGATGTTGCCGAACGAGATTTCCTGCTTCGTGATCTGGTGGCAAGCGTAGCAGTTGCCGCCGTTCGGCGCGCCGAGCGCGTCGGACGATTGCATGCCGCGGCCGTTCTGCGCGACCTTCTCGCCCTCCTGCCACTTGCCGAGGTACTTGCCGTCGGCCGGGAGTTTGACCGTCTTCAACTGGGCCGCCTCGATCCTGGCGTTGACCTCACTGCTGCGCTCTTTCGGGAAGGTACTGCATAGCTGCTGCGCATCGTCCTGCATCGTAACGCGCTCGAGCGTGGCCGGTCCCTTGGAACGAAAATCCTGTTTGATCAAGTCAAGGGCAACATGGCCGTAATCGGTCTCGGCAACCACGCTGGCGCAGCCTGCAACGGTCAGCGTCGCCACGGCGACGGCCACTATTTTTCGCATCGGAGTCATCGCTTATCCTTATCGTTTCAGGGCCGGGCCGGCGTAGACACCGCCATCGGCATTTTTTGCCAGGAACATAGTCATCGCGGTGATCGCCTCGGAGGCGTACACCGGCTCGGGGAAGCGCTGCTGGCGGAAGCAGTCGTTGAGCCGGTGCTGCATCGTGCGGACCTCCCCTTGCGAGACGCGATACGCCGGCCAGGTGGTGTAGGCAGCTTGTGCGTTAGCCTTGTTGAGAATGTTCGGCAGCTCCTGCAGCCGGATGCGCTGGCCGTCGGCCGAGTGGCATGTGGCGCAGGCAAAGTCGTGCGAACCGCCGCGGTAGAAGAACATTTGCTTGCCGGCCTCGTAGGCGCGTTTTTCCAGCGGATGCGCGGTCGACACGGCCATCTTCATGCCGCGCGACTCGGACGTGATGTAGGCGACAAGCGGCTCGATGGTCGATTGTTTGCCGGCCGATCCGAACGGCGTTTTGACGGCCTCTTCGTGGCTCAGGCCCTGCAGCGTCATGCGGCAGTAAACCAGCCGCTGTTCAAGGTCCATCACCTTGCCGGTGTCCTTGAAGAAGCGCGGCAGTTCGACATACGCGCCCTTGACGATGCCGGCGCCCTTGCCGAGGTCGCACTGTTCGAGCGACACTTTCTTCGGCCCGGCCTTGGCCTTCCACAACTCCTCGCCGCGCATCTCCCACAGTTCGGCCGGATTGCCATCGGCCAGCATCTGCCGGTATTTGGCGATTTCGTCCGTTGCGGAAGTCTGCGCCATCGCCGGCGCCAGCGCGCATAGCAGTGTTGCGCAAACCACGCCAAAGCGTTTCTTGATCATGTCGTCTCCTTTGTTCATCGTCATGCGGTCTATGCCGCATTGGGGTGGTGGAACCCGGGTGCTGCCAAGTCAGCTCACTGTGCCTTCGTCGGTGCGCGTGTCGCCGGCGGTATCGACCCAGGTGACGATCACTTTGTCGCCTGCGGCGCCACCCTTGAATTTGAACGACAGGAACGGGTCCTTCGACACCGACGGCCCGAAGTTGGCGTCGAACACGACCTTGTCCTTGTGCTTGGCGACGAGGGTCTTGATGTAGTGCGCGGGAATCACGGCGCCGGCGGCGTCCTTGCGCTGGCCGGTCTCCATATCGTGCCGCATTAAGATCTTCACTTCCACCATGTCGCCAGCGATGCTGGCGCGGATACGCATTGGGTTACCCATCTCATTTTCCTTTTCTGTGTAAAGGGTTGCTGTCGGGGCGCTGGCTTAACCGCCGCAGCCGCCCAGCGTCACTTTGATTTCCTTCGAGGCGACCAGCCACTTGCCGTTCGCCCGCGCCAGCGCGTGTACGTTCGACGTCGCGCCCATTTTGACGCGCGTCGTCACCGCCGCCTCGGTGCCGGCCGGGATGTTGAAGCTGGCCGACATCGCGCTCGGGTTCTTGTCGACCAAGATCGCCATGAAATCGGTGCCGGCCGCCTTGCTGCTGATCGAAACCGGCACCACTGCGCCGTTCTCGGCGATGTCCGGGCCGGTGATCGACACGTCAGGACTAACTTCGAATTTGTCGCCGCCCAGAGCCTTGACCGCATCGGCCAGGCTCTTCGCATCAAACACCTTCTGGCTCCACTCTGCGGCGAAGACATCCTTCGGACTGAGTACGCCTGCCGCGAACGCGGCGCCGAGCACTGCTGTGATGCGCATTACATCGCGCCGACTCTGAATCATTGCTACCTCCGTTGATTGATTGAACGCTGCCTGTGACGACTGTGCTGCTGTTACTTGACCTGTGCCATGTATTTCGAGAGGCGGTCCTTGCTCATGACGAAACCCTTCGACAGGATATCGGCCTGCTTCTGCGCCTCCACCAGGTTGACCGGCTTGCCGACCTGGATCACCCCCGCCATGGCCATGACCTTGTGCGGATCACACACGTAGATGTAGACGCCCTCCTGATTCAGCGTGACGCTCACTTCCTCGTCCGGCTTGCCTTTCCAGGCAGTCGCGCCGGCCGGCACCACCATTGCTGCGCTGTTGTGGGCCGGATCGACCTTGATGAACTTGACAGTATCGCCCTTGGCAACGCGCAGGAAACCCGGCTCGAACACCATCGACCCATCGGCGCCCGTGTTGGCCATCTTGACACGATGCTCAGCTGCAAAGATGCTACCGCAAGCGATCGATATGGTCACTGCAAACAAAACTTTCTTCATTACTTCTCCATTGAAAAACACACTAATCACTTCGCGCCGGCGAGAATCCACTGCACCAGCGCCTTGATGTCATCATCCTTGACATGGCCCTGCGGCGGCATCGGGATCGGCCCCCATGCGCCGCTGCTGCCGTTCTTCACCTTCTCGATCAGTTTGCCTGCGGCGGTCGGGTCGGCGCGGTATCTATCGCCCACCTGCACGAAGCTCGGGCCCATCACTTTCGTTGACACGGCGTGGCAAGCGATACAGGCGTTCTGCTGCATCAGCGCCATGCCGGCGCTGGCATTGGCAGGCGCTGCGACCACAGCCGCCGGAGCTGCATTGGCGGCGGCGCCAATCCGGGCGGCCGGCGCCGGTTTGCTTGTATCGACGCCTCGCACGGCGCCGAAAGTGCGGTTCTGCAGCGCCAGGTTGCCGTGCGCGTTGCGCGACGCCTCCGGCAGAGACGAACGAATCGTCGCTTCCACCGGGCAGTTCTTCATGCAGGCGACGCTGGCGACGTCGCCCTTGCCGCGCACGTCCCACATGCCGTGTTTGGTCGACATGCCGTTGCGGTTCGGCATGCGCTGCTGCGCCTGCGCGATGGTTTTATCCGACAACACGAAGTCGTCGGGCAGTATCTCGCCCATATTCAGGATGTAGGCCGTCACCGCGTATACTTCATCGGTGGTCAGCGATTTCGGCGCCGTCCACGGCATCGCCCGGTTGATGTAGTCCCACAAGGTCGACACCGTGGCCACCTTCATCAGCGTCGTCTTCTGCGGCTGCTTGCCGTTGGTCAGCGAGGCGACGCGGCCGGTCTTGATGTCATCGGGCCCGATGCCGCCGACAATCGGCGTGAACACCTCGTTCGACTCGCCGAAAGTGCCGTGGCAGGAGGCGCATTTTCCTTCCCATACCTTCATGCCAGCCGACACGCTGCCAGAGCCCTTCGGCAACCCCTTGAAGTCGGGCCGCACGTCGATATCCCAGGCAGCGACCTCCTTCGTCGTTGCCGGGCGCCCTAAGTTGGTCAGCGGTGCTGCGGCCTGCACGGCCGGCGCCAGCAGCGCGAGGGCCAACACGGTTGAGGTGATGTTAATAAACCTGGACATTGGTTACCTCCCCGGATTGTGCAACCTGCCAGGATTGGATCGCGTTGTTGTGGTAGATCGAGCGCGTACCCCGTACCGCCCTCAGTTCATTGATTTTCGGCTGCACGTAGCCGGTCTCGTCGATGGCGCGCGATTGCAGTACCGCCGGATCGCCGCTCCACTCCCAGTCGATGTTGAAGCGGGTCAGGCATTTCGACAGCACCGGGGTTTCGAGGCGCGCTGTGCGCCAGCTCTTGCCGCCGTCGACCGACACGTCGACGCGCTTGATCTTGCCGCGGCCCGACCACGCCAGTCCGGTGATGTTGTAGAAGCCGGTATCGAGCAGCGATTGTCCGGCCGACGGGCTGGTGATCACCGACTTGCATTCCTGCACCGAGGTGTACTGGCGGAACGTACCGTCTGGCATCGCGTCCATGTAATGGATCGCTTCGTCCTTGGATGCGTAGGGCTGGTCGCCCACTTCGATCCGGCGCAGCCACTTAACCCAGGAGACGCCCTGCACGCCCGGTACCACCAGGCGCAGCGGATAGCCGTTCTCAGGACGCAGCATTTCACCGTTCATGCCCCAGGCGACCAGCACGTCGTCGAGCGCGCGGTCGATCGGGATCGTGCGCGTCATCGACGAGCCGTCGGCGCCTTCGGCCAGCACCACCTTGGCGTTGCGCTTGTCGAACCCGCAATCTTCCAGCAATACCGACAGCGGCACGCCGGTAAATTCGCTGCAGCTGAGCATGCCGTGCGAATACTGCACGGAAGGTACCGCGACATTGCCCCACTCCATCGCCGTGTTCGCGCCGCATTCGATGAAGTGCATGCGCGACACCGATGGCATACGCATCAGGTCATCCATCGTGTAGATCTTCTGCTGCTTGACCATGCCGTTAATCATCAGGCGGTGTTTACTGGGATCGATGTCGTGCCAGCCCTGGTGATGGCGCTCGAAATGCAGGCCGGACGGAGTGATGATGCCAAACAGTCCCTGCAGCGGCGTGAACGCCACCGACGCCGCCGAAACCCGCGTCAGGCCAGGCGATTCGCGCCGCAGCAGATTGGTCTCGAAGGACGACGGCACGCCGTAGGGATTCGACGCCACCGGTTTGCCGAGCGTGCGCGAATGCTCGGGCAACACCAGGATATTTGGATCGCCGTCGGCGCCGATCGCAGCGGCACTCTGCGCCAGGGCAGAGCCGGCCGCCAGCGAGGCGCTGGCAGCGAGAAAGCTCTTGCGTAGGAAACCGCGGCGGTTTTCGTCGAGCTGCCCGCGGTGGACCTCATCGATCAGTTCCGGCTGCAGGAAATTTTCGGGGGCGCGCAGTATGCGGCCGTATTTTCGAATCAAATTTGCCATCTGACGACGTCTCACTCTTCCAGAAATGTTAGGACAAATTACTACGTGAGCATATGACTACGCATGCATATTGCGCGCGGACACTATCCTTGGCCGCCTCGCATTATTCTTCCCTGACGACGAAACCTTCGACCGGCGCCTGCGTCAGGCGCCCGGTCTGCTGGATAACCTTGTCGACCATTTGGCCGCACACGACGCGGCACAGCTGGATCGCATTCTGGTCTTCGATGCGGTAATAGACCTGGGCACCCTCTTTGCGGCGTTGCAGTATCTTGGCCTGATACAGCATGTTCAACTGGCGCGACACATTAGCCTGGTTGGCCCCGATCTCCTTAACGATCGATCCGACCGGCTGCTCGCCTTCGCACAGGGCGTACAGAATCTTCAAGCGGGTCGGCTCCGACAGCAGGAAGAAATAGTGTGAAACTTCCTCGAACACTTCTTTCATCTGTTCGCGGTTGAGGTCGTCGTTCATCTTTGGTAGCAAGCAATCATATGAGCATATACGCATATAACCAAATGCCGCTGGAATAAGCAAGAAAATTCGATGGTGCAGCGCGGCACACGGCGCCCGATAGCGACATCGATCTTGCGGTCAGAATTCGCCCGCAGCGCCGCGCTCGAGCATCTTGAGCAGCGTGCCGCGCACACGCAGGACCGCATCGCTCACCGGGCGCGGCATCGGGCGTCCCAACTTGATCAGCATGTCCATGTTCATCGTGTAGATCCACAGTCCGTCGACTTGCTCGACGACGGTGATACGGCACGGCAGGAACGCCGCCATCGGAGGACTGAAGTCGACCATCAGGCGCGCCGTGGCCGGATCGCAATACGAATACACCTTCAGAAAGCGCTCCTTCTTTCCGGAACGGGCCGCCAATTCGTTAGAAACAAACAGTTCGCCCACCGGGCGCACGTTGTCCTCGACTGCCACGCCGGCAAACGCCTCTTCGATTTCGGCGATGGTCACGCCAGCCCTCACCTTGCGCGACCATGACGCCGCTGCCGCGACGTCGCCACCCGAATCGACCCAGCGCGACAGCATCCGGTTCGCTTCCGCACCGGCGCCGGACTGAGTATTGGCGACGACCCGGTAGGTACTGCATCCGGACAGGCCGAGCATCAGGAGAACTGTCAAACAAGGGACAGGAAGAAGATAACAGCGCATGAATTTATCGCGGAACGGAAATGGTCGGCTAAGGAGTGAGTGGCCCGCCGAGAATAGCCGAGTTCGGTTATCGGTGCAATCTAACGCTTGCCGCCAACTCGACGATCCGACGTCCTTGACGTACATTCCATCAATCTTTAGAATGATAGAATGAGAGAATTAAAGAATCACCTGTACGAACAAGTCGCTCGGATCGGCAAGGCATTGTCGAGCCCGAAACGTCTGGAGCTGATCGAGTTGCTTTGCCAAGGCGAAAAGGCCGTCGAGACGCTGGCCGCCGACGCCGAGATCAGCGTCAAGCTGACCAGCGCTCACCTCAAGGAGTTGCGGCAAGCGCGCCTGGTCGATTGCCGCAAGGACGGCAAATACGTCGTCTACCGGTTGGCCGATACCAGCGTCGCCGATCTGTGGGTGACGCTTCGCACCGAATCGGAAGAGAGACTGGTCGAACTCCAGCTTGCGCTGGCGTCGATCGTCGACCATCCCAGCGACCTCGACGGTCTCGATCGCCTCACCATCTTGAAGCGCGCTGCGGCGGGCGAGCTTAGGGTGCTGGACGTGCGCCCAGCACAGGAATTCGCCAGCGGCCATTTGCCACACGCCTTATCGCTACCGCTAGCCGAACTGAAGAAACGACTGGCGGAACTGCCAATCGACCTGCCCGTGGTGGCGTACTGCAGGGGACCGTTTTGCCTTATGGCAAAGGACGCCGTCGCCCTGATGCGCAAGAAGGGGTATCACGCGGTGCACCTGACCGATGGCGTCGCCGAATGGCGCGCCCACGGGCTGCCGGTGGAAACTTAACTGCGACGAGGAGAACGACATGTTTTTCAAACAACGACCTGCTAAAGATGCCACCCTGTCCTATTTCTTCGGCTGCGCCGGCCACGGCAAAGGCATCGCGGTTGATGTCGCGAGCGGCGACGAAGACTGGTTCATCGCCGAGGCGCACAGCGCCGGCGTCGTCATCACCCATGTGATCGACACGCACGTGCATGCAGACCATTATTCCGGCGGGCTCGCGCTCGCCCGGGCAGTCGGGGCCGCCTACTGCTTGCACGAAAGCGATCTGGCGCGTACGTCGTTTGAGTTCATGCCATTGACCAACGGCCAGCGCATCGAGGCCGGCAACGTCGTGGTCGACGTGCTGCACACGCCAGGTCACACGGTTGACAGCATTTGCCTGCTGGTACGGGACCTGCGGCGTTGCGACCAGCCGTGGTTCGTCCTCACCGGGGACACCTTGTTTGTCGGCGCTGTCGGTCGCCCTGACTTGGCGGGCCGCGAGATTGAAATGGGCGGTCAACTATACGATAGCCTTCAGCAGAAGCTGTTGACCCTCCCAGCGGAACTCGAGATCTATCCCGGTCACCAGGCCGGAAGCGCCTGCGGCGCGGGCCTGTCGGGCAAGCCGTCATCGACCATCGGCTTCGAGCGACGCTTTAGTCCGATGCTGTCGATGCCACGCGATGAATTTGTCTCGGCCGTGATTGCCGACCTTCCGCCGCAGCCGCTGGAAATGGCGCGCATCTTCGAGGCCAACCTCCAGGGCCGTTCCGAGCAAACGGCGCGCGCGTGATGGCCACTGCCATGAAATATGGGATCCGCGCCAATTGGCGGCAAATCCTCCAGCAATTGCTGCAGGTGCTGTTCGTCGGCATGGCACTCGGAATGATGCGCACCGTGGTGCCGGCGCTTGCCGAAAGCGAGTTCGGAGTCCCGCGCGACTCGTTCATGCTGCTGGTCGCCTTCGTGGTAGCTTTCGGTTTGGTCAAGGGCACGATGAACTTCGTCGCTGGCCGTCTCGCAGAGCGGATTGGCCGCAGGCCAGTGTTGTTGATCGGCTGGTTGACGGCGCTGCCCATTCCCTTGCTGATCTACTTCGCTCCCGCCTGGAGCTGGATCGTCGCCGCCACCGTCTTGCTTGGTGTGAACCAGGGTCTGACCTGGTCGATGACCCAGACAGCAAAACTTGACCTCACGCGCGCCGACCAACGCGGCGTTGTGATCGGTCTGAACGAATTCGCCGGCTATGTGGGCGTCGCCTCTGCGGGAGTAGCCACCGGATACGCCGCATCAGTGCTGGGGCCGCGCGCGGGCTTGCTGTGGTTCGGCGCCGCAGTCATCGGGCTGGCAACCCTGCTCGCCCTGATGGCGGTAGTGGAAACCTTGCCGTGGGCGCATGCCGAACTGAAGCGCCACGCCGCCGGCGCAGCCGGCGCGCTACGACCGCGCTATCCACACGGCGTCAGCACGCATCCAACGACGCGGGAGATATTTGCGCTGATGAGTTGGCGCGACCGCCGCATGGCCGCGCTATGCCAGGCAGGCCTGGTGGAAAAATTTGTCGATGCGCTGGTCTGGGTTTTCTGGCCGGTTTACTTGCACCGGCAGGGTGTCAGTCTGCCGGGCATCGGTTGGATCGTCGGCGTGTACGGCTTCACTTGGGGCGGTGCCCAATTGTTCGCCGGACGCTTCTCAGACAAGATCGGCCGCCATCGCCTGAATGTCGGCGGGATGTGGCTTTGCGGCATCGGCGTCGCCTTGCTCCCGCTTGGCACAGGCTCGGCTTGGTGGAGCATGTCGGCGGCAATAGCGGGACTCGGCATGGCGCTGCTCTATCCGAACCTAAGCGCGGCCATCGCCGACATTTCCCACCCGAACTGGCGAGCGTCGGCAATCGGCATTTATCGGTTTTGGCGCGACCTCGGATACGCAGTCGGCGCGCTAGGTTTGGGCGCCGCCGCCGCGCTCGGGGGGCGCATCGAAAACGCGTTCTGGTTTGTCGCCATCGCCATGGGATTATCGGGACTCGTCCTCTATTATTGGGGCGAGGAGACGCATCCGTTCCTGAATCCGGCCGCGTGAGGCGTAAGATTTCTACCTTAGCCGGCCCAATAGGCATATGAACAAAGGCATCCACTATGCCATTCGGGCTGCCGCAGCTTTCGTCCCCGCTCTCCAACGTTGACCGCTATTCGGCCTTCGCTTAACGTGGCAGGCAGCGTCGAATCGGGCGAAATACATTTCGACGCCTGTTCGCGGCACAAACAAAGCGGCCGGATCCAGGCAGCTTGGGCGTGCAAGCATGGCACCTATAATCGGTGACGCAGGTTCAAAATAGCCGGGAAAGACAAGATTGATCGCCTCGCCCCAACTCGGCCCACCTGCGTCGCGTAGTGCTGCGACCATCGCGCTGATCGCGTCGGTTTGTTCTGGGCAGCCTTAGCGAACGTAGCGCCGGCAAACGAGGTTAAGGCATCGAACGGTCTCACCATCGTAACTGCGAAAGCGCCAGAGACTGGTAGACGTACATCAATGGCGTCCTGTCGTGCTCACAGACGCAGACGAGGCTTCTGATCCTACCGATTGATGGCGCAAGCCGCGGGCGCCAAGTTTCGCGTAGTCAGCGATCAGCGCTAAATCGATCCACGCACTTATGAACATCGGGCTCGCAGGTCGTGGCCGAACAAGCCATTCCGTCAGGGTTGAATTCGGCGGAACCGACATCCAATCGCTTTCTGCTATTTCATGCGCCGGGCTAG